>NZ_JBFTNJ010000043.1:0-28321 GCF_056397425.1 Arthrobacter sp. 05N33_2
GGACAGGCCCGGACAGGCCCAGTTGCAGCGCCAGGCCGGCCGCGGAGACATCCTCCGGACTGGCCTTCAGTGCCTCGATGACCGCGTCCAGGGTGGGGCGCGACAGTCCCTTGGGCAGCCGTACGGCGGCCTGGTCTGGCTGGGCGGGCTGACCCGCCGGGGTTTCCGCCACCGCGGACCGGCGGGAGGGCGCCACCAGGCGGTCGATGCTCGCCTGGTCAAGCGGCCCGGAAGCGCCGGAGGCCAGATCGTCCCGCAGCATGACGTACTCGTCGAGCCGTTCGTTCAATGCCTGCGAGGAGAAGGGCTTGACCAGGTAGTGCAGCACCCCGCCGGCCATCGCGCCACGGACCGTGTCAAGCTCCCGGGACGCGGTGATCACGAGGACATCCACCGGCCGCCGGCGCGCGCGCAGCCGCTGCAGGACGTCCAGGCCGGACATGTCCGGCAGATGGATGTCCAGCAACACCAGCTCCGGGCCCAGCTCCGCGGCCAGATCGATGCCCTGCTGCCCGGTGTGGGCCATGGCCACGACGTCGAATCCGCCGCGTGCCAGCAGGAACCCGTGATGGATCCCGGCCACTGCTACGTCATCGTCAATGATGAGGGTGCGTATGGCGTTCATTGGTTTTGTAGTTCCGCCTCTTTTGTTCTGAGCACTACCGAGAAGCAGGCTCCGCCCAACGCCGATGAGGATACTGCCGCCCGGCCTCCGCGCCGGAGGGCAACCCGCTGGACCAGGGCCAGCCCAAACCCGCGGCTGTTGATTCCCTCGGACTCCTTGCTGGTCACGCCGGGCTCGAACACTTTAGCGCGTTCAGGAACCGGGACGCCGGGTCCGTCGTCCTCCACCACGATGGTCCGCCCGCCGTCGGCGCTCTCGCCCAGCCGGATGGCCACAGTGCTGTCGTAACCCGCAGCGTCCACAGCGTTGTCGATCAGGTTGCCCAGCACCGTGATGACGTCGCCCGAGTCATCAACCGAGCACAGCGAATCCGGGCTGACGATGATCTCGATGCCGCGCTCGGCGCAGACCGTGGACTTGGCGATCAGCAGCGCCTGGACCCCGTGGTCGGTGATTCCGGCCGCCAGCGGGCGGTTCGCGAAGACGGCGTCGTTGTGGCTGCGGCCCAGGTATTCGATGGCTTTGTCTTGCTTTCCGAGCTCCAGCAGCCCGGAGATGACGTGCAGTTTGTTGGCAAATTCGTGCGCCTGGGCGCGGAGTGCCTGCGTCACGTCCACGGCGCCGTCGCGGTCACGCAGGACGGTGTGGAGCTCCGTGCGGTCGCGCAGGATCAGCACCTTGCCGACTTCGCGGCCGTCGACGGTGGCCGCATTGACCTTGCCCAGCAGAATCCGTTCACCCGAGAGCACCAGTTCCTCCGTGGCGGACCCGGCCGAGAGCAAGCGGAGGACCGCCGGTTCCAGGCTTGCCGCTGCAGGGGTCCCGGTGATGTCCCCGGCCAGGGCGAGCAGGCGGCGTGCCTCATCGTTGACCAGCGCGACCCTGCCGTCGGCGTCCACCGCCACGAGTCCTTCACCCAGGCCGTGGAGCATGGCGTCGCGCGTTTCGAGCAGGGCAGCGATGTCCTCGGGCTCGAGTTTGTAGATCCGCCGCCACACCAGTTTCGAGACATACATCGCGCCCAGCGAACTCAGCAGTGCCGCCCCGAGCAGCCAGCCGAACAGCTGCGGCATGTCCTCATGGAGGTCGGCGGCCAGGGTGCTCTCCAGCACCCCCACGGATGCGGAGCCGATCACGGCGCCGGCCGCATCGAAGATGGGAACCTTCACCCGCCAGGACTCACCGAGCGTGCCCGTCTGGGTACCCACGTAGATCTCCCCGGACAGCGGCACGGACGGATCGGTGGAGACCGGCCGGCCGATTTCCGCCGGATTGGGGTGCGACTG
Source organism: Arthrobacter sp. 05N33_2 (assembly GCF_056397425.1). Lineage (NCBI taxonomy): Bacteria > Bacillati > Actinomycetota > Actinomycetes > Micrococcales > Micrococcaceae > Arthrobacter > Arthrobacter sp. 05N33_2. The sequence goes on from NZ_JBFTNJ010000043.1 coordinate 1,912, forward strand.
ACGGACCCCGTGCCGGTCCGTCACCACCACATAGGTGACGTTGGATGCCTGCCGGATGACTTCCGCGATCGGCTGGATTGTCTGGGCCGGCGACGATGTGCCGAACGCGTTGATRACCGAGGGCAGCTGGGCAACACTTTCGGCGACGCCGATCAGCCGGCCCTTGTAGGCGTCACGGAGCTGTTGTTCCTGCATCCGGATGGTCACGGCCCCCACCACCGTGAGGACAGCCAGCACGATGCCCAGCTGCAATGCGACCAGCTGGAACCGAAGGGGAATCTTGTGAAACATGTCACAAGTTTCCCATTGGGGGCGCAGCCCGCCCGCCAAAAAGACGGCCGGGGGCCGTGACCAATATGACCACTACTACCTCTACGGCCAAATGCTGTTGCCGTTCGGCGGGCGCTCCTAGGGTCAGTGACGTGATTCCAATGATGTGCATCACATTCGCCCTAGGAGAAACCATGACTTCCCAGAACTTTTTCACGCGGCCCGCTTTCACGCGTCCCACCCACACACGTCGCGCCGCCCTCATTGCCGGCGCCGCCGGAGTCGTCCTGGCCATGTCCGCCTGCGCGGGAAGCGGAACCGGCACCGCTGCCGGCGCGTCCGCGGGCGCCGATCCGATCAAGAAGCTCAGCATCATCGTCCCGGCCAACCCCGGCGGCGGCTGGGACCAGACCGGACGCGCCATGCAGCAGGACCTGCAGACCAACAAGCTCGTCTCCTCCGCCCAGGTCACCAACATTGGCGGCGGCGGCGGGACCAACGGCCTCGCCAAGCTCGCCACCGAGAAGGACGTCAACACCCTCATGGTGATGGGCTACGTCATGGTGGGTGCGGTCGAGACCAATGGCGCCAAGACCCGGCTCGAGGACACCACCCCGATCGCGCGGCTCACCGAAGAGCCGCTGGTTCTCGTCGTGCCGGCGTCGTCGAAGTACCAGTCGGTCGCCGACCTCGTCGCGGACATCAAGGCCAACGGCAAGGGCGTGGCCATCACGGGTGGCTCGGCCGGGGGCGCGGACCACATCCTGGCCGGGCAGATCCTGAAATCCCAGGGCGTGGAGGCGGACAAGCTGAACTACATCGGCTACTCCGGCGGCGGCGAGTCCATCGCGGCGCTGCTCGGCAACAAGGTCCAGGCCGGCATCTCCGGCGTGGGCGAGTATGCCGAACAGGTCAAGGCCGGCAAGGTCCGGGCGCTCGCCGTCTCCGGAAAGGCCGAGGCCCCGGCGCTTCCCGGGATCAAGCCGCTCAAGGACCAGGGGATCGACGTCGTGCTGACCAACTGGCGCGGCGTGGTGGCCCCCGGGTCCATCGACGACGCCCAGCGAGCGAAGCTGACCGACGTCGTCACCAAGCTGCACGCGTCAGAGGCCTGGAAGTCCACCCTGACCAAGAACAACTGGGACGACGCGTTCCTGGCCGGTGACGGCTTCAAGACCTTCCTGACCGAGGACATCGCCAAGGTCAAGACCACCCTGACCCAGATCGGCCTGGTCAAGTAACAGTGTCTGACCTCGCATCAACGTCTGCACCCGCCGAGGCGCCCGCCGCGGCGCCCGCCAAGCGGCCGACCGGGGAGATCCTGTTCGCCCTCGTGTTCGTCAGCGTGGGCGTCGCGGGCCTGGCGACGGCGGGATCCATTCCGATCCCGCCGTCGGAGACCGGCATCGGCCCGCGTGCCTTCCCCTACATCGTGTGCGGCTTGCTGGTGCTGTGCGGCGCCGGGGTGGTCCTGCAGGTCCTCCGCGGCAAAGTCGGGCAGGCCGAGGACAGCGAAGACCTGGACGTGACCGCAAAGACCGACTGGGTTGCCCTGGCCAAACTGGTGGGTTTCGTGGTGCTGCACATCTTCCTGATCGAGCCGGCCGGCTGGCCGGTGGCCGCCGCCGTGCTCTTCAGCGGTGCCGCCTGGTCCCTGGACGCCAAACCCCTCTGGAAGGCGATCGCCGTGTCCGTGATCCTGGCGCTGGTGCTGCAGTACGTCTTCGGCGGCCTGCTCGGCGTGTCCCTGCCGCCAGGGCCGCTGTTCGAGGGGGTGCCGTTCTTCCATGGATAGCTTCATGCTCCTGCTCGAAGGATTCAGCACCGCGCTGCAGCCCGTCTACCTGCTCTACGCCCTGGGCGGGGTCTTCGTCGGCACCGCCGTCGGCGTGCTGCCCGGCATTGGCCCCGCCATGACCGTGGCCCTGCTCATGCCCATCACCTATGCCCTGGACCCCGCGGCTGCGTTGATCGTGTTCGCCGGGATCTACTACGGCGGCATGTACGGCGGTTCCACCACCTCCATCCTGCTGAACACSCCGGGCGAGTCSTCCTCGATCGTCACGGCGCTCGAAGGAAACAAGATGGCCAAGGCCGGCAGGGGAGCGGCAGCCCTGGCGACGGCGGCGATCGGATCCTTCATCGCGGGCACCATCGCGACGGTCCTGCTGACCTTCCTGGCGCCCGTCGTGGCCGACTTCGCCGTCGGCCTCGGCCCCGTGGACTACGTGGCCCTCATGGTGGTGGCCTTCCTGACCGTCGGTGCGCTGCTGGGCGCCTCCGTCCTGCGCGGCCTGGCATCCCTGGCGCTCGGGCTGTTCATCGGCCTGATCGGCATCGATGACAGCACGGCCCAGCAGCGCTTCACGTTCGACAACCCCACCCTGGTGGACGGCGTCGACATGGTCCTCGTGGCCGTGGGCCTCTTTGCCCTCGGCGAGGCGCTTTACGTCGCATCGAAGCTGCGGCACGGCCCGGTGGAGCTGATCCCCGTCAGCAAGGGCAAGAACGCCTGGCTGTCCAAGGAGGACTGGAAGCGGTCCTGGAAGCCGTGGCTGCGCGGAACCTTCATCGGGTTCCCGATCGGCACCGTCCCGGCCGGCGGCGCGGACGTCTCCACATTCCTGTCCTACGCCGCCGAGCGGAAGCTGGCCAAGGGCGCCAACAAGGCCCAGTTCGGCAAGGGCGCGATCGAAGGCGTCGCCGGACCGGAAGCGGCCAACAACGCCGCGGCCGCCGGTGTCCTGGTGCCGTTGCTGACCCTCGGAATCCCGACGACGGCGACGGCGGCCATGATGCTCACGGCGTTCCAGCGCTACCAGATCCAGCCCGGCCCGCTCCTGTTCGAAAACCAGGGCGCGCTTGTCTGGACCCTGATCGCGTCGCTGTACGTCGGCAACCTCATGCTCCTGGTGCTGAACCTGCCCTTGGTGGGCCTGTGGGTGAAGATCCTGCAGATCCCGCGGCCCTACCTCTACGCCGGCATCCTGGTCTTCGCCGCCCTCGGCGCGTTCTCGGTGAACTTCTCCCCGAGCGACGTCGGCATCCTGCTGGTGGTGGGCATCCTGGGCTACTTCATGCGCCGCTACGGCTATCCCGTGGCGCCCATGGTGGTGGCGATGATCCTGGGGCCGATGTTCGAGGTGCAGTTGCGGCGTTCGCTGCAGCTCTCGCAAAACGACCCCACGGCCCTGTTCGCCTCGCCGTTCGCCCTGGTGGTGTACGTCTCCATGGCACTGATCTTCGCCGCCTCGTGGTGGCTGCGCCGCCGCCAGGCAACGTTGGAGGCTGCGCCGGCGAAGGAAGAGGTGTCCGTCTAAGCGCGGGCGTTGAACTGAATTGCCGCAAATGGCCGGAATGACGACACTCATTCCGGCCATTTGCGGTAAACGGGCCCATGGGAACGCACCGCGCCGGGCCGCACCGCGCCGGGCCTCACGCCTCCGACGTCGGGCGCGGCGCCGGGAGCCGCGACGGCGGGATGACGACATACAGCGGCGTCCGGATCCAGCGCTGGCCCGTCGCACGGAACTCGGCCCGGGTGGAGAAATGGTAGAGGTAGCTGGTGGCACGTATCCAGTGCGGCCGTCCGCCGTCGAACGGGTCGTGGCGCAGCAGCCGCAGCGTGGGCCGGTCCGCAGCCAGCAGCTTGGCCAGGAACGCGTAGAACCACTCCTCGTGCACGGTACGCAGCGGCAGGAACCACATCAGCCAGTCCAGCCGCAGGTGGTATGGGGCGTACTGGCGCGGGATGCGCCGGACGTCGCCGGGCTTGCCCTTGAACCCGTACTCCCGCCAGTCCGCGTCGTCCCCGGGGTCCTCGTCGAGGGTCCCCTCCACCACGATCTCGATCCGCCGCTTCGTGACGGTGCCGAACGCGCCGTAGGTGTTGACCAACTGCCAGCGGTTGAAGGATGCGTTCATCAACTGGTGGTGGGAGAAGAGGTTCTCGATGGGCCGGTAGCTGAGCACCACCAGCAGCACGGTGGCCACAAGGACCACCACCAGCCAAGGAACCGGCGCCTGGCTGCCCACCCCGGCTGCGCCCACCGCCGCTCCTGCTCCGGTTCCTGCGGACGGGGACACAGCCGCGGCATGCCAGTCCAGCGGGATCGCCGGAATCACGGCGTGCGCCACGGGATCGCTGACCGCCGCGAAGGCCAGGATGATCGCCATCCAGTTCAGCCAGGCGAAATTTCCGCTCGCCACCAGCCACAGCTGGGTGAAGATGATGATTCCGGCGGCGGCGCTGGCCAGCGGCTGCGGGGCAAAGAGGAAGAAGGGCACCACCAGTTGGGCGAAATGGTTGCCCAGGACCTCCAGCCGGTGCCAGGCCTTGGGGAGCAGGTGGGCCTGCCGGCTCAGCGGCCCCGGCATCGGCTGGGTCTCGTGGTGGTAGTACAGCGCCGTCAGGTCCCGCCATTCCTGGCCGCCCCGGATCTTGATCAGGCCGGCGCCGAACTCCAGCCGGAACACCAGCCAGACCAGCAGGATCAGGATGGTCCGGGGCGGGGGAGTCTGGTCGGAGCCAAGGAAGGCCACCGTGAACCCGGCCTCCAGCAGCAGCATTTCCCAGCCGAAGCCGTAGAACGTCTGCCCCACGTTCACGATCGACATGTACAACAGCCACAGGGCCAGGAACGCGATGAGCGGAACCCACGGCGGCCCGAGCTGCGGCAGCCCGGCGATGAGCGTGGCGGCAATGGCCATGCCGCTCCAGCACACCGTCCGCAGCAGCCGGTCCGAGTAGCGCCAGCGGAACAGGCTGGGCCGGCCCAAACGGTTGAAGCCCTCGAGATACGCCGGCACCGGCAACAGGCCGCGCTCGCCGAGGAGGGCCGGGAACTGGTTCAGCGAGGAGAGGAAGGCCACGAAATACAGGGTGGCGGTGCTGCGCTGCAGCACCTGCCGGGCGAACTCGTACTCCGGCGCGTCGAACCACGCGGTCCACTCCACGTTTTCCACGTTACGCCTCCGCCCTGCTGCGTCAACGAGCGGCGGAAGACTCAACCCGACGGCGTCGAGCTGGCACTTCACGGCACTGCTGCACGCCGCGACTGCCGTGAAGTGCCACCTCGAGGCGGACGCGGCGCACCGGCGCGGTGCGGGATACTTGAATCATGCAGCCGCGCAAAATCGTCCTCCTCGGGTCCACCGGTTCCATCGGCACACAGGCGATTGACGTCGTCGACGGCGCCCCGCACCTTTTTGAGGTCGTCGCGCTCAGCGCCGGCGGCAGCAACCTCGAACTCCTGGCCCGGCAGGCGGTCCACACCCGCGCCCAGGCTGTCGGTGTCGCCTCCGGTGATGCCTCCGCCCTCCGGCGCATGATCGACGACGCCGCCCGCGCGGCAGGACTCATCGGGTACAGCCCCGAACTCATCACCGGCCCCGACGCCTCCACCCGGATCGCGGAAATCACCGCCGACGTCGTCCTCAACGGCATCACCGGCTCCATCGGACTTGCCCCCACCCTGGCCGCCCTCGCCTCCGGGGCCACGCTGGCACTGGCCAACAAGGAGTCCCTGATCGTCGGCGGCGCCCTGGTCAAGGCCGCGGCCCGCGAAGGGCAGATCGTGCCTGTGGATTCGGAGCACTCGGCCATTGCCCAGTGCCTGCGCTCCGGCTCCGCCGCGGAAGTGGACCGGCTGATCCTGACGGCATCGGGCGGGCCGTTCCGCGGCAAGAGCCGGGACGAACTGCACGACGTCTCACCGCAGGACGCCCTGGCCCACCCCACGTGGGACATGGGCCTCATGGTCACCACCAACTCCGCCAGCCTCGTCAACAAGGGCCTGGAGGTGATCGAGGCGCACCTGCTCTTCGACATCCCCCTGGAGAAGATCGACGTCGTGGTCCACCCGCAGTCCGTGGTGCATTCCATGGTCCAGTTCGTCGACGGCTCCACGATCGCCCAAGCCTCGCCGCCGGACATGCGCCTGCCCATTGCCCTCGGCCTCGGCTGGCCGGACCGGGTCCCCGGATCCGCCAGGGCCTGCGACTGGGGCAAGGCCACCAGCTGGACGTTCGAGCCGCTGGACACCGTGGCGTTCCCCGCCGTCGACCTCGCGAAGGCGGCCGCCACGCAGGGCAGCACCTTCCCGGCCGTGTTCAATGCCGCGAACGAGGAAGCGGTGATGGCCTTCCACGCCGGGCAGATCCGGTTCACCGACATTGTGGACACCATCGATGCCGTCCTCAGCGAACACTCAGGCTCCTCCGGGCTGACGGTGGAGTCCGTACTGGATGCTGAAAGATGGGCACGCGCCCGCACCCACGAACGTTTAGCCGTAAGAAGCGTCTAGGAAGCAGCAGATCACAGTATGAGCCCCGTCCTCCTCTTTGTCCTCGGTGTCGTCTTCGTGGCGATCGGCATCGCCGTGTCCATTGCCCTGCATGAAGTCGGGCACCTGCTCCCGGCCAAGCTCTTCAAGGTCCGCGTGACCAAATACATGATCGGTTTCGGACCCACCGTCTGGTCGAAGAAAAGGGGCGAAACCGAGTACGGCCTCAAAGCCATCCCGCTGGGCGGCTACGTGTCCATGATCGGGATGTACCCGCCGAACAAGGAAGACGGCACCGTCCGCACCTCCAGCACCGGAATGTTCCAGTCACTGGCATCCGATGCCCGCTCCCTGGCCCACGAGGAAATCGGCCCCGGCGACGAAACCCGGGTCTTCTACCGGCTGCCGGTCTGGAAAAAGATCATCATCATGCTCGGCGGGCCCGCGATGAACCTGCTGATCGGCGTCGTGCTGACCGCGGTGYTGCTGATGGGATTCGGCACCGCCAGCCAGACCACCACGATCGCGGACGTCTCCAAATGCCAGGTCAAGGCCGGCGAGACCGTGGACCCGGACTCCGCCGACTGCAAGCCCACCCCGGCCGCGGCCGCGGGCCTGTTGCCGAATGACACCATCACCTCATTCGACGGCAAGGCCGTCACCACGTGGGACGAACTCACCGGCTGGATCCGCGCCTCGGCGGGCCGGCAGGTGAGCATCACCGTGGAGCGCGGCGGCGCCACCGTCTCGACAACCGTCACGCCCGTGCTCTCCGCCCGCCCGGTTCTCGGTTCCGACGGCCGCCAGGCCAAGGCCGCTGACGGAAGCCTCCAATACCAGGACGTCGGCTTCCTGGGCATCGGCGCCCAGACGGCACTCGTGCAGCAGCCGGCGTCGGCCGTGCTGCCCATGGCGGGGGAGAACATCAAGCAGGTCGCCGGTGTGGTGGTGAACCTGCCGGAGCGCGTGGCCGGTGTGGCCAAGGCAGCCTTCAGCGAGGAACCCCGGGACCCCAACGGCCCCATCAGCGTGGTGGGCGTGGGCCGCGTGGCCGGCGAGGTCGCCGCGATGGAGGAGGTCCCGCTGCAGTCCCGCTTCGCCGCCTTGGTGGGTTTGCTGGCCGGACTCAACTTCGCATTGGCCGTCTTCAACCTCATTCCGCTGCTGCCGCTCGACGGCGGCCACATTGCGGGCGCGCTGTACGAGGGGGCCCGGCGCCAGATCGCCAAGCTGTTCGGCCGCCCGGATCCCGGCGCCTTCGATATCGCCAAGCTGCTCCCGGTGACGTATGTGGTGGCGGTGCTGCTGATGGGCATGGGCGCGCTGCTGATCTACGCCGACATCGTCAAGCCGGTCAACCTCTTCGGATAGGCCCTGGCATTTCAGCCAAATTCCGCTGACTATCATTCATAAGCCTATTTAGGCTGATTTTAAGTAATCAGTTGAAAATGGTTGATTATTTCCGATCACCTTCCTAGGCTGGGGTCATGTACGTCATGACAATCGACCAGCGCGGCAGCACGGGCGACATCGACCGSGTCCCCGGSCTCCTSAAGGAGCTCAGCGCACTCTCCACCGCCGGGCGCTTTGARCGTTCGGTGGGCGACGAGGTCCAGGGCGTCTTGGAACGGGCCGACGAGGTGGTGGAGATCGCCTTGCACGCCCTGCGCAGCGGCCGCTGGTATGTSGGGATCGGGGTGGGGGAGGTGGACCTGCCGCTGCCCGCCAGCCCGCGCGAAGGCTCGGGTCCCGCCTTCGTGGCGGCCCGGTCCGCCGTCGACCGGGCCAAGGGGGCGGCCGCCCATGTTCCCCTCGCCGTGGTTGCCGGCCGCGACCGCCGGCGGGCAAATGCAAATGCGGCAACCACGGCCGCGGACGGCGCCAGCGGGTCCCAGGGGGCCAGGGCCTGCGCCAATGCGGAGGCGGTGCTCCGACTGATTGGCCGCCTGGTCCAGGACCGGACCGCGGCGCAATGGAAGGTGGTGGACGTGCTGCGCTCGGTGCGGCAAGACACCCACGGAACCCACGGCAGCCAAAAAATAGCGGCACAGAAACTCGGAATCACGGAGCAGTCGGTGAGCCGTGCAGTCCTGCGCTCGGGCTGGCAGGAAGAATGGGCCGCGAGGCCGGCCGCAGAACTGCTGCTGACCCTCGCCCACGACAGCACCGAAGGAGAGAAGTGAACGCCCTGTGGATCACGCTGGCCCTGCTCACCGCAGGATTCGTCGGCTGGCCGGTCACTGCCTGGGTGTTCCGCCTGGCCCGCACCATTGATGACCGGGCCGACGCCGGAAGCAGCGCCGGCGCCGGCGGGGACGCGGCCGAGGACCCCGCCGCCGACTCCACCACGGACCCCGACCTCCAGGCGGCCCCGGAGCCGGCAGGGCCGGACGCAGCAGCGCCTACCCCGGCAGCGGCGGCCGCCGCGCCGCCCGCCGAGACCGTCAGCAGCGTGCGCATCCTGCGCGGCGGCGCCATTATCGGCATCCTGGAACGGTTCGCCGTGTGCCTGGCGATCCTGGCCGGCCAGCCCGTCGCCATCGCCTACGTCGTGGCCATCAAGGGCCTCGGCCGGTTTGCCGAGTTGAAAGCCACCCCGGTGGCGGCCGAGCGGTTCATCATCGGAACCCTCACCTCCATGCTCTGGGCAGCCGGTGTCGCCGCCCTGGCCAAGGTCCTCTTCCTCGGCTGACCGCGTGCCCCGGAGCCTCCGGATGGGAACCGGGCAAACAGGGCGATAGTGTATCCATATGACTGTTTTTGCTGTGGAGTACGTGTACGACGCCGAATCATCCGAGGTCCGCGATGCCAGCCGCCCGGCACACCGCGAATGGACCGCGGATCTTGCCCGTGACGGCGCCCTGCTGGCCAGCGGCCCCTACGGCGACGGTGCAGGCGCGCTGCTCATCTTCAAGGCCGCCGATGAGGCGGCCTTGAATGACCTTCTGCGGCAGGACCCCTTCGCAGCCGCCGGTGCCATCTCGGGCACCCGCACCACCGTGTGGGCGCCGCTGACCGGTCTTCTGGCCAAGCACGCCTAGCCCGTCCCGCCCGCACCTTCGCAACTTCGAATTCTAAAAGGGAGTCCATGTGACCTCGGTCAGCCTGGGAATGCCGTCAGCACCGCCCCCCGTCCTTGCCCCCCGCCGCAAGACGCGCCAGATCAAGGTGGGATCAGTCGGCGTCGGCTCCGATTCGCCCATCAGCGTCCAGTCCATGACCACGACGCCGACGACCGACATCAACGCCACCTTGCAGCAGATCGCGGAACTCACGGCCTCCGGCTGCGACATCGTGCGCGTCGCCTGCCCGTCGGCCGATGACGCCGAGGCGCTGCCGATCATCGCCAAGAAGTCCCAGATCCCGGTGATCGCGGACATCCACTTCCAGCCGAAGTACGTCTTCGCCGCGATCGAGGCCGGCTGTGCCGCCGTGCGCGTGAACCCGGGCAACATCCGCAAGTTCGATGACCAGGTTAAGGAGATCGCCCGCGCCGCCAAGGACCACGGCACCTCCATCCGGATCGGCGTCAACGCCGGATCCCTGGAACCGGGCATCATGAAGAAATACGGCAAGGCCACCCCGGAAGCCCTCGTGGAATCCGCCGTCTGGGARGCSTCGCTSTTCGARGAGCACGGYTTCMACGACTTCAAGATCTCSGTCAAGCACAACGACCCGGTCATCATGGTTGCCGCCTACGAGATGCTGGCCGAAAAGGGCGACTGGCCCCTGCACCTCGGCGTCACCGAGGCCGGACCGGCCTTCCAGGGCACCATCAAGTCCGCCACGGCGTTTGGCGCCTTGCTCTCCCGCGGGATCGGCGACACCATCCGCGTCTCCCTCTCGGCCCCGCCGGTCGAGGAAATCAAGGTGGGCAACCAGATCCTGCAGTCGCTCAACCTGCGCCCCCGCAAGCTGGAAATCGTCTCCTGCCCGTCCTGCGGCCGCGCCCAGGTGGACGTCTACACGCTCGCCGAGCAGGTCACCGCTGGCCTGGAAGGCATGGAAGTCCCGCTGCGCGTGGCAGTCATGGGCTGCGTGGTCAATGGTCCCGGCGAGGCCCGCGAGGCCGATCTCGGCGTTGCCTCCGGCAACGGCAAGGGCCAGATCTTTGTCAGGGGCGAGGTCATCAAGACTGTCCCGGAGGATCAGATTGTTGAGACACTGATCGAAGAAGCCATGCGTATCGCAGAAGAGATGGGGGACGCCGATGGCGAAGATGCTGTCAAGGGTAGCCCCGTGGTTAGCGTCTCGTAAGGACGACGCCGCTCCCGGCGTCGTCGTCCGGGTCCTTGGCGGCGCGGACACCGGACAACTGCTGGCCCTGGCGCACCGGGACGCCGTCGCCAATGTCTTCATCCTCTCGCACCTGGAGACCGCCGGTACGGCGTCTCCCACGGCCGGGGGCGCCAGCATTCTTGGCGTGTTCGACGGCGGCACCCTCCTCGGTGCCTGCTGGGCCGGCGCCAACCTGGTGCCGATCGAGCTGGCGCCCGAGCTCGCCGGCCTCATTGCGATGGCCGCGCACCGCTCCGGGCGCCGCTACGCCTCGATCTTTGGCCCCGCCGAAACAGTGCTGGCTCTCTACGCGGCGCTGGAGCAGCTCGGCCAGACCGCCCACGAAGTCCGGGACCACCAGCCCCTGCTGACGATCGCGGGGCCGCCCGCCGTCCGGCCCGAGCCCGCACTCGGCTTTGGCCAGCTGGCTGACTTCGACAAGATCCTGCCCGCATGCGCCTCAATGTTTGAGGAAGAAGTGGGCTATTCGCCCTACCTCGGCGGCAGGGAGTATTACAGCCGGCGCGTCAAGAGCCTCATCCGCCAGGGCCATTCCCTCGTGCACGTGAACGCCGCCGGCGATGTGGTCTTCAAGGCCGAACTCGGCGCCGTCACGCCGGAAGTGACCCAGGTCCAGGGCGTCTGGATGAATCCCGACTTCCGCGGACTGGGACTGAGCGCGGGCTACATGGCCGCCGTCGTCGTCCTCGCCCAGACCCTCGCGCCGGTAACCAGCCTGTACGTCAACGGGTTCAACGCCAAGGCACGCGCCACCTACGATCGGGTGGGCTTTCGCCAGGTGGGCACGTTCGCTACAGTGCTCTTCTAGCGGGCAAATGCCGGCTGGCCGGTCTAGTTTTTTGGGGGAAACATGAAGACATCAGTGCTGCGCATTTTCGGGGCCTCGGCGCTCCTCGCCTGGGGCGCCATGGGATTGGCCGCATGTGGCACGCCCACCGGCTCGCCGGATACAGCCAAGAGTGCGCAAGCCCAGGCCGCAACCACGGTTCCCAGCGCGGCCACGACGCCTGCTCCCACCCAGACGCAAGCCAAGGCTTACACGAGCGATGAACTGACGGCCCTCGTGGCACAGCTGAAGGATGCGCACGGCAAGCCGCTCACCGTGATGCCGCTTGCCGATCTCAAGAAGTCGGTCGAACAGGCAAAGTCCTTGCTGGCATCGATCTCGGTGGAACCCGCGGAGTGCGCGGCTCTGGCCCTTGGTGGCCAGGCAGCCTCGACCGAGGGCACGGCGGTCGCGGCGGGGGTGGCCCAAGATGCCGGGACGGGCGCTTCCACGGGTGTCTCCCTGGCGTTCCGGGCTGACGCCAAGCTCCTCAAGAAGGGACTCGCCCAGGGCGAGGACTTCAATAAGTGCTCAGCCCTTTCATTCACGACCAATGGCACCAAAGTGGACCTCAAACTGACCAGGCTGGCCGGATTCGGCTCAACCCCGGGCACCGTCGCGTACCGGACAGACACCGCACTGCCGGGTGGCCGGAAGCAATCTGCGATCACCGGACAGGTGATCCAGGACGGCGTTCTCATCACCGTCAGCGCGGCAGGTGGCGGCAGCGAGGCCGACGCCATCTCCCGGGCCGGAAAATTACTGGATCAGGCCGCCGCGCTCGTCGGGAAGTAGCCCGATTGCCGCCCCGCATGGATCCGCAACGACATGCCGAAAATATCCGGTTGCAGACTATTGCTTCCCGGCCGCATGTCACATAGGTTCTACCTAGCCGTGTCGCATAGGCGCGCACACTCCCCAACGCATTTTCCGGGGACGACAACGCCTGGAGACGACACCAAGTAGCTCGCAGCCTGAGATCTGGGGGTGCTGGGGCCGCGGAGCCACGCCATGACGGGATGACCAGCCGGAAAACGGCCAGGGGCTTCCATCAGTTATGGCGTGGCTCTTCCATGCGCCGCGCTCCGCAGAAGCGGGGCCGCAGCGGGGCCGGCGCGGCAAAGCGGTGCGCTCTGGACGGTAGATTAGTACCTAGATGCTTTTCTTAGGCTTTGCCCGTACTTCCCCAGAAACGGATACCCCACCTGTGGTCCTTCGACTCTCCAAGCTGTTCCTGCGCACCCTGCGCGAAGATCCCGCCGACGCCGAGGTGGCCAGCCACCGGCTCCTGGTCCGCGCCGGCTACATCCGGCGGGCCGCGCCCGGCATCTACACCTGGCTGCCGCTGGGGCTCAGTGTGCTGCGCARRGTGGARCAGGTMATCCGCGAGGARATGACCGCCATCGGMGCCCAGGAAGTCCACTTCCCGGCGCTGCTGCCCAAGGAACCCTACGAGGCCACGAACCGCTGGACCGAATACGGCGAGGGCATCTTCCGGCTCAAGGACCGCAAGGGCAACGACTACCTTCTGGCCCCCACGCACGAGGAAATGTTCACCCTGCTGGTCAAGGACCTGTACTCCTCGTACAAGGACCTGCCGCTGAGCATTTACCAGATCCAGAACAAGTACCGCGACGAGGCGCGTCCGCGCGCGGGCCTGCTGCGCGGCCGCGAATTCATCATGAAGGACTCCTACTCCTTCGACGTCGACGACGCCGGCCTGGACGACAGCTACGCCGCCCACCGCGGCGCGTACCTGAAGATCTTCGAGCGCCTCGGCCTCGAAGTGATTCCGGTTGCTGCCACCGCCGGCGCCATGGGCGGGTCCAAGAGCGAGGAATTCCTGCACCCCACCGAGATCGGTGAGGACACCTTCGTGCGCTCGGCCGGCGGCTACGCGGCCAACGTCGAGGCCGTCACCACAGTGGTCCCCGCGGACATCGACTTCAGCAACGCCCCGGCCGCCGAAGTCCGGGACACCCCGGACACCCCCACCATCGAAACCCTCGTCGACGCCGCCAACGTGCTGGTTCCGCGCACAGAGGCCGACGGCGGCCCCTGGACCGCCGCCGACACGCTCAAGAACGTCGTCCTCGCCGTGACGCTGCCCACCGGCGAACGCCAGATCGTCGTCATCGGCCYCCCCGGAGACCGCGGTGTGGACCTCAAGCGCGTCGAGGCGAACATCGGGTCCTTCCTGCCGATTGCCGGCGAGATCACGCTCGAAGCCGCCAATGAGGACGACCTCAAGAAGCAGCCCCTGATCGTCAAGGGCTACCTCGGCCCCGGCATGTCCCTGGACGCGCCGCTGCTGGGCAGCGAGGGCGCCGCAAAGCTGCTCTACCTCGTGGATCCCCGCGTCGTCAGCGGCTCTGCCTGGGTCACCGGCGCCAACGAGGCCGGCAAGCACGTCTTCGGCCTCGTCGCCGGACGCGACTTCGGCTGGGACGGAGTCATCGAGTGCACCGAGGTGCGCGCCGGCGACGAGGCTCCCGACGGTTCCGGTCCCCTCGAAACCGCCCGCGGCATCGAAATGGGCCACATCTTCCAGCTGGGCCGGAAGTACGCCGCCGCCCTGGACCTGAAAGTCCTGGACCAGAACGGCAAGCAGGTGGTGGTGACCATGGGCTCCTACGGCGTCGGCGTCACCCGCGCCGTGGCGGCCCTGGCAGAGTCCAACCACGACGACCGGGGCCTGGTCTGGCCGCGCGCCGTCGCTCCCGCCGACGTCCACGTTGTGGCCGTGGGCCGCGGCGAGGAGATCTTCGCCGCCGCCGAAAAACTGTCCCTGGAGCTCGAGGCTGCCGGCCTGGACGTCATCTATGACGACCGCCCCAAGGTTTCCCCCGGCGTGAAGTTCGGCGACGCCGAACTCGTCGGCGTCCCCACCATCCTCGCCGTCGGGCGCGGACTCGTGGACGGCGTCGTGGAGATCAAGGACCGCCGCAGCGGCAGTGCCGAGAATGTAGCCGTTGACAAGGCTGTTGACTACGTGGTCAACGCCGTGCGCAACAGCTGATGCCGCGCCGTCCCGGGCCGCGCTAGGCAATGGTCTCCGGACTCGAATCGATCCAGCTCGGAACTGTCATCCTGATCGTCGTGGCCGGCCTGGCGGCCGGATGGGTCGACGCCGTCGTCGGCGGCGGCGGGCTCATCCAGCTCCCGGCGATGCTCCTGGTGCCGGGCATCAGCCCGGTCCAGGCGCTGGCGACCAACAAGATGGGCTCCATCTTCGGCACCAGCACCAGCGCGGCCACGTACTACCGCCGCGTCCGGCCCGATCTGCGCACCGCCCTGCCCATGGCAGCGATCGCGCTGGCGGGCAGCTACGGCGGTGCGGCGCTGGCCGCCAACCTGCCGGCCAGCGTGTTCAAGCCGATCATCGTGCTGGCGCTGATCGCCGTCGCGCTCTTCACCGCCTTCCAGCCCGGCATCGGTGAGCTGACCAAGCTGCGCCACGAGGGGCACCGGCACTACGTGGTGGCCTGCCTGATCGGCGGCGTGATCGGCTTCTACGACGGCCTGATCGGTCCCGGCACCGGTTCGTTCCTGATCATCGCCCTCGTCTCGGCCATGGGCTACGCCTTCCTGGAGGCCAGCGCCAAGGCCAAGATCGTGAACGTGGCCACCAACGCCGGCGCCCTGCTGTTCTTTGTTCCGCACGGCGCCGTGCTGTGGGGGCTCGGGCTGCTGCTGGGCGTGGCGAACATGGCCGGCGGCTACCTCGGTGCCCGGACTGCGGTCCGGCAGGGGAGCAAGTTCATCCGGATCGTGTTCCTGGTGGTGGTGGGCGCGCTGATCATCAAGCTCGGTTCCGACGTCTGGCAGGACAACCTGTCCTAAGCCGCCTGGTTCCGCGGCAACCCGCATGGGACTCCCGGTCCGCTGGCCCCGGGCGTAGCATGCAGCTATGTCAGCAGGTGAGGAACGCTACCGGGATGCCCTCGAGGCCGCGGCAGGACACGCACGCCGGTGGCTTGAGAGCCAGGGAACACGCCGAATCGGGCCGCAGGTCACGGCGGCCGAGCTGGCGGCCGACTTCGGCGGACCGCTGCCCAAAGAGGGCATGCCGGCGGCGGAAGTAGTGGACTATCTTGCGGCCAAGGCCGAACCCGGGCTGATGGCCATGCCGTCCGGGCGGTTCTTCGGTTGGGTCATCGGCGGCACACTGCCGGCCGCCCTGGCCGCGGACTGGCTGCTCAGCGCCTGGGACCAGAACGCGGGGCTGCGCTTCGCCACGCCCGCCACCGCCGCGATCGAGGAAGCCGCCGGCAAATGGATCCTTGAGCTGCTGGGTCTGCCCGGGGAGTCCGACGTCGGCTTCGCCACCGGCGCCACCATGGCCAACTTCACCGGCCTCGCCGCCGCCCGCTGGCGGCTCATGGCCGACGCCGGCTGGGACCTCGACGGCGACGGCCTCGCCGGTGCGCCCCGGATCCGCTGCTTTGCGGGGCAGGAACGGCACGACACCATCGACCTCGGCCTGCGCTACCTGGGCCTGGGACGTCCCACCGTGGTGCCGTCCGACCGCCAGGGGCGCATCATCCCGGCCGAGCTGGATTGCGCCCTGGACCTTGCGCTCCGTGCGGGGGAGGACAGCCGCCCGGTCCCGGCCCTGGTGTGCCTGCAGGCCGGCAACCTGCATTCGGGCGCCTTCGACCCCTTCGCCGAGGCCATCGCCGTCGCGAAGGCGCACGGCGCCTGGGTGCACGTGGACGGGGCTTTCGGACTCTGGGCGGCCGCCGTGCCCGAGTTGTCCGCCCTGACCGCGGGACTCGGGCTGGCCGATTCGTGGGGGACGGATGCGCACAAGACCCTCAACGTCCCGTACGACTGCGGGATCGTGATCGTGCGCGACGCCCAGGCCCTGCGGTCGGCGATGGGGCTGCACACCAGCTACCTGATCCAGGCCGCGGACGGTGCCGGGGACCCGTTCGAGTCCGTGCCTGAGCTCTCCCGCCGCGCGCGGGGCGTCCCGGTGTGGGCGGCGCTGAAATCCCTGGGCCGCGACGGCGTCGCCAGCCAGGTCCGCACGCTCGTGCAGCGGGCCGCGCAGTTGGCCGAGCAGCTCGGGGCGCTGGACGGCGTGGAGGTGCTCAACGACGTCGACTACACCCAGGTGTCCCTGGCGTTTGGCGACGACGCCGTGACCCGGGCCGTGACGGAGAGGGTCATGGCTGATGGCCGGGTCTGGATGTCCGGGTCACGCTGGCAGGACCGCGATATCCTGCGGATTTCGGTGAGCAACTGGAGCACGGACGACGCCGACGTCAGAGTCGCCGTCGACGCCGTCCGCGACGCGCTGGCGGCGGTGCGGGGCTGACTGCGGGGGTTAGCGAGTTACGCGTGCGCGGAGATGCGGACCGCGGTCACCTTGTATTCAGGGCACCCCGTTACCTCGTCCTCCACGGCAGAGGTGAGGCTGTTGACTGTTGCGCCGGGGAAATGGAAGCCCGCGAACACCTGACCGGGTTCCACATCGTCCGTGATCCTGAGCCGCAGGACCGCCATTCCATGCCGGCTGTCCAGCCGGACAGTATCGCCATCATTCAGTCCCAGCGCCGCCGCGTCCCCGGGCTCGACGTCGATCGTTTCGTCGGGGAGCAGGACCAGGTTGTCGGTCCGGCGGGTCATGCTGCCGGAGTTGTAATGCTCCGCCCTGCGCCCGGTGACGAGAAGGTACGGATAGGCCGCGTCGCACTGCTCGCCCGGCGGCAGGTACGGCCGCGCGGCCAGGTGTGCCAGACCGTCCGGGGTGGCGAACCGGTCCTGATAGAGCCGAGGTGTTCCGGGGGAAACGGCGGACCCGCACGGCCAATGCAGCGGGCCGTCCCGGTCCAGGCGTGCGTGGGATATTCCGCCGAACAGCGGCGCCAGGCTGGCGCACTCCGCCATGGCCTCCTCCGGTGTGGGGCATCCAAGGTCCGCCCCCATGCCGGCCGCGACGGCGTGCAGCACCGCGAAGTCTGTGCGGACGCCGGCCGGGGGCGCCACGGCGGCCCTGACCCGCTGGAAGCGCCGGTCGAAGTTGACGAACGTGCCGTCCTTCTCGAGCCAGGCGGCCACGGGAAAGACGACGTCCGCTGCGGCGGCCGTGGGGGAGAGGAACAGATCGTTGCAGATCACCAGCGGGCAGGCAGCCAGGGCCGCCCGCACCGAAGCGCTGTCAGGATCGGTGGCGAGCACGTCCTCCCCGATCACCCACAGCGCCTGCAACGCCCCGTCCCGGGCGGCCGCGAACATCTGCGGGATCCGAAGCCCTGGCCGCGACGGCACATCGGCCCGCCAGGCCTCGGCGCAGCGGGTCCGCGCTGCCGGGTCCAAGACCTTCTGGTAGCCGGGCAGCAGGTCAGGCAGAGCCCCCATGTCAGACGCACCCTGGACGTTGTTTTGCCCGCGCAGCGGGTTCACCCCACCGCCGGCACCCGGCCCGACGGCACCGCGCAGGAGTGCCAGGTTGGACAGGGTCCGGACACCGTCCGTGCCGTGCCGGTGTTCGGTCACGCCGAGTCCGTAGAAGATCGCCGGGACCAGTGCCTGACCGTACATCACGGCGGCGCGCACGAGGTCGTGCGCCGGGACACCGGAGATTTCGGCTACGCGTTCCGGCGGGTAGTCCTCGAGCAACCCGAGCAGCTCGTCATAGCCGTTGGTGTGGGTATCAAGGAAGGCGGAGTCCACGAGCCCCTCGCGGACCAGGACGTGGGCCAGGCCGTTGAACACGGCCACGTTGGTTCCCGGCCGGGGCCGCAGGTGGACGTCGGCGTGCCGGGCCAGGAACGTGCGCCGGGGATCCACCACCAGCAGGCGGGCGCCGTCCATGACCCGCTGGAAGATCCGTGAACCGACAACGGGGTGCGCCGCCGTCGGATTCGCGCCAACCAGGAGGATCACGTCGCACCGGTCGAGGTCATCGAATGCATTCGTGCCGCCGCCCAGGCCAAACGTGGCGGCCAAGCCGGCCGCCGAGGGGGCGTGACAGAGCCGGGCGCAGTTGTCCACGTTGTTTGTCCCCATGACTGCCCGGGCGAATTTCTGGGCCAGATAGTTCTCCTCGTTGGTGGCCCGGGCCGAGGAGATGACGGCGAATCCGCCCGGGTCCGCGTCCCGGATCCCGGCAAGCCTGGCGGCCACGTAACCCGTTGCGGCCTCCCACGACGCGGGCGCCAGGGTTCCGTTCCTGCGGATCAGCGGGGTTGTCAGACGGTCTGTTGAACCCAGGAACCCGTGGGCGAACCGTCCCTTGACACACGCGTGGCCGCGATTCACTGAGCCCTCACCGGCGGGCCGGACGGTCATGATCACGTTGTCACGGGTGGAGACCTCCAGGGTGCAGCCGACGCCACAATACCCGCAGGTGGTCCGGGTCTGCCGTTCGATCGGCAGCAGGTTGAGCAGCCCGGGCTCGGACAGGGCGCCGGTGGGACACGTATCCACGCACGCCCCGCACGAGACACAGTCGGACTCCGCCCAGGGACCACCGGTGCCCGGCGCCACCACCGTGCCGGCTCCGCGGCCCGTGAGGGTCAGGGCGAACGTGCCCTGGATCTCCGCGCAGGCGCGGACACACCGCCCGCAGGCAATACAGAGATCGCGGTCAAGCTTGACGTACGGGTGGGAGTGGTCAAGTCCGCGCTCCGGCGGCGTGACGGCACCAGACGGTGCAGTCACCCCGTAGTCGGCGCATTGCCGGGCCAGTTCGCTGCGGTCGGCCGGGACGTCCAGCGCCCGGGTCGGCAGCCCCGCGACGATGGCCCGCAGGGCATCCCGCCGCAACGCCCGGGACGCCTCGACGGCGACGCGCAATCCGTCCTCCGCCGGGGTGCTGCAGGCGGCGGCCGGGCCCCGGCCGGTGATGTCGACCAGGCACGTACGGCACGAGGCCACGGTGGTGAGCCGGTCATCGTGGCACAACGTCGGGAGGGCCAGGCCGGCCGCCCGCACAGCATCGAGCAGCGTGGCTCCGGCCGCGACCTCGACCAGTCGGCCGTCGACAACGAGTTTCACGACGGCCATCCGTCCAGGCCGTAGACGCGGGCGAGGCTTAACACCGCGGACGGCACCCGGCGGCCGAAAGCGCACAGGCTGCCCGCCGCCATCGTGCGCAGCACCTCGCCGCGTTCCCGGCGGATATCCGGCCCGTCAGGCCGCTCCGACAGGGCCCGGCCGCGCCATGTCCCCACCCGGCAGGGCGAGCACTGCCCGCAGCTCTCCGCCGCCGCAAAGTCCCACAGGTTCCGCAGCACCTGCTCGCCCGAAAGCCTGTCATCGAAGGCGACGATCCCTGCGTGGCCGAGGGCCGCTCCCCGGCTGGTGAGGGCGGCATCGCTCAGGGGCACGTCCAGGTCGGCGGGGCCGAGGAAGCCGCCCAGGGGGCCGCCGATTTGCAGTGCACGCATCGCTGCCCCGTCCCGAAGCCCGCCGCCGAGATCTTCCACGATCCGCCGGACCGGCGTGCCGATCTCCACCTCGTAGGCGCCGGGCCGGAGAAACCGTTCGGACAGGCAGGCGACCACCGTGCCGGCCTCGTCCGCGGTCCCCATCGCGGCGTATGCGGCTCCGCCGTGCTGCACTATCCACGGCACCGCACTGAGTGTTTCCACGTTGTTGACTACGGTGGGCCGTCCGTGGAGCCCCCGTGCGGTGGGAAACGGCGGGCGGGGCCGCACGACGCCGCGCAGGCCTTCGAGCCCGTTCAACAGGGCCGTTTCCTCGCCGGAGACATACGACCCCGCGCCAACAGCTACGTGGATCTCCAGGCTGAATCCGCTGCCTCCCGCGTCCGGGCCGAGGTGCCYGGCAGCGCGTGCCTCGAGCAGCGCTTCCTTCAGGCGGGCGACGGCGTGGGGATACTCTGAGCGGACAAACACGACGCCGGTTTCCGCGCGGGCAGCGAAGCAGGCCAGGGCGAGGCCTTCGAGCACCCGGTGCGGGTCCTGTTCCATGAGCAAGCGGTCCGCAAAGGAACCGGGGTCGCCCTCATCACCGTTGGCCACAACCACCCGCGGTGAAGGGTGTTCCAGTGCGGCCCGCCATTTGGCGGCGACGCGGAAGCCGGCTCCGCCCCGTCCCTTCAGACGGGCGGATTCGACCTGGCTGAGGACATCTTCAGGTGTTCCTGCGGCGACGACGCCGGGCCAGGCCGACCATGGCGTCGAGGCTCCCAGCAGCCCGGCGGTCACCACAGCGTACGCACTGTCACAGGACACCGGGATGGGCGGCGCCTTCCGCGGTGACGCCCCCTGCAATTGGGCCGCCAGGTCGGGCCCTGCACACGCGTCCTCGCCGTCGAGGGCTGCCGGTCCGCCGAAGCAGTAGCCCAGGCAGCGCACTTCCTGGAGCGATACGGCGCCGTCCGCGCTTCGGCTCCCCGCCTCCACTCCCAGCGCCGCTTCCACTTCCGCCATGTGCCTGCCGCCGGACGCCGCGAAGCAGGCGGCTGCACCGCAGGCCCGGATGTGCCGGGTTCCGCGCGGCGCGGAGAAGTCGGCGAAAAACGATGCCGGTCCCTCGGCCGCTGCGGCGGGCAATCCGATCGCACGGGCGATCTCGGCCGGGGAGGTAACGGAGCCGCGGAGCAGATTCTTGATGTCCACGATGGGCCGCTCGAAACGGGCGGCATACCGGAGGAAAGGATCGTCGTTGTCCCGACCCTCCTGCCCGGCAGGTTCGGCGGCTGAGCGCCCGCCACGGGGTTCGTGCATGTGTCCAGCCTTCTCCCCGGCACCCCCGGTCGGGGAAGAGCCAAAAGTCCCCGGATCGCCAAGTGCTGAAGGAGCCGGCTGCGGCTAGTGCTGGTCCGCCGCCCAGTGGGCCATGTCCTGGCCCGGATCGGGCAGCTCCTGCGGGGCGGGCAGGCCGGGAAGCGTCCGGCCCGCCAGCGTGCTCGCCACCCACAGCGATCGGGCCAGATCGCCGTCATAGTGGCGCTGCGAGGCATACCAGAGGGCGTTCTCCACCTCGCGCGCCAGGCTCCACTGCCGGGCGGCCTCGGCGTCGAGCCCGGCTGCGGCACTGAAATCCCCGCACCGCGCGAGCAGGGCCCGCCCGGGATCCTGCTGCGGCAGTTCCCGGAGCCTGTTCCACAGCACCGGGGCCACCGCGAACTCCGCCTCCCCGATCATGGGCTGGGGATCAATCGCAGCGTACTCCAGCGGCGGTGTTTCCTTCCGGGTTCCAGGGTCCGGGACGCCGGGACGGGCCAGGACGTTCAAGTAGTGCAGGTCCGCGTGGACCAGGACGTCTTTGCCGGACCGCCGGCCGACGGCGCCGCGGGTCTGGCAGACCTCCAGCGCCRCTTCGAGCAGCCAGCGTGGGAACGGGCGCCCGAGGTGTTCCCACGCCTCCGGGAATTCATCGCTCCACTGCTCGGCCCGTGCCGCCACGTGGTCGATTTCCAGCCACTCCGGCCGGCCGTCCGGGAGCACGCTGAGCTGGCTGACCACGCCGCCCCACGCGGTCACCGCCGTGTCCAGCGGGACATCCAGGAGGGAGCGGCAGGCGTCCAGGCGCTCGAGGAGCAGGGCGCAGGAACCGGCGTCGGCGGYCAGCAGCCTGACGGCGCCGTGACCTCCCCACAGGGCGAGGGCGTGGTGTTCGCGGGTGGCCTCCTCATGCGGAAAAGCCAGCTTCAGCACGGCTGCCTCGCCCTTGCCCGGGGACCCCTGCCCGTCCCGGCGCCGCACGGGAATGACGACGCCGCCGTGCCCGTTCCAGGGAAGGGCACCCGGTTCCAGATCCGGCTCCAGGTCCCACTGGTCGAGGAATCGCCCGATCAGGTCAGGAAGTGCCGCCAGCCAGGTGCGTCCCGCAGGGGTACGGGCGTACCGGCGGGAAAGATCAGGCGGGATGGGGACGTCTGGGATCGCGTTCACGGGACCTATCGTAGGGCCGGAGGGGCCGCCGCCGCGTTGGCGGGCCTCGGATGATTCCTCTGGGACCGGGGGGCCTTTAGACGATGCCGCTCGCGCCGAGTGCGTTGCCGATCGCGAAGGTTGCCACCAGCGCCACGGCGCCGCCAATCACCACGCGGATCGCTGCTTTGAGCTTTGAGCCGCCGCCAATCCACGCGCCCACGGCGCCGGTGGCGGCCAACGCCACGAGCACGGCCACGAAGGTCAGCGGAATCCTGATGCTTTCCGGCGGCAGCAGGATGGCCAGCATGGGCAGGATTGCACCGGCGAGGAACGCGATGGCAGAAGCGAACGCCGCGTGCCAGGGGCTCACGATGTCGGTCTCGTCAATATGGAGTTCGGCTGAGAGGTGCGCGCCGAGCGCGTCGTGCGCCGTCAGTTCCTTGGCCACCGTCCGTGCGGTCGCGGGGCTGAGGCCCTTGCCTTGGTAGATCGCCGCGAGCTCCTCGAGCTCTTCCTCCGGCTGTTCCTCCAGTTCCCGGCGCTCCTTTTCGATCAAGGCGTGCTGGCTGTCCTTCTGGCTGCTGACGGAGACATATTCCCCGAGCGCCATCGAGATAGCGCCGCCCACCACGCCCGCGGCGCCCRCGAGCAGGATTGCTCCGGTGTCGGTGGTGGCGCCGGCGACGCCGACGACGATCGCTGCGACGGAGACGATGCCGTCATTGGCCCCCAGGACGCCCGCGCGGAGCCAATTGAGGCGGTGTGCGATGTCATTGTGGTGCGGCTCGTTCTCGTGCCGGGTTGCGGCGCCGGTCGTTTCCATGCCTACAGCAAATCACCCGGCGCCGGGGCATGCCAGTATTCCAAGGCTTACCAAAATAAGCCGAGGCTTGCTCCGGCGTTCAGCCCGCGGGCTGCGACGGCGTTTCGCCCGCCGGCCGCGTCGGCATCGAGGCCCTGTCCAGGCCCGGCAGGGCGCCGGAATCCGCACCCCACTGCACCGCCCGCTTCGCAGACCCGAACAGGGCAGCGATGGCCCACTGCCGGGTCCCGCCCTCACTCAGCGCCACGAGGTCGCCATAGACCGGCAGGGCGGCGGCTTCCAGGTCGCCGAGGCCGGCGGCGGGGGAGGCCAGGAAGGACGGCGCCAGCGCGTAGCCCGCCTCGCGTGGTGGCACCGCGGAACAGTGCAGCCGGCTCAGGGATTCCACGGCGCCAAGGAGCGCGTCATGATGGGCCAGTTCCTCGGCCGCGGATTTCGCCGCGTCGCCACCGAGCCGGGTCAGCGCCACCTGGTAGCCGTAGATGGTCTGCGCCTCGGTCCGCGCAGCCGACGCCAGGGCGCCGCCTAGGCTGGACGCGGCCGCGGATGGCTCTCCTTCGGGCTGCGCTGCTGTGGACGGTTCTGCTGCGGCCGGACCCTCTGTGGAGGGCGCCGTCGCGGACGGCGACGGGCAGGTGCCGGACACCTGCGGCGAGGTTACGTCGGCTGCCGGCGCCGCCGTTCCGGTGCCGGCGGCGAGGGCGGACGCCTGCAGCAGCTGAGCGGTGCCGACGGCGGCCAACAGCCGTGCCATGCCGCCGTCGACCTTGGCAGCGTCCGCGAGGCGCTGGCGGCCGCTGTCTGCCAAGGCCGCCACCAGCCCGGCTGCGGTCGCCGGAAGAGGTGCGGCGGACGCCCCGGCGCCGGGTTCTCCGGAAGCGGACGGAGTCGAAGCGGCGGAGGACGCTGCCGGGGGCGTTGCCCGGCCGGAGGCGGCAGCCGCGCCGGCCGGGTCCGCAGGACTTTCTCCCGGCGCCAGCAGCGCTTGCGCCTGGAGTGTCAGCAAGGTCACAGTCCGCCCGATGGCGGCATTCCCGGCAGCGGCCGGACGGCCATCCGCGCCCTCGGCCGGGCTGTCTTTTGAACCGGCCCGGGCCGCGGTGCCGAGCTGGCTGCCGGCGTCCAGCAGTTGCCGGGTTTCGGCCAGTGCGGCGGCGCGCGCCTGCTCAGAAAAGGGCGGCGCCGCAGGCTCCGGCGGCCTGRCCGGCGTCAGGACCACGCCCAGGCTCACCACCACCAGGGCGAGGCACACCAAAAGCACATAGCGGGGGAGCGACCGGGGAAAGTGATCCTGCCATCGCTTTTCCCTGGTGTCGTCTTTCACAACAGACCATGTTGTCATGCCGGCCCGGAACTGCGTGCACCACGCCGCCTGGAAAATCGCTAGGCTAGTACACACAACATCATCTAGCGGGAGGCGGCCGGCATCATGACCAACGCAGAAGCCACGACTTCAACAGACCGGACCGGGACGGGGAAGGCTGAAGCCGCAACCGTTCAAAATGTCGAGGCCGAGCGCCTTCACGCACTCCTGGAACCCGCAGTGCTGGCGAACCGGCTGTACCTGGAGGACGTATCCATCCATGTCGCCGGCGCCAACCGGGTGGTCCACGTAGTGGTGGACCTGCCGCAGGAGGAGACCGGGGGCGTCGGGCTCGACGTCATCGCCGAGATCTCCAAGACCCTCTCGGACACCCTGGACAACGACCCCAGCATGGACGCGCGCCCCTATGAGCTCGAAGTCTCTTCACCCGGCGTCGGCCGTCCRCTGACCGAGGAGCGGCACTGGCACCGCGCCCGCGGGCGGATGGTCAACGTGAACGTGATCCAAGGCGACAACGTCACCGGCAGGGTCCAGTCCGTCGACGATGGGGGAGTCACCCTCGTTCCGGAAATTGCCGTCAAGAAGGGCATGAAGCCCAAACAGGGTGAACCCGTCAAGCTTCCTTTCGACAGGATCCGCAGCGGAAAAGTCGAGATAGAGTTCAGCCACCTCGAAGAGGCCGGCTTGGAAAAAGCAAACAATGGACCTTCTGAGGAGGCCTGATGGATATTGACATGAGCGCACTGAGACTCCTGGAGCGTGAGCGTGAAATCCCGCTGGATCTCCTGATTCCCACAATCGAGCAGGCACTGCTCGTGGCCTATCACAAGACCCCCGGCGCCTTCGAAAAGGCCCGGGCCGAGCTCGACCGCAAGAGCGGCCACGTGACCATCTGGGCCACCGAGATCGACGACGACGGCGCCCCGATCGGCGAGTTCGAGGACACCCCCGCGGGCTTCGGACGCATCGCGGCGAGCACCGCACGGCAGATCATTCTGCAGCGCCTCCGGGACGCTGAGGACGACAACGTGCTGGGCCAGTTCAAGGGCCGTGAAGGTGAGCTTGTCGCCGGCACCATCCAGCAGGGCAACAACCCGCACATGATCCAGGTGAACCTGGGCACGGTGGAGGCACTGCTGCCGCCGCCCGAGCAGGTTCCCGGCGAGAAGTACATCCACGGCAACCGGCTGCGCGCTTTCGTGATCGACGTCCACCGCGGCACCAAGGGCCCGTCCATCACGCTGTCGCGCTCCCACCCCGGGCTCGTCCGGAAGCTCTTCGAACTCGAAGTTCCCGAGATCGCGGACCGTTCGGTCGAGATCGTGGCGCTTGCCCGCGAAGCCGGCCACCGCACCAAGATCGCCGTGAAGGCAAACACCCCCGGCGTGAACGCCAAGGGCGCCTGCATCGGTGAAATGGGTTCGCGTGTCCGGGCGGTCATGACTGAACTGAACGACGAGAAGATCGACATCGTTGACTACAACGACGATCCTGCGACCTTCATCGCCAGCGCCCTCTCGCCGTCGCGCGTGAATTCGGTCACAATCACCGACGAGGCGACGCGTTCGGCCCGGGTGGTCGTTCCCGACTACCAGCTCTCCCTCGCCATCGGCAAAGAGGGCCAGAACGCCCGTCTCGCCGCCAAAYTCACGGGATGGCGAATCGACATCGTCTCCGACGCCGCCGTCAACACCGGCAAATAGCGCAAGCGCGCAAGCGCACGAACAC
>NZ_JBFTNJ010000044.1:0-28004 GCF_056397425.1 Arthrobacter sp. 05N33_2
TCTTCATTCGGCTCCGGCTGAAGGAAACGCCCGTCTTCCAGGAACTGGAAAAGCACAAGAGCGTGGTCAAGAACCCCATCGGCCAGCTGTGGAAGCACTCGAAGAAGAACGTGTTGATCGGCCTCGGCCTGATGGGCGCGCCGATGGCCGCCAACCTCCTCGCGGCGGGATGGACCGTCACGGCCTGGAACCGTTCGCCGGCGGCGCTGGACGCCTTCGAGGCCTTGGGCGGCTCGCGCGTGGCCAGGGTCGAGGCGCTTCGAGACCAGCCAGTCATTGTCTTCATGCTGCCGGATCTGTCCGACATTGAGGATGCGAGTGCCGCGCTCCTGGCCGGCTGGACCGCCAGCCCGCCCGCGGCCGGAACCGCCGTCGTGGTGATGAGCAGCGTGTCGCCGTCCGGCGTGCGGGACTTCGGGGCCCGGGTCGCGGAGGCGAGCCGGGGCAATGCCGTCGTCGTCGATGCGCCGGTCAGCGGCGGCACCAAGGGCGCGGCGGACGGCACCCTTGCCATCATGGCGGGCGCCAGCGACGGCGACTTCCGCCGGCTCCTGCCGCTCTTTGGCGCGATGGGCAGCACCGTGCGGCGGCTGGGACCGCTGGGATCGGGGTCGCTCGCCAAGGCGTGCAACCAGCTGATCGTGGGAACCACGACGGCGGCGCTCGCCGAGGCCGCGGAACTCGCCGAACGCTCCGGCATGGAGGTGCCCGCCCTTTACGAGGTGCTCGCGGGCGGACTGGCGGGCAGCCGGGTCCTGGACATCGTGGGGCCACGGCTCGCCGCCAGGGACTACGAGCCCACCGGGCCCGCCAAGTTCATGCACAAGGACCTCTCCTTCGTGCTCGAGAGCGCCGCGGCCGCGGGTGCCGCAGTGCCGATGGCGGCCGCCGGCGCCGAGCTCTACGCTGCCCTGCTGCGCCAGGGGCTGGGGGACCGGGACCTCGCCGTCGTGCGGCAAACCATCGCCAATCTCAGCGACAACGCACGTGACAACCCCAGCGACAAGCCAACAGCCAACACAGCAGCAAAGACCAATGAGGATCAGTGAACCATGAGTGGACTTTTTGACCTGACCGGGCGTGTGGCCCTGGTGACCGGTTCGAGCCGGGGGATCGGCAACGCCCTGGCCCGGGCACTGGCCGACGCCGGCGCCACCGTGGTGCTCAACGGCATCAACCCCGAGCGGCTCAAGGCCGCCGAGGCCGCGATGGCCGCGGACTACGCGCCGGGCCGGGTGCACAGCTGCGCCTTCGACGTCACCAGCGACACCGGGGCCGCCCAGGGCATCGCCTGGGTGGAGGAGAACGTCGGCCCGCTGGACATCCTGGTCAACAACGCCGGCATCCAGCACCGGGTGCCGATGCTCGAGCTCGACGTGGCCGACTGGGAACGGGTCATCTCCACGGACCTGACCAGCGCGTTCCTGGTGGGGCGGGAAGCGGCCCGGCACATGATCCCGCGGGGCCGGGGCAAGATCATCAACATCTGCTCGGTCCAGACCGACCTCGCCCGGCCCACCATCGCGCCCTACATCGCGGCGAAGGGCGGCCTGCGGAACCTGACCCGGGCCATGACCGCGGAATGGGCCGCCTCGGGCCTGCAGATCAACGGGATCGCGCCGGGCTACATCCACACCGAGATGACCCAAAACCTCGTCGACGATGAGCAGTTCAACGCCTGGATCCTGGGCCGGACCCCCGCGCACCGCTGGGGGACCGTGCAGGACCTGGCCGGACCCGCCGTGTGGCTGGCCTCCGACGGGTCCGACTTCGTCAACGGCCAGACCATCTTCATCGACGGCGGAATGACGGTGGTGGTCTGATGGGCGGCGTGGCAGCACTTCCGGCCACGGCCGCGGCGGTGGTGGCCCACGCCGCGGGCGACCTGCGGATCGAGGACATCCCCGTGCCCGCGCCGGCGCCCGGTGAAGCCGTCATCGACGTGGCCTTCGGCGGCATCTGCGGCTCCGACCTGCACTACTGGCTGCACGGCGCCGCGGGCGAATCCGTCCTCAAGGCTCCCATGGTCCTGGGCCACGAGATCGTAGGGACTGTGATCCGCGCCGCCGCTGACGGCTCCGGGCCGGGGCCCGGCACGGCCGTCGCGGTGCATCCCGCCACGCCGGGCCCGGGCGGCGCCCGGTACCCGGCGGAGCGTCCGAATCTGTCGCCGGGCTGCACGTATCTGGGCAGCGCCGCACGCTTTCCCCACACCGACGGAGCGTTCAGCCGGTATGTGAACCTGCCGACCCGGATGCTCCGGCCGCTGCCGGCGGGGCTGGACCTGCGGACCGCGGCACTGGCGGAACCGGCCAGCGTCGCCTGGCACGCCGTGTCGCGCGCCGGCGACGTGGCGGGAAAGACGGCGCTGGTGATCGGCAGCGGTCCCATCGGTGCCCTGGCCGTGGCCGTGCTCAAACGCGCCGGCGCCGGCCGGATCGTGGCCGTGGACATGCACGAGCTGCCGCTGGAGATAGCCCGTGCTGCGGGGGCCGACGCGGTCCTCAAGGGGGACGACGCCGGGGCGATCGCCGCGGTTGAGGCGGACGTCGTCATCGAGTCCTCGGGCAGCCACCGGGGCCTGGCCTCGGCGATCACGGGCGCGGTCCGTGGCGGCAGGGTGGTGATGGTGGGGCTGCTGCTTTCGGGCCCGCAGCCGGTCCTGATCTCCCTGGCCATTACGCGCGAGTTGGAGCTGGTGGGCTCCTTCCGCTTCAATGACGAAATCGATGAGGTCATAGCGGCGCTCGCCGACGGCTCCCTGCGGGTGGACCCCGTGGTGACCCACACCTTTGGCCTGGACCGCGGACTGGAAGCGTTCGAAATCGCCAGGAACTCGGCTGTTTCGGGGAAGGTGTTGCTGGACTTCAGGCGGGCCCCTGCGTGAGGAGCGCCGCCGTCGGGCCCGGGACGGCCAGTGGCGGGTTAGTGGCGCTCGACCGGGACAAACACCCGTGGCTGGTTCTTCCAGCTCGGCTCCATCTCCGAGATGGTCTCGCGCATGATCCGGTTCGAGGCCTCGCGGGCGGCGGCGGCATTCCCGGCGGCGATGGCCTCGGCGACCTCCACGTGCCAGCGCAGCGCCGTCTCGCGCGGGTGGTCCGGCATCAGGCCGTGGATGGTGCGGCCGGTCAGCGTCTCGGTCACCTGGCCCACCATGTTGGCGAACATCTCGTTGCCCGAGCCGGTCAGCAGCAGGGAATGGAACAGGATGTCCAGCTCGAGGAACCGGGGCACGTCCCCGGCCTGCCCGGCGTCGCGCATGGCGTGCGAGATCTCCACGAGTTCGCGGCGGAGCTCCTCGGGGGCGTTGGCCGCGGCCAGTTCGGCGGCCACCGGCTCGACGGCGGTGCGGAGTTCGGCCAGGGAGCGCAGCTGGGCGCCGCGGCCTTCGCCGGCCAGCCGCCAGCGGATCACGAGCGGGTCGAAGGGGTTCCACCGGTTCGAGGGCAGCACCCGGATGCCGACGCGTTTGATGGTCTCCACCAGGCCCAGGGACTGGAGGACCCGGACCGCCTCCCGGACCACCGAGCGGGAGACCTTGAGTTCGTCCTCAAGGTGCTCGGCAAGCATGACGTGCCCGGCCGGAAGCTCGCCGGCCACGATCCGGGTCCCGAGGTGCTCAATGGCACGGTGGTGGAGGCTGGTTGACATAGTCGTAAGCATAATGCGGTGGGCCCGGTCCGGGCCGACCGGAGGGGCGGACGCCGGTGATCATAGACTGTTTATGACGCGCAGCATTCCGCTCCGTGGGCGCGGCTTTCCCGCGGCCCGCGGAAATACATATGGTTTAAGGACAGCCACAATCCTCAAGAGTGGGTTCCGCCCTCCGCGGCGCAACCTGCCGAGTCCTAGATGAACGTCTGAGACGAATCGCCGTACACGTGGTCTACAGAAATCATCGTGTACAAAAATGAATTGGAGTTTTTGATGTCAGCACACATCGGTGTTACCGGCCTCGCGGTGATGGGGGCCAACCTCGCACGCAACCTGGCCCGGAACGGCTTCACCGTTGCCCTGCACAACCGGTCCGTGGAAAAGACAGACACCCTGCTAGCCAAGTATGGCGATGAGGGCGACTTCATCCGCACCGAGACCCTCCAGGAACTCGTTGATTCGCTGGAGAAGCCGCGCCGCGTGCTGATCATGGTCAAGGCCGGCAAGCCGGTCGACTCCGTGATCGAGCAGCTCGAGCCGCTGCTGGAAGCGGGCGACATCATCATCGACGCCGGCAACTCGCACTATGAGGACACCCGCCGCCGCGAGGCTGCGCTCGCCAAGAAGGACCTGCACTTCGTCGGCATCGGTGTCTCCGGTGGCGAGGAGGGTGCCCTCAACGGTCCCTCAATCATGCCGGGCGGTTCCAAGGAGTCCTACGACGCCCTCGGCCCGCTGCTGGAAAAGATCGCCGCGCACGTGGACGGCCAGCCCTGCTGCGCCTGGATCGGCACCGACGGCGCCGGCCACTTCGTCAAGATGGTCCACAACGGCATCGAATACGCCGACATGCAGGTCATCGGCGAGGCCTTCGACCTCCTGCGCTCCGGCGCCGGGATCGAACCGGCCGAGCAGGCCAAGATCTTCGAAGAGTGGAACAAGGGCGACCTCGCCTCCTTCCTGATCGAAATCTCCGCCGAGGTCCTCGGCCACGTCGATGCGAAGACCGGCAAGCCGTTCGTCGACGTTGTGGTGGATGCCGCCGGCCAGAAGGGCACCGGCCGCTGGACGGTCATCTCCGCCCTTGAGCTCGGCTCCCCGACGTCGGGCATCGCCGAGTCCGTCTTCGCCCGGGCACTGTCCTCCCAGGCCGAGCAGCGCGTGCTGGCACAGGAGCTGCTGGCCGGCGGCGAGGCCGCCGTCGAGGTCCCCGAGAGCTTTGTCGAGGACGTCCGTCAGGCGCTCTACGCCTCCAAGCTGGTCTCCTATGCCCAGGGACTCGACATGCTCACCTCCGCGGCCAAGGAATACGGCTGGGACCTGAAGCTGGATGAAATCGCCTCGCTGTGGCGCGGCGGCTGCATCATCCGTGCGGAACTGCTCAAGGAAATCACCAAGGCCTACGCCGCTGCGGAGAAGCCGGCCAACCTGCTCTTCGCCCCGGCGTTCACCAAGGCGATCGCCGAAGTCCTCCCGGCCTGGCGCCGGGTGGYGTCCACCGCGGTGCAGCTCGGCATCCCGGTGCCGGTGTTCTCCTCCTCGCTGGCCTACTACGACGGMCTGCGCCGCAAGCGCCTSSCSGCMGCCGTCATCCAGGGMCAGCGCGACCTCTTCGGSGCGCACACCTACGGCCGCGTCGATGCCGAGGGCACGTTCCACACCCTCTGGGGCGAGGACAAGTCCGAGATCGAGGCAGTCGACACCCACTGACCCACCCCGTTCCGACGCGACGGCCGGTACTTTCCAGATACGCTGGGAGGCGCCGGCCGTCCGTGTTTCCGCACCGCTCCGACCCCAGGAGTTCAGCGCCCAAGGAGTTCAACTCATGCCCCAGCCCGTAGCGTTTGTCACCGGTGCCTCCACCGGCATCGGCTTCGAAACCGCGAAAAAGCTTGCCTCGGCCGGCTTCACCGTCTATGCCGGGGCCCGCCGGGTGGAGCTGATGGAGCCGCTGAAGGCATCCGGGGTCAAGGTGGTGGCACTGGACGTGACCGATGAGGCCTCGATGAGCGCCGCCGTCGGGGACGTGCTGGCCGCGCACGGCCGGATCGACGTCCTGGTCAACAACGCCGGCTACGGGACGTACGGTTCGCTCGAGGAGGTCGAGCTGGCTGAGGGCCGGCGGCAGTTCGACGTGAACGTCTTCGGTCTGGCGCGCATGACGCAGCTCGTGATCCCCGCCATGCGGGCCGCCGGTGCGGGCAGGATTATCAACATCTCATCGATCGGCGGCAAGATGTACGAGCCGTTGGGCGCCTGGTACCACGCGACCAAGTTCGCCGTGGAGGGCCTGAGCGATTCGCTGCGGCTCGAGCTCAAGCCGCACGGTATTGATGTGGCCGTCATCGAGCCGGCCGGGACGCAGTCCGAGTGGGGCGCCATTGCGGCGCAGGGGCTGCTGGCCAGCTCCGGAAACGGCCCTTATGCGGCCCAGGCCAAGGTGGTGGCGGCGGCGCTGGGCACCACGGACAACCCCGCAACGTCGTCGCGGCCCGAGCTCGTGGCCGAGGCGATCCTGCACGCAGCGACCGCCCGGCGGCCCAGGACCCGCTACCCGGTGGGTGCCAGCGCCCGCGGGATCCTGCTGCTGCGCCACCTGTTGCCGGACCGGGCGTTCGACGCCGTCCTGTGGAACATCTACAAGAGGTTCCCGGGTAGGGCTGCCTAGATACGGTTCCGCCCGGTTCCGCCGGGAGCCGGTCCAGAGCCCGGTCTAGATCCGGTATTCGATCAGGTACTCGGCCGGGTCGACGGCGGGCTTCGTCTCGCGCTGCGCGTCGCGGTGCCGCCAGGTGGCCGGCACGCCGGTGACGATTGATTCGGCCGGAGCGTCCTTGACCACCACGGCGTTGGCGCCGACGGCGCTGTCCCGGCCGATGGTGATGGGGCCCAGGATCTTGGCGCCCGCGCCGATCACCACACGGTCCTCGATGGTGGGGTGGCGTTTGATCTTGGCGAGCGAGCGGCCGCCGAGGGTCACGCCGTGGTAGATCATGACGTCCTCGCCGATCTCGGCCGTCTCGCCGATGACCACACCCATGCCGTGGTCGATGAAGAAGCGCCGGCCGATCGTCGCGCCGGGGTGGATCTCGATGCCGGTCAGGAACCGGGCGAGCTGGGAGATCAGCCGCGCCGGGAACCGCAGCGCCGGGTTTTGCCACAGCCGGTGCGTCAGGCGGTGGAACCAGATCGCGTGCAGGCCGGAATAGGCGAAGAAGTTCTCAAAAGAACCTCGAGCCGCCGGGTCGTGGGACCGGGCGGCGTCGAGGTCTTCCTTCAGTCTTGCGAAGAAGCTCACAAAGACCTTTCTGGGCAATCGTGGGTCAGCGGACTTAGCCGCGGATGTCGTCGTACAGCACGGTGGAGATGTAGCGCTCACCAAAGTCGCAAACCACAGCAACAATGAGTTTACCGGCGTTCTCCGGACGCTTGGCGAGCTCCAGGGCCGCCCAGACGATGGCGCCGGAGGAGATGCCGCCCAGGATGCCTTCCTTGATGCCGAGTTCGCGCGCCACCCGGACGGAATCTTCCAGCGTGGCGTCGATGACCTCGTCGTAGACGTTAGTGTCCAGGATGTCGGGGACGAAGTTCGCGCCGAGGCCCTGGATCTTGTGCGGGCCCGGGGCGCCGCCGTTGAGGATGGCGGAGTCCTTCGGCTCGACGGCCACGATCTGGACCTCCGGCTTGCGTTCCTTCAGGACCTGTCCGACGCCGGTGACGGTGCCGCCGGTGCCGACGCCGGCGACGAAGATGTCCACCTTGCCGTTGGTGTCGGCCCAGACTTCCTCGGCCGTCGTGCGGCGGTGGATCTCCGGGTTGGCCTCATTGGCGAACTGCTGGGCCCAGATGGAGTTCTCCGTGTTGGCCACGATCTCCTGGGCTTTCTCCACGGCGCCGCGCATGCCCTCGGAACCGGGGGTCAGGACAATCTCGGCGCCGTACGCGCGCAGCATGACCCGGCGCTCGGTGGACATGGTTTCCGGCATGGTCAGGATGACCTTGTAGCCGCGGGCCGCGCCCACCATGGCCAGCGCGATTCCGGTGTTGCCGGACGTGCCTTCGACGATGGTGCCGCCGGGCTTGAGTGCACCGGACTTCTCGGCAGCGTCAACAATCGCGACGCCGATCCGGTCCTTGACGCTGTTGGCCGGGTTGTAGAACTCCAGCTTGACGGCCACGGTGGCGTCAAGGCCTTCGGTCAGCCGGTTCAGACGGACCAGCGGAGTTCCGCCTACCAGCTGGGTTACATCGTCATAGATCGGTGCCATGTATGTATGCCTGTCTTTGAAGAGGGTTGACTGAGGTCAGCCTAACGAGCGCCTACAGGCCCTAGCTAAGCATTAAGCCATGCAGAGTAATATTTCCTCGCCTTGGCCAGCTTGGGGTTAATGATGACCTGGCAGTAGCCCTGCTCCGGGTATTTGGCGAAGTAGTCCTGGTGGATTTCCTCGGCCACATGGAACTGGGGCAGCCGGCTGACCTCGGTGACGATCGGGTGCCGCCACAGGGCCTGGTTCCGCTCGATCGCCTCCTCGAACAGGATCTTTTCCTCGGTGGTCTCGTAGAACATCGAGGAACGGTACTGGGTTCCGACGTCGTAGCCCTGCCGGTTCAGCGTCGTGGG
Organism: Arthrobacter sp. 05N33_2; assembly: GCF_056397425.1. NCBI lineage: Bacteria > Bacillati > Actinomycetota > Actinomycetes > Micrococcales > Micrococcaceae > Arthrobacter > Arthrobacter sp. 05N33_2. The sequence goes on from NZ_JBFTNJ010000044.1 coordinate 8,282, forward strand.
GTCGTGGAGGGCGAAGAACATGTCCAGGATGACCTCGGCGGGAATGACGTCCTCGTCGAACGTCACTGCCACCACCTCGGCGTGGCCTGTGGTCCCGGAACACACAGAGTAGTAGTCGGGGCTGCGGTCATGGCCTCCGGTGTAGCCCGACACGACCGAGCTGACGCCCTTGGTTTTCTGGTAGACGGCGTCGAGGCACCAGAAGCAGCCTCCGCCGAGGACAAAAGTTCTCATGATCTCTTCAATGGTTCGAGGGCCCCGATGATTCCCCACCCACCTTACGAGAGTGTTACGAGTGACCGGGCCGCCCGCGGATAGGGTAAAAATGGGGGTATGGAACCTGTGAACACCGATGTTTCAGCGGAATCCGACCGCCCTGCTGCCGCCGTCGACGCCGGTACCGGCACCGGGGAGGACACCGGCGCCGCGACGCTGGGCCTGATCCAGCTGGCGGTGGAGGAGCTCTGGCCCGAATCCCTGGCCGAGGACTGGGACGAGGTGGGTCTGGTGGCCGGCCACCCGAACGCCGAGGTGCACCGGGTCATGTTCGCGGTCGATCCGACAATTGACGTGATCGAGGAAGCGATCGACTTCGGTGCCGAGCTGCTCATCACGCACCATCCGCTGCTGCTCAAGGGCGTGACGTCCGTGGCCGCGAATACGGCCAAGGGCAAGGCCGTGCACCGCCTCATCGAGTCCGGGACCGCGCTGCTGACCGTGCACACCAACGGTGACTCCGCCGTCGGGGGCGTTTCCGACGTCCTGGCCGACGCGCTGGGCCTGCAGAACGTGGCCCCGCTGACGCCGGCCGCGAACGGGCTCCCCGAGGAAGGCATCGGCCGTGTCGGTGACCTCGACGAGGTCCTGACGCTGGGTGATTTCGCGGCCCGCGTGTACGGCATCCTGCCCTCTGTGGCCGGCGGCGTGCGTGTCTCGGGGGACCGGGACGGGCTGATCCGGCGGGTGGCTGTCTGCGGCGGCGCCGGCGATTCCCTCTTCGGTGAGGTGCGGGCGAGCAACGCGGACGTCTACGTCACGGCGGACCTGCGGCACCACCCGGCATCCGAAGCCCGGGAGGCGGCGGTCAACGACCGGCCGTACCTGATCGACGTTTCCCACTTCGCCAGCGAATGGCTGTGGCTGCCTGCGGCCGCCGAAGCGCTGGGCAATGTGCTCACCGACCAGGGCCACGACGTCGAGATCCGGGTCAGCACCACCAACAGCGACCCGTGGGACTTCATTCTGACTCCGGGCTAAGCCTGGCGTGCGAGGGGCCCCGGGTTAGCGTAGCGAGGCCGGGGAGTACGCTAGGCGCTAGAGTCTAAGGAGCGCCGGGACGGTGCCCGGCTTCGGCCGGATTGGATTTAGCGGAGGTAAATAGTGGCCAAGGCAGCACCGGCGGAACAGTTGAAGTTGCTCGAATTGCAGGGACTCGATGCCAAGCTCAAGTCCTTGTCCAACCGCCGGCGAAGCCTTGAAAGCGATTCCCGCATCACGGACCTGGAAGCCGCCCTCAGCGTGGCCAACGGTGAGCTCGGTGCCGCGAAGGTGGCCGTCCACGATGCTGAACTGGAGCTCAAACGCTCAGAGGCCGACGTCGAGCAGGTCGCCTCCCGGATCGAACGCGACGAGGCCAGGCTCAACAGCGGCACGGGGCTGTCCAAGGACCTCGTCGCCCTGCAGCGGGACCTCGTCTCCCTGAACAAGCGCCGCTCGGACCTCGAGGACGTGGAGCTCGAAGTCCTCGAACGGCTCGACTCGCTCCGCGCCCGCCAGGCGGCCCAACAGCAGATTGTCGACGACATCCAGGGCTCCTTCGGCTCCATCCGTGCCGAGCTGGACGAGCAGCTGGCCGAGATCGCCGCCGAAGCCACGGTGGTGCGCGGGCAGCGTGCCGAGTTCGCCGCCGGACTCGACGCCGGAATGCTCGCCGTCTACGAGAAAACCCTGGCCAAGCGTGGCGTCGGCGCTGCCCGGCTCTTCCACGGCACCTCGGAAGGCTCCGGCATGCACCTGAGCCCGGGCGACCTGGCCGAGATCAAGGCCGCAGCCGAGGACGACATCGTGTTCTGCCCGGACTCCGGCTGCATCCTGGTGCGCTCGTCCGAGTGGGCCTAAGCACCCGCCTGCGCGTCAGTTCGGCAGGATGATGTTCAGGGTGTGCGGCTTCCGGGCCGTGCCCTCAACGAGTTCGGCAACCCACTTCTCCGCCGCCGCCTTCTGCAGCTGTGCGGGGGTTTGGGGCGCCTTGCCCCGGCGGCTGAGCAAATGCCGTGCCAGTTCGCCCCGGGTGTGCTTGGCAAAGTGGCTGACCACCTTGCGCACGCCGGCGGTCTTGGTGAAGACGTTCACGGCCACCGTCTGTTCCGGCGGGGGAGTCCAGGCCGCGGCGTAGGTGCTGGACCGGCAATCCACTAACAGCTCACCCGTAGTGGTCGCCGCCAGTGCGTCGTTCAGTTGAGGCTTCCAGAATGAGGCGAGCCGTCCGACGTCGGGCAGCGAAGTCCCCATCGACAGCCTGTAGGCGGGCACGCGGTCGGCGAAGCGGATGGCGCCCCACAGGGCGGAGACCACCAGCACCGATTCGTCGGCCTTCCTCCGCTGCGCCGGGGTCAGCGTGTTGTAGCCGAGGGCGTCAAAGAGCACCCCGGAATACACCTGGTGGGCCGGGGCGGCAGGTTCCGCGTGCAGCCGTGTATTGCGTTCGACGTCGGCGCTCAGTGAAGCGCCGACGCCCAGCAGCGCCAGCGCGTCCTCGTGGGCGCTGACGGTGCCGAGCGCCTCCAGGACCTTGGCGCGGGAGCTGTTGAGGGCGGGAAAGCTCAAGGCGCCCCAGTCGGCGGCGTCTCCGCGCACAGCGGGAGTCTTGCCCTCGGAGGGCGGCAACAGAATTAGCACCGTACGATCCTACTGGCGGCGCGTGCCGTGGGTTCCGCGATAATTAGGTCTGGCGGTCGGGGCTACGCGGCCTTGATCGGTGGTGCCGGCGTCGTTGTCGGTGCCTCTGGCGTCGCCGTCGCCGTCATCGCCGTCATCGCCGTCTTGGCCACATGGTCCTCGCGTGCCAGGAAAGCGGCCAGTTCGGCGATGGTGCTCATCAGGGGCGCCGGGAAGACGACGGTTGAGTTCTTGTCCACCCCGATCTCCACAAGGGACTGAAGATTCCGCAACTGCAGGGCGACCGGGTGGGCCATCATCGTGTCAGATGCCGCGCCGAGCGCCACGGCGGCGATCGCCTCTCCTTCGGCCGAAATGATCTTGGCCCGCTTCTCCCTCTCGGCCTCCGCCTGCCGGGCCATCGCCCGCTTCATGCTCTCCGGGAGCTGGATGTCCTTGAGCTCGACGAGCGTCACTTCGACACCCCATTCCAGGGTCATCGCGTCCAGAATTATCCGAATGTCGCTGTTGATGCGCTCAGTCTCCGACAGCGTCTGGTCCAGGCTGTGGCGGCCGACCACTTTCCGCAGGGTGGTCTGGGCGATCTGGTTGATGGCCGCGGCCACGTCTTCGATCGCCACGACGGACTTCACGGAGTCGATCACCCGGTAGTACGCCACTGCCGAGATATCGACGCTGACGTTGTCCTGGGTGATGATGCCCTGTGACTGGATCGGCATTGTCACGATCCGCAGGCTCACAAGCTGAAGCCGGTCCACCACCGGGATGATGAACCGCAGGCCGGGCATCCGTACCGCGACCACYCGGCCCAGGCGGAACAGGACGCCCTGTTCGTACTGGCGCACAATCTTGATCGACATCTTGGCGAGAATAGCCACCAGGACGATGGCCAACAGCCAGATGATGATGGCGGTCCAGTTCATCGGGATCACTCTTCCTTTACTAGCAGGAACCCTGCTTAAATTCTCCCACCGGCAGCCCCGAAAGGCTGCGGTGCGGCTGTGCCGGCCGGGAGAACGTAGAATGGACAGCGGATGGGTTGACCAGGCGGCCGCGCGTCACGCAAGTGGCTCGAGGAACGTCCGGGCTCCGCAGAGCAGGGTGGTGGGTAACGCCCACTCGGGGTAACCCGCAGGCCAGTGCCACAGAGAACAGACCGCCTGCATGCGGCGTGTGCGTGCACAGGCCACAGGGCAGGTAAGGGTGAAACGGTGGTGTAAGAGACCACCAGCTTCCCGGGTGACCGGGAAGGCTAGGTAAACCCCACCCGGAGCAAGGCCAGACAGGACACGTTTGAGGGCTGCTCGCCCGAGTGTTCGGGTAGGCCGCTGGAGGGCGTCGGCAACGGCGTCCGTAGATGGATGGCCGCTACTCCCGCGCCGGCAACAGCGCGGGAACACAGAACCCGGCGTATCGGTCAACCCATCCACCCACTTGGCCCGGTCCGTTCCGCCGTGTGCCGCCTACCGGCGGCTGTGCACGCCAGCCCCGGATGCTTGACATCATGGCCGCGGAACTAACACACTTCAATCAACGCTTCAAGGAGCGGTAGCTTCGGCGATGGTTGAGGAGTCATAGTGCCGGACGATGCTGAGTACGACTATGTGATCGCCGGGGGTGGTACCGGCGGCAGCGTTCTGGCTGGCAGATTGAGTGAAGACCCCTCAGTCCGTGTGCTTCTGCTCGAGGCGGGCAGGTCCGACCGCCATCCCTTCATCCATATGCCCGCGGGCTTCCCGAGATTGAAGGGAGGACCGTACCAGTGGGCGTATAGCAGTGTTCCGCAAAAGCACAGCAACGGCCGGAGCATCCCGCTCCCTCAAGGCCGCGGGCTYGGYGGCGGSGGSTCCATCAACTCCCAGGTCTTCACCCGGGGAGTGGCTGGGGACTACGACGGGTGGGCCGGGGACTATGGATGTGAGGGCTGGTCCGCCGCCGAGGTGTCCAAGTATTTCATTCGCTCGGAGTCAAACACCAGGCTCTCCGGACCCCACCATGGAACCACCGGGCCGCTCGGCGTCTCTGACCTCCGGCGTCCGCACACGCTCTCGGCGGCATTCGTGCAGGCGGGCCAGGAGTTCGGGCTGCCCTACAACAGCGATTTTAATGGGGCGAAGCAGTTGGGCGTTGGCTTCTACCAGACCACCACCAGGAATGGGCGCCGGTGCAGCGCAGCCGTCGCGTATCTGAAACCCGCGCGCAGGCGGCCCAATCTCACTGTCCGCGTCAACGTGACCGTCTCCAAGGTGGTCATCAAGAATGGCCGCGCCGTCGGCATCCAGGCGATTGAAGGCGGAGTCGCGCGAACCTACGGTGCCCGGCGCGAGGTGCTGATCGCCAGCGGCGCGTTTGGCTCGCCCAAGTTGCTGCAGCTTTCAGGCATCGGCGACCCGGCAGACCTTGCTGCCGCCGGCATCGACGTGATCCACGCCCTGCCCGGGGTCGGGAAGAACCTGCAGGACCACCTTGACCTGGACATCATTTACGAACTCACCGATGACCACAGCCTGGACCGGTTCAATCGGGTGCGCCCGGCGACAATGCTGGCGGGCCTCGAGTATCTGGCTTTCCGCTCGGGACCGTTCGCGTCCAACCTCGTCGAGGCCGGTGGCTTCAGCTACGCCAACACAGATGAGAAGACCCCGGACCTGCAGTTCCACTTCCTGCCCGCGGCGAGGTCGGAGCCGGGCATTGCGTCGCTGCGGCCCGGATTCGGGGCGACGCTCAACTCGTACTTCCTGCGCCCCCGCAGCCGGGGGACAGTTCGCGTCGCGTCCTCAGATCCCACAATGACACCGCTCATCGATCCGAATTTCCTGGCGGATGACTACGATCTGGAGATGACGATCGCCGGGGTGCAGCAGAGCCGGCAGATCATGGAGCAGTCATCGATGGCGGCGTTCATTCAGAAGGAGCACATCGGCGACGGCTCCCGGGTGGCAACCCGCGACCAGTACGTGAATTTCGTGCGCTCCTACGGGCGGACCTCGTACCACCCGGTCGGCACTTGCGCCATGGGTACCACCGATGATTCCGTTGTCTCCCCGCGGCTGAAGGTCCACGGGCTGGAGGGATTGCGGGTCGTTGACTCCTCGATCATGCCCCGGCTGGTCAGTGCCAACACCCAGGCACCCACCATCATGATCGCGGAAAAGGCCGTCGACATGATCCTTGAGGACGCAGCGGGGCTGACGCCCGGCGCGGATGGTTTTGCCGACTTCGACGTGGCCCCGGACAGTGTGTGAGTCAATTCACGCGCAACAGGCACCCGACCCTGCCTGGCCGCCCGTAGAATTGATGGTGAACGTAGAAGTTCTGCCGCCGGGTCTGCGTTCGCAGCCGGCGGTTTTTCTTTGCGCTCGATGAGGCGCCCGGGGTGGACYGAATCCCCGCCGGTGCCCGGTACCGGACACCCTCCGGCGGCCGACTTCCCCCTACGAGGACGTAGGGGGTGGATTCTAGGAAGGTAGTTCTGTGAGCCAGACGTCAGATTCTTGTCTTGATACGTGGATGGGCCGTGAGGCACTCGCCGAGGCGATGATCCCCGTGATCGGCCGGCTGTACCGCGAGAACAACGTGGTGACCTCCATCCACGGACGCAGCCTGATCAACAAGTCCACCATGAATATCCTCAAGGCCCACCGCTTCGCCCGCCGGATGAGCAAGGAAGAACTGCGCCTTGAGGAGACGGCCCCGCTGCTGGAGGCCCTGACCAAGCTGGACCTCGGCGCCGCGGCGATCGACATTGCCCGCCTCACCGAGAAATACCGCGCCGAGGGCGACGGCGCCAGCCTGGATGAGTTCCTCCGCGCCGAACTCGCCGAGGTTGTCGGCAAGCGCGGCGGCGACGACCGCACCAGCACCGATGTCGTCCTCTATGGCTTCGGCCGCATCGGCCGGCTCCTGGCCCGGCTCCTGATCGAAAAGGCAGGCGGCGGCCACGGCCTGCGCCTGCGTGCCATCGTGGTCCGCCGCGGTTCAGACAACGACCTCAGCAAGCGCGCGAGCCTGCTGCGCCGCGACTCCGTCCACGGCTCCTTCGAAGGCACCATCAAGGTTGACCTCGAAAACGACACCATCACGGCCAACGGCGTCCAGATCCAGGTCATCTACTCGGACAACCCCTCCACAGTGGACTACACCGCCTACGGCATCCACGATGCGCTCGTCGTGGACAACACGGGCCGCTGGCGCGACGCCGAGGGCCTGTCCCAGCACCTGTTGAGCAAGGGTGTTGCCCGCGTTCTCCTCACCGCACCGGGCAAGGGCGAGTTGAAGAACATCGTGCACGGCATCAACCACGGCACCATCGACGACTCGGACACGATCGTCTCGGCGGCGTCCTGCACCACGAACGCCATCACCCCTGTGCTTAAGGCGATCAACGACCGCTACGGCGTGGTGCACGGCCACGTGGAGACGGTCCACTCCTTCACGAACGACCAGAACCTGATCGACAACTTCCACAAGGGCGACCGCCGTGGACGCTCTGCCGCGCTGAACATGGTGATCACCGAGACCGGTGCCGCCAAGGCCGTGGCCAAGGCCCTGCCGGAACTGCTCGGCAAGCTCACGGGCAGCTCCATCCGCGTCCCCACCCCGGACGTCTCGCTGGCCATCCTGAACCTGAACCTGGAGAACGGCACCACCAAGGACGAGGTCAACGACTACCTGCGGGAAATGTCGCTGCACTCCGAGCTGCGCAAGCAGATCGATTACATCGATTCGCCCGAGGTTGTCTCCACGGACTTCGTCGGCTCACGCCGGGCAGGCATCGTCGACGGCCTGGCCACCATCTCCAACGAGAAGAATCTCGTCCTGTACGTCTGGTACGACAACGAGTTCGGCTACAGCTGCCAGGTGGTCCGCGTCATGGAGGAAATGGCCGGGGTCAACCCGCCGTCCTTCCCCGCCAAGGACGCTGCGTCCATCCTCGAGGCCGCAGGGCTGCCCGTCGAGGTCTAGTCAGGGCGAATGTCCCTGACCGGGACATGTTCCTCCTTTCCCGGCCGATGCACTGGAATCGGCCGGGAAAGGGAACCACAATGGAGCCATGGAACCGAACCCGGCTGTTGAACACGAGACCACCCTGGAACACGCGCTGGACGTCGCGCGGAGCAACGCGAAAGAAGCGAAGCGGCTGCTGGACGACGCCCTCGTCAAACGCCAGTCCGGTGAAGTCAACGACGATCGGGTGACCCAGCTCCAGGGCCTGCTGGATCTTGCCAACGAAGACCTGAAACGGGTCACACGGGAGCAATAGGCCCCCGCGTTCCGCCACCGGTCCCCAACACTGTGGACAACCGCCCGAGTGGCATGGCGTCCGCATAGGCTCAGGGCGTGCAGCCAGAACGCCGCGAGCGGCCGCCCACATGACCGTCACCTGGATGGATTTCCGCCGCGCCCGCCGCCACTCCCGCCAGGCCTGGATTCTCCTGGCCGCGGCCGGCCTGGCCGTCCTGGGCGGTCTGGTCTGGTTCTTCACGGCTGGCCAGTTTGCCGCCGCGGAGCCGCAAATCGCCGGCCCCCGCGAGGCCCCCGTCATTGCCCGAGGGTGGATGAACGCGGTGGACGCCGTCCGGGCCGTGCCGCAGGGAAGCGCTGCCGGCGTGCTCGACACCCTCGCGGTCAAGGGACGGTCGGCGAAGAACAACTATGACCGGGGCGCCTTCGGCCAGGCGTGGCTCGACGTCGACCGCAACGGCTGCGATACGCGCAACGACATCCTCCGCCGCGACCTGGCGGCCGCCGAATTCGTCAGTGGCTCCCGCTGCCAGGTGGCCGGCGGCACGTTCCAGGAACCGTACACCGGCCGCATGATCGTGTTCCGGCGCGGCGCCGAAACCAGTGCTGCGGTGCAGATCGACCACGTCGTGGCGCTGGGGGACGCGTGGCAAAAGGGCGCCCAACAGCTCACCTCGCAGCAGCGTGAACACCTGGCCAACGATCCGCTCAACCTGATCGCCGTCGACGGTCCCGCCAACCAGGACAAGAGTGCCTCCGACGCCGCCACCTGGCTGCCGCCAAACAAGGCTTTCCGCTGCCACTACGTCGCCCGCCAAATTTCGGTTAAGGCGGCCTACCGGCTGTGGGTTACTGCGGCAGAGAAGGAGGCGATGAAACGGATCCTGTCCTCGTGCCCAGCGCAACAGACGATCGTGCCGCGCTGACGCGCCCGTCCCGGCTTCGGGCTGGAGGACCCTTGCAGCCGTTCTGATGCACGGCGAGAATGGGCGCGGCGGGACAAACCGCGCGCCCCAAATGCTGGAACGGAAACCATGGCACATCGCACGGACAAATCAGGCAAGGGGCACGCCGGCCACAAGAAGGGCTCCGCACGGCGGCCGGCCCGGCTCGATGCCGGAATCTACGAGGCCGAACTTCTGCGGCTCCAGGCGGAACTGGTTGCCCTCCAGGAGTGGGTCCGGAGCACCGGGGCGCGGGTCCTCATCATCTTCGAGGGGCGGGATGCAGCCGGCAAGGGGAGTGCGATCAAGCGGGTCACCGAGTACCTGAATCCGCGGTTTGCCCGGATAGTCGCATTGCCGGCGCCGACTGAGCGCGAACGCGGTGAATGGTACTTCCAGCGCTATGTGGCGCATCTGCCGGCCGCCGGGGAAATCGTCCTGATGGACCGCTCCTGGTACAACCGCGCCGGCGTCGAACACGTGATGGGCTTTTGCACCCCGGCGGAGCACAAACGCTTCATGGCCCAGTGCCCGGTTTTTGAACGGCTCCTCATCCAGGACGGCATCCTCTTCTTCAAGTACTGGTTCTCGATCAGCCATGGGGAACAGGAGCGGCGGTTCAAATCCCGGATGGATGATCCCATGCGGCAATGGAAGCTCTCGCCGATGGACCGGGAGGCAATCCTGCGCTGGGAAGACTACTCAAGGGCCAAAGACGACATGTTCGTACAGACAGACACCGCGGAATCTCCCTGGTACGTGGTGGAAGCCGAAGACAAACGCCGGGCAAGGATCAACCTCATCGCCCACCTGCTCTCCAGCATCGACTACACCGAAGTACGGACAGAACAGGTGACCTTGCCGGAGCGGCCGAAGGCCGTCAACTACACGCGCCCGCCGCGGGAACTGTTCCGCTACGTCCCGGACTTCGCGGCGAGCCTCGAAAGGCCGGCCAGGACTGAGCAGGATCGATTGGCTCAGTAGACTGCAGCATGGACATTGTGAAATACGTGACACCGTTCCTTGGCGCCTGGCAGGGACAAAACCGCTTGCGGCTCATGCCCACGGACGACTACAAGGCTTCGGCGGCCACCGCCACGGTGACGGTGACCGCCGCACACTTCGCGAGTGTCGCCTACACCTGGTCAGACGGTGAGAGCCCGCAGGAAGGCCTCCTGATCCTGGCCGGCGGCGCGTCCGGCGCGGATCCCGCCACCGCTGTGTGGCTGGACTCCTGGCACACGGGCAAGGCGCTGATGCAGTTCTCCGGCACTGTGGGCGGCGACGGTGTCCTCCGGCTCAACGGCTCCTATGCGGCGCCGACCGGCCCGGACTGGGGCTGGCAGATCCACCTGCACCCGGCGGACGGCTCGGGCGGACGCATCACCATGCACAACCTGGTCCCGGGCGAGGACCCATATCAGGTGGTGGAGCTGGTACTCGACCGGTAGGGTACCGGCATGGACATCATCCTCGTACCCGGATTCTGGTTGGACGCCTCGTCGTGGGCGGACGTCACCCCGCCGCTGACCGCGGCCGGGCACAAGGTCCATCCGTTGACCCTGCCGGGCCTGGAGTCGGCGGATGCGCCGCGCGCCGGGATCGGCCTGCGCACCCACATCGACGCCGTCGTGGCGAAGATCGATTCCTTCGACGCGCCGGTGGTCCTGGTGGGCCACTCCGGCGGCGGGGCCATCATCCACGGCGCCGTCGACGCCCGCCCGGACCGGGTGGCCCGGGCTGTCTACGTGGACAGCGGACCGCTGGGGGAGGGCGGGGTCATCAATGACGAGCTCCCGGCCGACGGCGACGAGGTGCCGCTGCCGCCGTGGGAGCTCTTCGAGGACCAGGACCTCACCGACCTGACCGACGAGCTGCGCGCCATGTTCCGTGCCCGTGCCATCCCGCAGCCCCGCGGCGTGGCCCAGGACCGGCAGCAGCTCTCGGATGAACGCCGCTTCGAGGTTCCGGTCACCATCATCGCCTGCGAATTCCCGTCCTCGATGCTGACGGAAATGGTTGCCGGYGGCCACCCGTTCGTGGCGGAGCTCGGACGGATCCGCCAGGTCGACTATGTGGACCTGCCTACCGGACACTGGCCGCAGTTCACCAGGCCGGCCGAGCTCGGCGCCGCGATCCTGGCCGCCGTCGACCGCACCTAAAGGAACCGGCTGGCCGGGTCACTGCTGAACTGGGGAAATCCCGCCGAAATTCCCCACCTTTGGGACCCGCCGCCGGCGCGTCCCGCCAAACCGCCGGCGATTTCCTGCGCATCGGCGTCAAACGTGGGGGAAATCCGCGTGCAGCAGCGCCCAGCCGCGGCCGTCAGTGGCCGAACGGGTCCGGGTCCACTCCCGGCATCCAGGTCAGGCCGGGAACGCCCCAGCCGCTGCGCTTGGCCTGCTTCATGGCCCGGCGGGCATAGCGGTCAATGAGCCGGTTGACGTAGAGCTTGCCATCGAGGTGGTCGTACTCGTGCTGGATGACCCGGGCGAACCAGCCGGTCGCCTCGAATTCCACCGGCTTCCCGTCACCGTCGAAGCCCTGGACCCTCGCCCATTCCGCCCGCTTGAGCGGATACTGGCCGCCGGGGAAGGACAGGCAGCCTTCCTCTTCATCGTCGGGGTCCGGCAGGGCGCCGGAGATCTTGGAAAGTGTCAGGACAGGGTTGACCACGACGCCGGTGGGCGCGGCGCCGTCGTCGTTGTCGTACTTGTACACGAAGAGCCGCTTGCCGACCCCCACCTGGGGGGCCGCCAGCCCGACGCCGTTCGCGGCGTCGTTGGTCTCGAACATGTCGGCGATCAGGCTGCGGAGCTCGTCGTCGAAGACTTCGACTTCCGCGGCCCGGCGGTGCAGCACGGGCTCGCCCCAGATCGTGATGGGCAGGACGGTCATATCAGGAATATTCCTCGGGTGCAGGTGGAGTCGCGGCGTCTCAGCCGGCGATGGTGCGGCCGACGACGTCGCGCATGATTTCGTTGGTGCCGCCGAAGATCGTCAGCAGCCGGGCGGCGAGGTAGGCCTGGGCCACCGGGTATTCCATGATGTAGCCGTACCCGCCGTGCAGCTGCAGGCAGCGGTCCGTGACGGACTTGGCGCGCTCGGACGCCCACAGTTTGGCACGGGCGGCGCCTGCGGCGTCGAGCTCTCCGGCGTTGAACGCCAGGATGGCCTGGTCCACATACGCTTCGGTGACCTCGACCTCCGTGAGGATGTCGGCGAGTTCGAAGCGGCTGTTCTGGAAATCGATGATCCGCTCGCCGAACGCGTTGCGGTCCTTCGTGTAGCGGACAGTCGCCTCGTAGGTGGCGCGCACGACGGCGGAGCTGGCCACTGCGATCGCCAGCCGGCCCTGGGGGAGCTGTTCGGCCGCGTACTGCAGGCCCTTGCCCTCCTCGCCGACGAGGTCCGCGTGCGGGACGCGGACGTTGTCGAAGAACAGCTCGGCCGTGTCGGAGGCCTTGAGGCCCATCTTGTCCAGCTGTTTGCCGGTGTTGTAGCCCTCGCCCTTCTGGACCATGAAAAGCGAGAACGAGTCGCGGTTTCCGCGTCCGGTACCGCCGTCGGTGCGAGCCAGGACCAGGGAGGCGTCGCCGGAGATGCCGTTGCCGATAAACGTTTTCTGGCCAGTGATCAGCCAGTCGTCGCCGTCGCGGACCGCCTTGGTGCGGATGCCGCGCAGGTCGGAGCCGGCCCCCGGTTCGGTCCAGGCGACCGAGGTGACCTTTTCGCCCGAGACCATGCCCGGGAGYCAGCGGGCCTTGAGGTCATCGGAGCCGTAGGCCAGCAGGTGGGGGAGGACCATGTCATCGTGCAGGTGGAACGCCAGGCCGACCGCGAGGTGGTTGCTCTTGGCGAATTCTTCGTCCAGCACTGTCCGGAAGCGGTAGTCGGACATCCCCATGCCGCCGAACTCTTCCGGCACGGCCAGGCCCAGCAGGCCCTGCTCGCCGGCAGCGGACCACAGTTCCCGGGGCATCATGTGGTCCTCGTCCCACTGGGTGTAGTGGGGAGCGACCGCGCGCGCGTTGAACTCGGCGGCCATCTCACGGAACATCTCGTGGTCTTCTTCAAACAGCTTGCGCTTCACTGCGATTCCTTCCCATACAGACAACAAAGGCCGCACCGGATAACCGGTGCGGCCTTTGGAAAAGGTCGGACAATCACTGCCGTCCTTCATGAGGGTGAGCGACGGGGGTTGAACCCGCGACCTCCTGGACCACAACCAGGCGCTCTGCCAACTGAGCTACGCCCACCATGTGCCATATCAGGCCCTCCGGCGAACCGGCTGGCTGGAAAGGCAACGACAAATAGCTTACCTGCTGTTTGGGGGTGGTTTTGCCACTTTTGCGATTTTCGCCGAAATTTCCGCGAAACGTGGCGCAGATTACTTTTCCGCGCCACGTCCCCGGCGACGTTTCACCGGCCCCGCTGCGCGGAGGGTAGGTGTGCGGCCGCTACTCCGCCGGGGTGGGCTCGGCTGGTTCGCCGCCCATGACGCGCTTGGCGATCCGCTGCGCCGTGGCACTGTCCGGGCCCGGCGCGGGGACAAACACGGCCTCGCGGTAATACCGGAGTTCGTCGATGGAGTCCTTGATGTCGCCGAGCGCCCGGTGGCCGCCCAGCTTGGCCGGGGACTGGAAGTAGGCCCGGGCAAACCAGCGGCGGGAGAGTTCCTTGATGGTGCTCACATCGATGACCCGGTAGTGCAGGTGCTCCACCACGTCGGGCATATCGCGGACAAGGAACACGCGGTCGGTGCCCACCGAGTTGCCGCCGAGCGGCGCCTTCCGGGGATCCGGCACCCATTTCTTGATGTAGGCGAGCACSGCTGCCTGCGCTTCGGCCATCGTCTTGCCGTGCGGAAGCTCCGCCAGCAGGCCGGAGCGTGTGTGCATGTCGCGGACAAAGTCGTTCATCTGGGCCAGCGCGGCGTCGTCGGGCTTGATCACGACGTCGACGCCGTCCCCCAGGATGTTGAGCTCCGAATCGGTCACCAGCGCGGCCACCTCGATAAGGGCGTCATTCTTGGTGTCCAGGCCGGTCATTTCGCAGTCGATCCAGACGATGCGTTCGTTAGTAATAGGCACCCGCCCAGCCTACCGTTCCGACGCCACAGAGCCGTCCGGTGCTAGGATTTCGAATACGCGGCCGCCGAATTATTTCGGCACTGATTTCTTCGACGCGGCGCCCCGGGCCGGACACTGCGGCCGGCTGTGGGCGGAATTGTGGCCCACAACAGATTGGACGATCCTGACATGACGGCGCCTGTGCCTGCGGCGGGGGAAACGGCTGCCGGTACGTCCCGCCCGTCCACGTCCCGCCCCTCCGCGTCCGGCCGGACCGCGCTCACCCCRGCTGCGGCCTCCCCTGAGGGGGAAGGGGCCGTCGGCGACGTCGACAACCCCCGGTCCCCGATCCTTGCCGGGTTCCTGGGCTCGCTGTTCATGACGATCGGTTCGATCGGCGTCGGCTGGCTTGCCCCCGCGTCCGAACTCCGCCGCGTCCCGCTGTTCATCTTTATGCGCACCGAGGCCCTGGGCGTCGCCCTCTGCATTGTCCTGCTGGCCTTCGGCGGCATGCTGCTGGTCCGCGCCTGGCTCCGGCTCGGCCAGCGCGTCCGGGTCTGGGGGGCCGGCGCCCGCAAGGCCACGCTCCAGGCGACGGCGGCRTGGGGGCTGCCGCTGATGTTCTCTGTGCCGCTGTTCAGCCGCGACGTCTACGCGTACATCGGCCAGGGCCGGCTCATGGTGGAGGGCTTCAACCCCTACGAAAACGGCATTTCGGCGCTGTCCAACTACTTCCAGCTGGGCGCCGACAGAATGTGGACCGAAGCCCCCGTCCCCTACGGGCAACTGTTCCTGTGGATCGAACAGTTCGTGGTCTGGGCCACCAACGTGCACCCTGAAGGCAGCATCATGCTGTTCCGGATCGCGGCCCTGGTGGGCGTGGTCCTCTGCGTGATCTACGTGCCCAAACTGGCCGAACTGCACGGAGTGAACCCGAACCGGGCCCTGTGGCTGACGGCGGCCAACCCGCTGTTCCTCACCAACTTCATCGCCAGCGTCCACAACGATGCCCTCATGATCGGCCTGGCCCTGGCCGGCCTTTATTACTGCGCCACGCGCCGGGTCATCCTCGGAATCGTGCTGGTCACGCTCTCCATCTCGGTCAAGCCCATCACGGTGGTTTTCCTGCCGTTCATCGGCCTGCTCTGGGCGGGCAAGGGCGCCAGCTGGCCGCGCAAGTTCGTCTTCTGGGCCCTCACGGCCGGCATCAGCCTGGCCTTGCTGTATCTCATGAGCCGGGTCAATGGCTTCGGCTTCGGCTGGATCAACGGGTTGTCCGCCCCGGGCAGCATCTGGATCTGGTACGCGCCTGTTGGCCTGGTGGGCCTGATCGTGGCCTCCATCTCCAACGCCTTCGGGCTCGACGGTTGGGGACTGGCCAAGTGGGCGTTCGACGCCGGCAAGCTGCTCGCCGTCGGCATCGTCGCCTGGCAGATCTTCCGCGGCGACTACGACCGCCTGATGCGCCGGCTCACCCTGGCCTTCGCCGCCGTCGTACTGCTGTCCCCGATGATCCAGTCCTGGTACATCGTCTGGCTCATCCCGCTCTTCGCCGTCACGGGCATCCGCGACGACTGGCAGGTCAAGGCGCTCTACTTCATCGTGTCCTTCTTCATGGTGTACGCGATCTCGGACCAGCTCGACGTCTTCCCGTACCTGCAGACCGCGGATCTGGGCCTGGCCCTGGCGCTGGCCCGCAACGCCGCGGCGATCATTGCGTTGCTGTTTGCGCTGTACCTGATCTTCCTTGACCCGAAGACCAAGCTGCTGTTCACCAAGTCGGACGAGCCGGTCACCACTCGGCCGATCATCTAGCGCTGATTCTGGCTAAGCCGCCAGATTTCTGAGCGCTTCCTTGCGCGAGAGCGGACTGAGCTGGTCCGCATGCCGCCGCACGAATGCTTTCACCCAGGCCGGATCCGTCCTGGCGTACTGGCGCAGCGCCCACCCGATCGCCTTGCGGATGAAGAACTCCCGGTCCTCGAGGTTGGCCTCGATCACAGCGGCCAGGAGCTCCGTGTCCGTGGCGCCCTTCGCCCCCAGCTGTGCGGTGATCGCGGCCCGTCGGACCCAGAAGTCCTCGTCCCGGCTCCAGCGTTCGAGCACCGGCGTCAGTTCTGCCCGGTGGGCCTGCAACAGGGCGCCCAGCCGGTGGGCCACCCCGTCCACCAGGTCCCACCAGGCTCCGGTGCGGATGATTTCCTCATAGAGGGCCAGCATGCTCAGTTCCCCGGCTGCGGGCTTGAGCCCCGTGAGCTCGATCGCGGCGTAGCGTTCCTCACGGTGGCCGGCGTTGCGCCACAGCACAAGAACCGCGGACTGCAGTTCCGCCAGGCTGCCCGGCGGGTGGTCCGCGGCCGCGGCCCTGACAATGCTGCGAACCTCGGGAACCCGCACGCCCAGGGATGGCATCTGCGATTTCATGTAGGCCTGTGCCCCCGCGGCGCGGCCAGGATCGGCAGCAGCCTGGAGGCTGCCGCGGATCGCGTCTATGAGTTCCGTGGTGGTCATGAGGCCACTGTAGACACGCCGCGCCGGGCTTTAGAGTTGAAGCCAGCAAGCCGCGGCTCCGCGTCGGAAGGGAAAGCCATGTCCATGATCAAGAGTCCCGAAGAGATCGCACTGATGCGCGAGGCCGGCCGGGTGGTCGCCACCACCCTCGCCCGGGTCCGCGACGCGGCCGCCGTCGGCGTTTCGCTCAAGGAACTGGACGATGTCGCCGCGGCGTCAATCGCCGACGCGGGAGCCACTCCGGCGTTCCTGAACTACCGGCCGCGGTGGGCGTCAGTGCCGTTCCCGGGGGTCATCTGCACGTCCGTCAACGACGCCGTCGTGCACGGCATCCCCAATGAGTACCGGCTCCAGGACGGGGACCTCCTGAGCGTGGATTGCGGCGCGTTCCTGGCCGGGTGGTGCGGCGATGCGGCAGTCAGCTTCATCGTGGGGACCGTGGACCCGGTGGACCAGGCCCTCATCGACGCCACGGACGCCGCCCTGGCCAGGGGGATCGAAGCGGCAAGGATCGGGAACAAGATGGGGGATCTCGCCTACGCGATCGGCGGGGCAGCGCGCCGGGCAGGCTACGGGCTGCTCGCCGACCACGGCGGCCACGGGATCGGCCGGACCATGCACGCCGAGCCGCACGTGCCCAACGACGGACGTCCCGGTCGCRGCATCAAACTGACCGAGGGCCTGGTCATCGCCATCGAGCCAATGCTGATTCTCGGCCGCAAGGACGACTACTACCATGACGACGACGAATGGACCCTCCGCTCAGCGAACGGCCGCCGCGCCGCGCACAGCGAACACACCGTGGCCATCACCGCCGACGGGCCRGTGATCCTGACCCTGCCCTAGCGCCCGCGGTCCCTGCCGGGCCGGGGCACCATCAGGCGGACGACGGCGCGTCCCGGCACCGCGCCGCTGACCACTTCGCCGCTGACTACTGTGAAGCCAGCCGCCAAAAAGAGTCCCAGCGTGCCGTGGTAGAGGTCTGCCGGGCCGGCCTTGGGCCGTTGCGCGGGGTCGACCGGATAACCCTCCACCACCGTGGCGCCGTGCGCGGCGGCGTGTTCGACGGCGGCGGCAAGCAACGCCCCCGCCACGCCGGTCCGTCGGTGGCCGGGGGAGACGACAAAGCAACTGACGGGCCACACATGGTCCACGCCGGGATCCCGGGCGGCGTCAGGGGCCGACGCCAGCACCTTCGAGCGCAGGATCCTTGGGTAGCACCCGCGGGGCTCGACGGCGCACCAGCCCACCGGATTCCCGTCGCGGAAGGCCAGGACCCCGGGCGCCGGCTGGCCGCCGTCGAACTTGTCCCGCAACTGGTTCTTCCGCTCCTCCGGGGTGGACGCGGACCACTGCGGGCCGGTCAAGGCAAAGAACCGGCACCAGCATCGTGAGGGCTCGCCGCGGACGCCAAAGAGACGCTCGACGTCGGGCCAGTCCGCCGCGGCGGTGGTGATGGCTGCCTGGGCCCGGGGTTCTGCGTCGCGCATGGAAAGAGGGTAGCGCCTGGCGGTTTCCGCGTCAGCGCGTGCGCGTGCCCGGGCTGGCCTGGCGGCGGACGCGGTGCGCGGCGAGCCGGAGCTGGATGATGCGGGCGGCTCCGGCGATGGCGACCAGAACGCCGCCGCCGACGGCCGCGATGAACAAGGCGATGCCCAGCGGGACCGAGCCTTCGAGGCCAAAGAACTTCACCTGCACGTACTCCTGATTCTGCAGGATGAAAGCGATCAGCAGGATCAGCACCACGAGCGCGCAGGCAACCGCGGCCCAAACCATTCCCGCACGGGTGACCTGGCGCGTGTCCGGAGCGGGCGCCGGCGCGGGAGCCTGAGCCGTGGGTTCCTCGGGGCGGGAGGTTTCGGCGCGCCCCGCCGTCGTGGCGGCCACATCGGTGCCGGTCGCGGCCACGTCCGTGCTGAGGCCTTGCTCGGCGGACGAGGGCCCGGGCGTGGCGTCAGCGGACCCCGCGTACTGGGAGGTGGAGGCGTCGTCTGGATTGGTGGGGTCGAATCTGCGGGGTGTCTCGGTCATGGCGGCCGTACCTTTCGATTGCGGGCAGGGCGAACAGGCTATCCCTGCCGGCCTGCCAGTCCACTCAATACTAAGCGTGCTGAGGGCTGGCGGGGCTCAGGGCAGACGGTGTGCACGGTTCGGGCGATCTGCCCCAAGCCAGCATCTGTGCGTTGGAGCCCTGGCGGCGGCCGTCGGCGTCGTTCTTCCCGGCAGTCTTTCCGGGGAATGTTCCCGGAAAACCAGCGGCGCTCACGGGGCAGTGCGGGCTGTTGGCACCGGCCCGGGGACGGTATAACGTCACAGCAAAGCGAATGCCTTGAAGAGGAGGCGCGGCCGTGACGATTATTGACAACGCCGTCTATGTGGACGGTCACCGGACCGCCGACCCGGAAGGGCTCGAGGAGACGTACTTTCTGCTGCGGCAGCGCCAGGGCATGGCCTGGATCGGGCTCTACCGGCCCGAAGCCGAGGAACTGCGCTCCGTGGCCGAGGAATTTGACCTGAGCCACCTGGCCGTGGAGGACGCGCTCGCCGGCCACCAGCGGGCCAAGCTGGAACACTATGGCGAGACGTTGTTCCTGGTGCTGCGGCCCGCGCGGTACCTGGACGATGTGGAGAAGGTCGAGTTCGGCGAGATCCATGTGTTTTCCGGCCCGGACTTTGTGGTGACTGTCCGCCGGGCGGAGTCTCCCGACCTGGCCCGGGTGCGCCGGCGGATGGAGTCCGAGCCGGAGTTCCTGGCGCTCGGACCGGATGCGGTGTTGTACGCGATCCTGGACCAGGTGGTGGACGAGTACGAGCCGGTGGCGGCAGGGCTGGAAAACGATATCGATGAAATCGAAGACGACCTGTTCGCTGCCGACCCCGGCGTATCGCGCAGGATCTATGAACTCTCCCGCCAGGTCATCACGTTCCAGCGTGCCACGGCCCCGCTGGCCGGAATCCTGCAGAGCCTCATGGGCGGCGGACCGGACGGCGTGCCGGACCCCGAACTGCAGGATCATTTCCGCGACGTCCTGGACCACGCCATCAGGCTGGGGG
>NZ_JBFTNJ010000045.1:0-27981 GCF_056397425.1 Arthrobacter sp. 05N33_2
ATCCTGAAGACTGCGTCAACTATTTCCTGGCGCCGGATGACGGCGTCGTACTGTCTATCGCGCGCCGTGGCCGGCGGGCGGGCTACAGCGACGGGTAGTTGCGTTCCGGTTCGCCGACGTAGAGCTGGCGCGGGCGGCCGATCTTCGTATTGGGGTCGCTGATCATCTCGCGCCACTGGGCGATCCAGCCCGGCAGGCGCCCGATGGCGAACAGCACGGTGAACATCTTCTCCGGGAAACCCATSGCCTTGTAGATCASGCCGGTGTAGAAGTCCACGTTSGGGTAGAGCTTGCGCTGGATGAAGTAGTCATCGCCCAGGGCTTTCTCTTCAAGGCGCATGGCGATGTCGAGGAGCTCGTCGTTTCCGCCGAGCTTGCTCAGGACCTCGTGGGCCGTGGCCTTGATGATCTTGGCACGCGGGTCGTAGTTCTTGTAGACGCGGTGCCCGAAGCCCATGAGGCGGACGCCGTCCTCCTTGTTCTTGACCTTCTCCATATAGTCCTCGGGCTTGATGCCGTCGGCCTGGATCTGGCGCAGCATCTTCAGGACGGCCTCGTTGGCACCGCCGTGGGCGGGGCCGAAGAGGGCGTTGATGCCCGCGGAGACGGAGGCGAACAGGTTCGCGTTCGAGGAACCGACCAGGCGGACGGTCGACGTCGAACAGTTCTGCTCGTGGTCGGCGTGCAGGATCAGGAGCAGATCCAGGGCCTTGGCGATGACCGGGTCCACCTCGTACTGCTCGGCCGGCAGGCCAAAGCTCAGGCGCAGGAAGTTCTCCACCAGGTTCATCGAGTTGTCCGGGTACAGCATGGGCTGCCCGATCGACTTCTTGTGGGCGTAGGCGGCGATGACCGGCATCTTGGCCATGAGGCGGATGGTGGACACCTCCACCTGCTCGGCGTTGAACGGATCCAGCGAGTCCTGGTAGAACGTCGACAGCGCCGACACGGCCGAGGACAGCACCGGCATCGGGTGGGCGTCACGGGGGAAGCCGCTGAAGAAGCCCTTGAGCTCCTCGTGCAGCAGGGTGTGGTGGCGGATCCGCTGGTCGAAGGACTCCAGCTCGGTGGGGGTCGGCAGGTTGCCGTAGATCAGCAGGTAGGAGACTTCCAGGAAGCTCGAGTGCTGGGCCAGCTGCTCGATCGGGTAGCCGCGGTAGCGCAGGATGCCGGCGTCACCATCGATGTAGGTGATGGCCGAGGTGGTGGCCGCGGTGTTCATGAAACCGGGGTCGAAGGCGACGGCGCCGGTCTGCTTCAGCAGCTTGGAAACGTCGTAGCCTTCGTTCCCTTCTACAACCTTGATGCGCGGGAGTTCGAGTTCGCCGCCGGCATGGCGCAGGGTTGCGCTGGTGGTTTCAGTCATGGAGTCTCCTCATGAGGCATCGGGGCCTCTGTCGAAAGCTGGTCCAACATCTGGTGAAGCTGCCCGCGGATCCTGTGCGGACAGGATTTCCAAAGGCTGCGCTGCCTTCTTGTGGAAAGCCACCATTGATCGTCAGTTAAAAAGTACCTTCACTTCGCGGGTGGCACTAATCCGGGGGGCCCGCAAAACGCCAAAAACACGCCACATGTGGCACGCGTCACAGCATTGTTACGCTTCCGGGTCCAGCCGCGAGACCGCGGCGTCGATCCTTTCGTCGCTGGCGGTCAGCGCCACCCGGATGAACCCGTTGCCGGCGTCGCCGTAGAAGACCCCGGGGCCAACGACGATTCCGCGGTCCGCGAGCCGGCCCACGGTGTCCCACGTCGCCTCGCCGGCGGTGGCCCACAGATAAAGGCCTGCCCTCGATTCATGGATTGTCAGGCCGAAACCTTCGAGCGCGGGCACGATCCGTTCCCGCCGGCCCCGGTACAGGTCCTTCTGGGCCTGGACGTGGGCGTCGTCGCCGAGGGCCACGCGCATGGCTTCCTGGACCGGATAGGGCACAATCATCCCGGCGTGCTTGCGGCTGTTGACCAGGTTCGCCATGATCACCGGATCGCCGGCGACAAATGCCGCGCGGTAACCGGCCACGTTGGACTGTTTGCTCAGCGAATAGACGGCGAGCAGGCCATCGTGGGAGCCTTCTGCGACCTGCGGATCCAGGACGCTCGGGACCGGGGCGCCGCCACGCTCGAGGTCCCACTCCCCCCAGCCGAGTTCGGCGTAGCACTCATCGGACGCGACGACGGCGCCGAGCTCGCGGGCCTGCCGGACGATCCGCCGCAGCGACGCGATGTCCCGGACGCTGCCGGTGGGGTTGGCCGGTGAATTGACCCAGACCAGGCGCACGCGGGCCCGGGTGCCGGCGTCGAGCTCGTCAAGGTCGTCCGCGGCGACCTGCTCCGCACCGGCGAAGGTGGCCCCGATGTCATAGGTGGGGTACGCAACCGTGGGCCGGACGACGACGTCGCCCGGCTTCAGGCCGAGCAGGAACGGCAGCCACGCGACGAGTTCCTTGGAACCCACCGTTGGCATCACATTCTGCGGGTCGAGCCCGGGGACGCCGCGCCGGCGCGCAAACCAGCCGGCGATGGCTTCCCGCAGGGCCGGCGTCCCGTGCACCGTGGGATAGCCGGGGGCGTCCGCGGCGGCGCGCAGTGCGTCCTGGATGAGGGCCGGCGTCGCGTCCACCGGGGTTCCGATGGAAAGGTTGACGGCTCCTGCCGGGTGCCGGGCTGCCGTGGCGAGATACGGCGCCATGGCCTCCCACGGGTAATCGGGCAGGCTCAGGCCGAAGGTGCGCACCGCGGATGTCACCGTAGCGCCGTCCTAGTTCTCTTGGTTCTGCGGCGGCAGGGCGGCGATCATGGGGTGGTCGGTGTGGGTGTTCCCAACCTTCGCGGCGCCGCCCGGGGACCCGAGTTCGTCGAAGAACTCGACGTTGGCCTTGTAGTAGTCGGCCCATTCTTCGGGGGTGTCGTCCTCGTAGTAGATCGCCTCCACGGGGCAGACCGGCTCACAGGCACCGCAGTCCACGCACTCGTCGGGGTGGATGTACAGGGAACGCTCACCCTCGTAAATGCAATCGACGGGGCACTCCTCAATACATGCCTTGTCTTTGACATCTACACACGGCTGCGCGATTACGTACGTCACGTCCCTGGCCTCTCCACGTTGGTTCCGGCGACCGGCCGGATGATTTCCAGGCCCTGAGCCGGGCTGCTGACTTCTGAGCCTATTATCTCCCAGCCTGTTCCCGCGAACCTAGCCGGACGTCACACATGCTCCGCGTCTTACGATGATCTGATGAGCTCGCCTTTGCCCTTGCCCCAGCAGTTTCTCTCCGCCGCCCCGCTCGGCACCCGCGTTGTGGTCCGGTACAGGATCGACGGCGGCCTGACGGATGCCCTCGGCGAGCTCGTGGATCGCGCCGACGGCGTATGCACCGTCCGCACCCGCCGCTCCGACGTCGTCATTGCCCTCCCCCTTGTCGTGGCAGCCAAGGAAGTCCCGCCGCCCCCGCCGCGCCGCGCCCCGCGGATGCAGGAGCCCTGACGGGCGGTTCCGGGGTGGGCGCGTCGGTGGTTGCGCCCCGGGGACATGCCCTCCGCACCACCCGACCACTGGACATGCCCTCCGCACCTGGCCAACCAATGGACATGCCCTCCCCTGCTGGCCAACCACGCACATGCCCAGCCYCACCCCCGGCCAACCAATGGACATGCCCTCCCCTGCTGGCCAACCACGCACATGTCCAGCCCCACCTCCGGCCATCAATGGACATGCACTCCCCTCGCTGCTGGAGATGGACATTTCGACACCGTGCTCATCGCCGCCACCCAGCGCGGGACATGTCCAGTGGTGAATCGACGGAGCCAGGGACATGTCCAGCGGTAAACCAACAGAACAAGGGACATGTCCAGCGGTAAACCAACAGAACAAGGGACATGTCCAGCGGTAAACCAACAGAACAAGGGACATGTCCAGTGGTGCAATGAAAGAGCACGGGACAATTTCAGCGGTGGCTGGGCGCGGTGCAGGATCAGAGTGCAGGCCCAGAGTGCCGAACCGCATCGCAAGGGCACACGAAGCCGGACGTGGAGTCTGACTCTAGGCGGCGGCAGATAGCCTGTTCAGGGCTTCGCGGACCATAGCGATGAAATCCTCGGGGTGGTCCCTCAACAGCGGGTACGTCACAACAAGAGTCGGGATTCCCCGGCGCGTGGTGACGTTCCAACGCCGCCGGTCTTCCTCGAAGCTGGCCCTGTCCATGTGGAATCCCGCCCCGTCAGTCTCGATGCCGAGACGGCCGTCGACCATCAGGTCCAGGTGTCCCATCCCTGGAACGTTGACCTGCGATTCAACATGGAAGCCGGCCCGCCGCAGCAGGAACCGGGCCAGGCACTCAATGAGCGACTGCGACTGCGGGACAATCTCCGACACGATCCGGCGCTCCCGGGTGTCGTTCCGGCCATCGAGGCGCCGACGCAATGAACCCAGCGGGAGTCCCTTCAGCACGACGGCGGATTCGGCGATGATCAGCCCGTGAGGTTCGGGTAGGCAGCGCAAGCATTGGATAACCGTGTCCAGGAGTGTCGGCGGCGCGGGCGCCCGGTGGCAGACGAAGCCCTGGTAGCTCCTGCTGTGGGTGAGGGCAACGTGCGGCTGGGCCGGGGCTTCAAGGACCCACAGCCCGCTGAAGTGCGCCGCGGTGATGCACGCCGGTTCCGCCGGAAGCGAGCGTATGGCGATCAGCTGCGCGTCTGCACCGGGCAACGCATAGACGCCGCGGGCCACGCGTGACACGGCTCCCGAGGCCATCGCGGACTTGAGCTGAAAATCGGAGACCCCCGCGGCGGCAATGTATTTGGCGCGGGCGACGCCGTCGTAATTCGAGAGCACCTCGATGATGTTGGCCATTCACCCATGGTGGAGCCGCACTCTGCGCTCTGGAAGTCGGATCCCGCACTATGTGGAAAACTGCACGGGCCGGATGGGGGCGATGCCGGACAGGTCCGACCATGAGGGCGGGGCATGTCCCGCGCACCAACCCGGGGCCGGACATAATGCCATTGCGCCCACTCGAGCGACCGAAAAATGGGCATGTCCCGTGGGGAACCGGGCCGGGCGGTCCGGTCCTGGCCCGTCGTCACCGGTCCTGGCCCGTCGTCACCGGTCCTGGCCGGTCGGCCTCCTGTAGCGCCGGCACCAGGCCAGCATGGCCACGGTGATGCCTGCGATGCCGAAGACCCAGATATTGCCCGCGGCGTCGCCGATGACCAGGCGCTTGCCCGTTTCCAGGGTGGACCACCAGCCAATCAGCGCGTAGCAGAGGACTCCGCAAGCCGCCGTCGGGACGACAGAACGGAATGCCGCCCCCAGCCACAGCTGGACCGAGCCCAGCAGCACGAGCGCAGCGACGGCGCCCCACGGGACGTCCACTCCGCCCAGGACCAGATCGTGGCGGTGCAGGGCGGTGCCGGCCAGGGCAACAAAAAGAGCTGCCGGCACGGCGGCGGCAATGCCGCCTGCCGTACCGGCAGCTCTCTTAATCACGTTGTGGCTGAAGCCCGGAGACCGGGATCAGACCTTGGCGCGGGCGCGGTTGGCCTTGGCACGCTCGTTGGTGTCCAGGATGACCTTGCGGATACGGATTGAATCCGGGGTAACCTCAACGCACTCGTCTTCGCGGGCGAATTCGAGGGACTCTTCAAGGGTCAGGTCGCGCGGGGGCGTCAGGTTCTCGAAGGTGTCCGAGGAAGCTGCACGCATGTTGGTGAGCTTCTTTTCCTTCGTGATGTTCACGTCCATGTCGTCGGCGCGGGAGTTCTCGCCCACGATCATGCCCTCGTACACCTCGGAGGTGGGCTTGACGAAGAAGGATCCGCGTTCCTGCAGGTTGATCATGGCGAACGGGGTCACAACACCGGCGCGGTCGGCGATCATCGAACCGTTGGTGCGGTATTCGATGGGGCCGGCCCACGGCTCGTAGCCTTCGGAGATGGAGGCGGCGATGCCGGCGCCGCGGGTGTCCGTGAGGAACTTGGTGCGGAACCCGATCAGGCCGCGGGCCGGAACGATGAACTCCATGCGGCACCAGCCGGTGCCGTGGTTGGCCATGTTGGTCATGCGGCCCTTGCGGGCTGCCATCAGCTGGGTGACGGCGCCGAGGTACTCTTCGGGCACGTCGATGGTCATGTGTTCCATCGGCTCGTGGACCTTGCCGTCGACGGTCTTGGTAACCACCTGCGGCTTGCCGACGGTCAGCTCAAAGCCTTCGCGGCGCATCTGCTCGACCAGGATGGCCAGTGCAAGCTCGCCACGGCCCTGGACTTCCCAGGCGTCGGGACGCTCGGTGGGGAGAACCTTGATGGAGACGTTACCGATCAGTTCCTTGTCGAGGCGGTCCTTGACCTGGCGGGCCGTGACCTTGGCGCCCTTTACCTTGCCGGCCAGCGGGGAGGTGTTGATACCGATGGTCATGGAGATGGCCGGGTCGTCAACAGTGATCAGCGGCAGCGGCTGCGGGTTCTCGGCGTCGGTCAGGGTCTCACCGATGGTGATCTCCTCGATGCCGGCGACGGCGACGATCTCGCCCGGGCCAGCGGACTCAGCCGGGACGCGGTCCAGTGCCTTGGTCGCGAGAAGTTCGGTGATCTTGACGTTCTTGAGCTCGCCATTGGCGCGTGCCCAGGCCACGGTCTGGCCCTTGCGCAGGGTGCCGTTGTAGATGCGCAGCAGCGCCAAGCGGCCCAGGAACGGTGAGGCGTCCAGGTTGGTGACGTGTGCCTGCAGGACACCGTTCGGGTTGTAGGTCGGGGCCGGGATGTGCTCGATGATGGCCCGGAAGAGCGGCTCGAGGTCTTCGTTTTCCGGGGCGCTGCCGTCGGCGGGCTGCTCGAGGGAGGCGCGGCCGACCTTGGCGGCGGCGTAAACAACCGGCACGTTCAGGATCTTGTCCAGGTCGAGGTCCGGAACTTCGTCGGCGAGGTCGGAGGCAAGGCCCAGGAGCAGGTCCATG
The DNA here is from genome assembly GCF_056397425.1 of Arthrobacter sp. 05N33_2. Lineage (NCBI taxonomy): Bacteria > Bacillati > Actinomycetota > Actinomycetes > Micrococcales > Micrococcaceae > Arthrobacter > Arthrobacter sp. 05N33_2. The sequence goes on from NZ_JBFTNJ010000045.1 coordinate 6,948, forward strand.
GATTCGTGGACAACTTCTTCGATCCGCGCGTCGGGGCGGTCGGTCTTGTTGACCAGGAGGATCACCGGCAGGTGCGCGGCGAGGGCCTTACGCAGCACGAAGCGGGTCTGGGGCAGCGGGCCCTCAGAGGCGTCGACGAGGAGGACGACGCCGTCGACCATGGACAGGCCGCGCTCCACCTCGCCACCGAAGTCGGCGTGGCCAGGGGTGTCGATGACGTTGATGGTGATGGTTTCGCCGTTGGAGGACGGTCCGTTGTAGGCCACCGTGGTGTTCTTGGCCAGGATGGTGATGCCCTTTTCGCGTTCCAGGTCACCGGAGTCCATGACGCGGTCTTCGAGGTGGTTGTGCTCGGCAAAGGAGTTGGTCTGCTTGAGCATGGCGTCGACCAGCGTGGTCTTGCCGTGGTCAACGTGGGCCACGATCGCGACGTTGCGCAGGTCACTGCGCGATGCAGTGGCTACCGCGGTGTTGGTGGTGGTTTCAGACATGCGTTATTGCTCGATTCAGTGGTGAAGTCAGCTGTGGTATCGCGACATTTCCAACCGGAACGCACGACAGATAAGTCCCTTTGGCACAGGGCACCTACTACCATTCTAAACGCTAGGTCATTTATTGGCCTAAAATGCGGATCGGTGACCAGCGTCCGCGCTGTCGCCAGAGCAGGACGGGCGCACGGAAATGGTCTATCACGTGTGAGTAAAGTCACTGGATTTTCCAGCGCCCATGCACCATCATTGCTCTGATAGCAGCAAGCAAGCCCGGAGACATTCATGCGAAACGCCTCGGCCCTGTCCCGCTTCGTCGCAATGATGATCGCCACCGGCGTGGTTCTTGGCGGCTGCGGACAGACCTCTTATTCACCTGCGCCCGACGCGGGCTCTTCCGAAGTGGGCTCTTCCGACGCTGGATCATCAGAGTTGGGAGCTGTGGGCACGCCACTGACCGGCAGCGGGGCCGGAGCGGCCGTTGGCGCCGGAGTCCCGGTCGCGGCCGGGTCCGCGGCCAAGACGCGCATCGGGTCCACCATCGACCCCGCCGCTCTGCCGAGCGGCTCGACCTACCGCAATCCTGCCAACGGCCGCAACGAGATCATCGTCAAGGACACCAGCAATGTCGCCGTGCTGATTGGCGACTCGCAATCGGAACCTTCCTACGGCTGGCCCAGGCAGGGTCTGGCCGCTGCTGGGTACAAAGTCTTCTTCTGTGGCCGGGGCGGCACCGGTTTCGTGGCGTCCAACGGCAAGACCGGCAACTACATCGACGCGCTTCAGCGCGGCGACTGGAAACTCCCGTACGGCGCTCCTCCCCTCGTGGTGATCGAAGGCGGCGGGAACGATGCCGCACGCGGCGCCTCCGACGCGCAGATCGTCTCCAACGCGGAACGGCTGATCGCCAGCATCCAGCAGCGTTACCCCGCTGCCCGGATACTCATGGTCGGCACACTCGGGCGCGGCGCCCACTACGGCGGAGGACGCCGGAGCGATGTGGACGCGCTTTTGGGGCGGGTGGCGGACCATCACGGGCTGTCGTTCGTCAGCGCAGGCGATTGGCTCACCCGGTACAACCTGACGGGCTCGATGGCGGACCGGGTCCACCTGAACCGGCAGGGCCACGCGGCCCTGGGCGCCGTTTTCGGCCAGCGGCTGCAGTCCCTGGGGTTTGACTACGCCGACCCCGGCATGCTCGCCGGCTTATCCCACTAACGCAGGCTTGTCCCACCGGCGCAGGCACCGCCAGCGCCTGGCCACCGGCGCAGGCACTGCCAGCGCCGCGCCACCGGCGCAGGCACCGCCGGCGCACGGGCCACAGCACAACAAAGGAGCCGGTGTCCGCCCCGAAGGGAGGACACCGGCTCCTGTACTGCCAGCCGCTAAGCGCTGCTGGCGGCGGACTTCTTCAAGCCCTCAGGAAGCGGCCGCTCAGGCCACGTCCATTTCCGGCGGCAGCATGAGGCCGGCGCCGGGGATGGCGTTGAGCAGCGCCCGGGTGTAGTCCTGCTGCGGCGACTCGAAGACGTCGTCCGTCGAGCCTGTTTCCACCAGCTTGCCCTTCTCCATGACGCACACGCGGTCGGCGATCTGCCGGACCACCGCGAGGTCGTGGGTGATGAACAGGTAGGTCAGGCCGAGCCGGGACTGCAGTTCGGCGAGCAGGTTCAGCACCTGCGCCTGCACCAGCACATCCAGTGCCGAGACGGCCTCGTCGCAGATGATCACTTCGGGGTCCAGGGCCAGGGCGCGGGCGATCGCGACCCGCTGGCGCTGGCCGCCGGAGAGCTCGTTGGGGTACCGCTGCATGGTGGACTGCGGCAGCGCCACCTGGTCCAGCAATTCCCGGACCTTCTTCTCGCGGCTGGCCTTGTCCCCGATCTTGTGGGTCCRCAGCGGTTCCTCGATGGTCCGGAAGATGTTGTACATCGGGTCCAGGGACCCGTACGGGTCCTGGAAGATCGGCTGTACACGGCGCCTGAAGGCGAAGAGCTCTTTGCTGTTCAGCGTGGAGGTGTCCACGCCGTCGAAGATGATCTTGCCGGAGGTCGGCGTCAGGAGGTTCAGGACCATCTGCGCCACCGTGGACTTGCCTGAACCCGACTCCCCCACGATCGCCGTCGTGGTTCCCCGCTTGACGTTGAAGGAGATGTCGTCGACGGCGGTGAAGTCCGTGGACTTGCCCAGGCCCGAACGCAGCTTGAAGACCTTCCTGAGGTTCTGGATCTGCAGGACGTCGTCGGACTTGGCCGGCTCAACCACGCCGGTCTCGCTCGGGGCGAGCATGTCGTCGGTTTCCACGCCGAGTTCCTTGGCCGCCTGGATGCGCCGGGACGCCAGCGACGGCGCCGAGGCGACCAGCCGCTGGGTGTACGGGTGCTGCGGGTTCTGCAGCAGCTCCAGCGAGGGTCCGGATTCGACAACCTGGCCGCGGTACATGACCACCACCTGATCGGCACGCTCGGCGGCGAGGCCGAGGTCGTGCGTGATCAGCAGCACCGCGGTGCCCAGTTCCGTGGTCATCTTGTCCAGGTGATCGAGGATCTGGCGCTGCACGGTCACGTCGAGCGCCGAGGTCGGCTCGTCCGCGATGAGCAGGCGCGGCTGGCAGGCGAGCCCGATCGCGATCAGCGCGCGCTGGCGCATGCCGCCGGAGAACTCGTGGGGGTACTGCTTGGCGCGGCTGCCGGCGTCGGGCAGCCCTGCCTGGGACAGGACCTTGGCGACGTCGTCGGGGCCGCTCGGGAGTCCGTTGGCCTTCAGCGTCTCGCGGACCTGGTCGCCGATCTTCCACACCGGGTTCAGGTTGGACATCGGGTCCTGCGGGACCATGCCGATGCTGTTGCCGCGCAGTTCGATCATCCGCTTTTCGCTGGCGTTGGAGATGTCCTCGCCATCGAACAGGATCTGGCCTGCCGCGACCCGCCCGTTGCCCGGGAGCAGGCCGATAGCAGCCAGCGCGGTGGTGGACTTGCCGGAGCCCGACTCGCCCACAATCGCGACGGTTTCGCCCGGCATGACGGTGAGGTGGGCGTTGCGGACGGCGTTGACTTGGCCGTTGCTGGTGGTGAACCCGATGGCCAGGTCCTTGATTTCAAGCAGCGGGCGCTCAGTGGCGTACTCAGCTTCCTGGAAGTCAACAGAGGCGCTCATGGTGTCCCCTTTCATCGCTTGCGGGCTTTGGGATCGAGGGCATCACGCAGGGCATCGCCCAGCATGATGAAGCTCAGGACGGTGATGGACAGCGCGATGGCCGGGTAGATCAGTGGCATCGGGTTGGACCGGAGGGAAGCCTTTGCCGCGTCGATGTCATTGCCCCAGGACATGACGCTGGCCGGCAGCCCGATGCCGAGGAAGGACAGCGTGGACTCGGCCACGATGAACGTTCCCAGGGAGATGGTGGCCACGACGATGATCGGAGCCAGCGAGTTCGGCAGGACGTGGCGCATGAGGGCGCCGAACTTCGAGACGCCCAGCGACCGGGCGGCCGTGACGAAGTCGGCGTTCCGGACCTCAACGACGGCGCCGCGGGTGATGCGGGCAATCTGCGGCCAGCCGAAGATGATCAGGATGAGCACCAGCGTCCACACGGTCTTGTTAGCCCGGAACATCGGCAGCTGCATCAGCACGATCGCGCCCAGGATCAGGGGAAGGGCGAAGAAGATGTCATTGATGCGGGCCAGGACCGAGTCGATCCAGCCGCCGTAATAGCCGGCGACGGCACCCATGATGCCACCGATCAGCAGCACGCCGATGGTGGTCAACAGGCCCACGGTCACCGAGGACCGCGTACCGAAGATAACGCGGGCGTAGACGTCGCAGCCCAACTGGGTGAAGCCCAGCGGGTGGCCCGCGGCGGGGCCGGCGTCGGAGTTGGCCAGCTGGCAGGCCTCCGAGGTCGGGTCGATCGGCGAGAAGAGCCCCGGGAAGAGCGACACCGCCACGACCACGAGGATCAGGAACACGGAGATGATGAAGAGCGGCTGCTTGCGCAGGTTCTTCCAGGCCTCACCCCACAGGCTTAGCGGTGCGGCTTCGTCCTTGACCCGGTCCGTTACCTGGAGCGGAGTCTCGGAGACATCGGCCACGAAGTGCACGGTCCGGCGGGCCGGGCGGCGCGAATCGGCGTGCCGTGCGGTGGTGGTGGTGTTATCAGGAGTCATAACGGATCCTCGGGTCAAGCCAGCCGTAAAGCAGGTCAACGAGCAGGTTGGAGAGGCAGTAGATCAGCACCAGGACGGTGACGATCGAGACCACTGTGGGCCCTTCGCCGGACAGCACGGCCCGGTAGAGCCGGTTGCCGACGCCCGGAACGTTGAAGATTCCTTCCGTGACGATTGCCCCGCCCATCAAGGCACCGAGGTCGGCGCCCAGGAAGGTAATGACGGGAATCAGGGAGTTGCGCAGGATGTGGACGCGGACCACCTGGAACCGGGAGAGGCCCTTGGCGGTGGCGGTGCGCACATAGTCGGCGTTCATGTTTTCGATGACGGACGTGCGGGTCAGGCGCAGGACGTAGGCGAACGATCCCAGTCCCAGCACGATAGCCGGCAGGATGAGGTCCGGGATGGTCGCCGCGGAGCTGACGGTCGGTTTGGCCCAGCCGAGCTGAACTCCGATGGTGAACTGCAGCAGGAAGCCGAGGACGAAGATCGGGATGCCGATTACGATCAGCGAAAAGATCAGGACCGTGGCGTCAAAGAGCTTGCCCTTGCGCAGGCCGGCGATGAGGCCGAAGATGATGCCGAAAAAGGCCTCGAAGATCAGCGCCATGATGGCCAGCCGCGCCGTGACGGGGAAGACCTCGCCGAGCACGGCGGCGATGGGGCGTCCGGAGAAGTCCTGGCCGAGGTCGAACGTGAAGATGCTCTTGAGGTAAAGCAGGTATTGCATCCAGAACGGCTGGTCCAGGTGGTACTGCATGCGCAGCTTGGCTGCGACCGCCTCGTTCACCGGCTTGTCGCCGAACAGGGCCACGATGGGGTCACCGGGCAGGCTGAAGACCAGGAAATAGACCAGCAGTGTTGCGCCCAGGAAGACGGGAATCAGTTGCAGGAAACGCTTGAGGATGTATGTCGACATCAGCGAGTCACACCCTCGTTGGCAGGCATCCTGTCCAGGGATGCGGCGGAGTTGTTCATCAAAGAACCTTTTCACTATGGATGCAGGCCGGCGCCGGTTTGCTCACGGCGGCAGGGCTGCGAAAAGTTCGCCCGAAAGAGCCGGGCATCAAGAAAATAAATGGAGGGGAAACACGACGACGGCGGAGGCCCCAGTATGGGCGGCCCCCGCCGTCGTTTTGTTGTTACTTACCGGTTACGTTGTAGTACAGCGGGACGCCGTCCCAGCCGTAGTCGACGTTGGTGACCTTGTCGCTCCAGCCGCCCTGGGCAACCTGGTACCACAGGGGGATGGCCGGCAGGTCCGTCAGGAGGATCTCCTGGGCCTTGTTCATGGCCTTGTTGCCGTCGCTGACCGACGCGGCGTTCAGGCCGTCGGAGATGGCCTTGTCGAACGTCGGGTTGGCGTAGCTGGCGTCGTTGGAGCCGGCACCGGTCTTGTAGATCGGGCCGAGGAAGTTGTACAGCGACGGGTAGTCTGCCTGCCAGCCGGCACGGATGGAGCCGGTGAGGGTCTTGGCGGTGGCGTCGTTGCGGGCTTCCTTGAAGGTGGCGTACGGCTTGCCTTCAACCTTGATGCCGAGCGTGTTCTTGAGCTGGTTGACTACTGCCTCAACCCAGGCCTTGTGTCCGCCCTTGTCGGCGTTGTAGGCAATGGTGAACGTCTTGTTCGCGTCCCACTTCTGGATGGCGTCAGCCTTGGCCCAGGCTTCCTTGGCCTTGTCGGCGTTGAAAGTCAGGTTCTCGGCTCCGGCGATCGAGTCGCTGTAGCCGTCAAGCACGGGTGCCGTGAAGTCCTTGGCGGGCTGGCGTGCACCGTTGAAGATCACCTTGGTGATCTCTTCGCGGTTGATCGCCATGGAGATCGCCTGGCGGCGGAGCTTGCCGGCGTCGCCGCTCCATTCCGGCAGGTATTCCGGGATGGCGATGGTCTGGTTGCCGGCGTACGGCTTGTTGATGGTGCGGTCGCCGAGGTCAGACTTGAAGTTCTTCAGCGCGCTGGTCGGGATGGTCTGCAGGATGTCCAGGTTGTTGGACATCAGGTCCTGGTACGCCGAGTCGTCGTTCTGGTAGATCTTGAACGTCACGCCGGCGTTCTTGGCCTTGCGCGGGCCGTTGTAGTCCGGGTTCGGAACGAGCTGGATCTGCACGTTGTGCTGCCAGCCGCCGTCCGCGAGCTTGTACGGGCCGTTGCCGACCGGCTTCTCGCCGAAGCCCTTCGGGTCCTTCAGGGCACCGGAGGGAACCGGAACAAACGCGGTGTAGCCAAGGCGAAGCGGCCAGTCAGATTCCGGCTGCTTCAGTTCGACGGTGAACGTCTGGTCGTCAACGACCTTCAGGCCGGACATGGTCTCAACCGTGGAGCCCTCTGCGCTGGCTTCGTCGTAGCCCTTGATGCTTTCGAAGAAGCCACCGCTGAGCTGGGCGTTCTTGGCTGCGGCGCCGAAGTTCCAGGAATCGACGAAGGACTTGGCCGTGATGGCCTCGCCGTTCGTGAACTTCTGGTCCTTCTTGACCTTGATGGTGAAGTGCTGGCCGTCCTTGCCCTCGATGGACTCGGCGAGTTCGTTGACCGGCTTGCCGCTGGGGTCGTAGCTGACCAGACCCGCGAAGATCATGTCGATGACCTTGCCACCGCCGACTTCGTTGGTGTCGGCGGGCATGAGGGGACGCTGGGGTTCGGAGCCGTCGGCGAGGATCACTTTGCTGGTGTCGCCGCCGGTACTGCCGCTACCGGTTGCGGAGCCGCTGGCACCGCATCCGGTCAGGGCGAGGGCGGCGATAGCCACCATGCCCAGTGCTTTGGAAGTGCGCGAAAAACGCATTCCGCCTCCTATGAGTTGTGGGAGTTCGTGAGGGAAAAACTTATGCTTCCCCGTAAGCAGGCACAGGGGTATCCCCTGTGACGTGGCCTACATATGGAAGTAGCCTAGCCCTAAACCGTCCAAATGTTGGAACTCTGTTGCCAAACCGTGATCCGACAATCTCATGACGAGTAACGTCAAGCGGAGTGTATTTCAAGTCACACGCTACCGGCTGGTAGTATTCGCCCGCGGTGTGACCTGGGTTACTCGCCCTTAACTGGAATCTGCCGGTTTTGGCCCCTGTTCCGACCCCCTCCAGGCAAGCCTCAGCTGGCCCCTGACAGCAGCTGCGCGCGCAGTTCGCGGCGCTCGCGCTGCTTGTCCGGATCCGGCAGCGGAACCGCCGCCAAAAGCCGCTGGGTGTAGGGCTCCTGGGGATTGCGGAGGATCTGGTCGCGGGTCCCCTGCTCCACGATCCTGCCGCGCTGCATGACACATATCCGGTCCGCGAGCACGTCCACCACCGCGAGGTCATGGGTGACGAAGAGGYAGGCGAACCCCAGTTCCTTCTGCAGGTTCTGGAAGAGATCGAGCACCTTGGCCTGGACTGAGACGTCGAGGGCGGAGGTGGGCTCGTCGGCGACCATCAGCTTGGGCTTGAGCGAGAGGGCCCGCGCGATCCCCACGCGCTGCTTCTGCCCGCCGGAGAGCTCGTGCGGGTAGCGGTTGCGGTAGTCGCGCGGCAGCTCGACCTGGTCCAGCAGCGCCTCAATCCGCCGCTGCAGGTCGGCGCCCTTCGCAGCCCGTGCCAGGAACATCGGCTCCCCGATGCTTTCCCCGATGGGCAGCCGGGGGTTCAGGGACGACGACGGATCCTGGAACACCATGCCGACATGCCGGCGCATCTCGTGGAGCTGCCGGCCGTTCCTCTTGGCGGCGGAAATGTCCTGCCCGACTACCCGCATGGTGCCTGCCGCCACCGGCAGCAGGCCGACGGCGGCCCGGCCGATGGTGGTCTTTCCGGAGCCGGACTCGCCGACGAGACCGACCACCTGTCCGGGATAGATGACCAGGTTGGCCCCTTCCACGGCACGGAAGGCCGGCACCCGGCCCTGCTTCGGGTACTCGATGGCGACATCGGTGAGCTCCAGGACCGGCTCGCCCTTCGGCTTGGCCGCTTCGGCCGCGGCCAGAGCGGCGGCGTTTTCGCGCTCGCGCCGGATCAGCTCGTCTTCAGGAATGGAGAGGATCTCGACGTGGGTCGCGGCGGCGAGGGCAGCGGTGACGTCCACGTCCGCCGTGGAATCCGCGCCGCCCTGGCCCAGGTGTGGGACCGCAGCCAGCAGCGCCTTGGTGTACTCGTGCTGCGGGTTGTGGAAGATCTGCGCTGCCGTGCCCGTCTCCACGATCAGGCCCTTGCGCATGACGGCGATCCGGTCGGCGAGGTCGGCCACCACTCCCATGTCGTGGGTGATGAGCACAATGGCGCTGTCCAGTTTGTTCCGCAGGTTGCGCATGAGGTCAAGGATTTCGGCCTGGACGGTCACGTCGAGGGCCGTGGTCGGCTCATCGGCAATGAGCAGCTTCGGGTCGCAGGAGAGCGACTGCGCGATCATGGCGCGCTGGCGCTGGCCGCCGGAAAGCTGGTGCGGGTAAGACCGGAAGGCCTTCTCCGGATCGGGCAGTTCGACAAGTTCCAGCATGCGCAGGGCCCGGAGCCGGGCTTCTTCCGGGGAAACTTCATTGTGCAGACGCACAGTTTCGACGATCTGCGACCCCACGGTGTACACCGGGTTCAGGGCCGTCATCGGCTCCTGGAAGATCACCGCGACGTCCTTGCCGCGCACCGCGCGGATATTGGCCTCATTGCTCCCCAGCAGCTCACGGCCGGCAAGCTTGACACTTCCTGTCACACGGCTGTTACTCGGCAGCAGGCCCAGCAGCGCCATCGAACTGGCGCTCTTTCCGGAGCCGGACTCCCCCACGATGGCGAGCACTTCGCCGGCCCGGACCTCGTAGTTCAGGCCGATCGCTGCCGGGACCCATTTCTTGTCCACRCCGAAATCCACGCTGAGATCCCGGACCTCCAGGACAGGTTCGCCTTTGCCAGGCACAGGTGACGCCGGCGGATCGAGGGTGATGAAGTCAGTCATGATGGGCTATCCTTCCGCCCGGGCCGCCGGTGCACCGGGGATTAGTGCTGCGGCTCGGAATACTGAATTATTGGGGGCATGAGCTCTACGCCGCACGCCGGAAATGTTGAAGTCTTCAAAGCACGAACCAACAAATGGTTCGCGTTGCTGTCCTGGGCGGTGGCCGCGTTCGGCGTCGTGGTCACGGTCGTCATGGCGGGTCCGGGGGCGCTGGGCGGCATCGCCCCGCTGGCCTTCATTGCCTTCATGGGCTGGCAACTGTTCTGGATGCCGTCCGTTGTAGTCCACGATGCCGGCGTCACCCTGGAGAATCCGTTCCGCTCGATTGAGGTGCCGTGGGCAGCACTGGTGCACGTCGATACCCGTTTTGCGCTGACGCTGGTCACCGCCCGGAAGAGCTACACCTCCTGGGCCGCGCCGGCCCCCGGCATCTGGGGCGGCCGCCATGCCCGCCCGGAGGACCTCCACGGCCTGCCGGCAACCACCTACGGTCCCGGCAAGTCGGTCCGTCCGGGAGATCTGAAGACCACGGATTCCGGCCAGGCTGCCATGCTGGTGCGGGCCCGGTGGCATGACCTCGTGGAAGGCGGGCAGCTCGCCGCCGGCGACGCTGCCAGCACCGCGGCAACGGTGACCGTCCGCTGGGTGGCGATTGGCGCCGTCGTACTGCTCCTGGCGGCAAGCTACCTGGCGATTACCGCCGGTTAGAGCGGTCCTGCAGGGGGCCGGCATCTACTGGCCCCGTGTTCCGTCGGCCGGCCCGTCGTTGCGGGGATCCTCAGGCGCCGAGGCGCCAAGTCCGGTGACGGTACCTGCCTGCACCGCGGCACCCCCATGATCGGCCGCCTTCTTGGCATTGAACTTCTTCTGCCGTGGGTCAAAGGCGTCCCTCAGGCCGTCGCCGATGAAGTTGATGCTGAGGCAGATGAGCACGATGAACATGCCCGGGAACCAGAAGAGCCAGGGCCGTGTGGCGAAGGCCTGCTGGTTCTGGGAGATGAGCAGGCCCAGTGACGTGTCCGGGGCCTTGACGCCGACGCCGAGGTAGCTCAGCGCCGTTTCGGTGAGGATCGCGGCGGACATGGTCAGGGTCACGTTCACGATCAGCACGCCGACGGCGTTGGGCAGGATGTGCTTRAAGATGATCCTKGCGTTGCTGGCGCCGGAAATCCGGGCCGCATCCACGAACTCSCGYTCGCGCAGGGACAGGAATTCGCCGCGCATCAGTCGGGCCAGGGCGACCCAGCTGATCAGGCCCAGGAAGATTCCGAGGGCCAGGACGCCGTTGGTGCTGGCGAAGGAGGCGAACCAGCTCCCCTGGTCCCGGCGGCCGGCGRGGGCGGCCATGACGGCGGCCAGCAACAGGGCCGGAATGATGATGATGACGTCGGTCAGGCGCATCAGGATGGCCTCGGACCAGCCGCGGAAGTACCCGGAGATGGCACCGACCACGACGCCGATCAGGCCGGCGATGAGGCCGATCACGATCATGATGGTGATGGACTGCTGCGCGCCGCGCATGGTCATGGCGAAGAGGTCGCGGCCGATCCGGTCCTGGCCGAACGGATGTTCGCCCCAGGCCAGCGGCCACAGCGAGGAGGTCGGTGCGCCGCCGTTGACCAGTGGCGAGACTTGCGTGTGGGAGTACTTCCACCAGCCGGGGATTCCCAGGTAACCCACCGAGGTGAAGGCCAGGATGAATATGAAGGCGAACACCACGAGGCCGATAATGGCGCCGGAGTGTCCGAGGAAACGCTTCCGGACGATCTGGCCCTGGCTGAGACCCTTGGCCTCAAGGACCGGCTCAACGCCGGCCGCGGCTGATATCCGCGAGGCTTCGTCTTCGGCCATGATTACTTCCTGCTGACTTGGCTGGCTCATGCTTTTACCCTTACGCGCGGATCCAGTGCGGAGTAGGCGAGGTCCGCGATGAGGTTGAAGACCATGGCCGTGATGGCCACGCAGATGAAGACGCCCATGACCGGGTTGGGATCGGTGTGCGCGATCCCGTCCAGGAACAGGAAGCCCATGCCGCGGACCGAGAAGACGGTTTCGGTGATGACGGCACCGCCGATCAGCGCCCCAATGTCGAAGGCCACGATCGTGGCGATCGGGATCAGGGCGTTGCGGAAGGCGTGGCGCATGATGACGGTCCGCTCGCTCAGGCCTTTGGCCCGGGCCGTGCGGATGTAGTCCATGTTCATGATTTCGAGCATCGAGGCCCGGGTGAAGCGGGTGTAGCTGGCCAGTGAAATGAGAATCAGGGCCAGGGTGGGCAGGATCAGGTGCGTGAAGGAGTCAAGGCTCAGGACCCAGAAGTCGCCCTGGATGTTCGGCGTGCTGGCACCGATGGTGGCGATCGGCCGGCCGCRCACACGGCTGTTGTTGAAGTAGCTGGGCCACGCCTGCATGTACCGGTCCAGCAGGATCAGGAAGCCGACCAGGAACGAGGTGATGGCTGCCGCCCGCATGGACTGCCCGCGGTCGTAGCCGCCCACCAGGTAGCCGATGCCCATGCCGATCAGGACGAAGGCGACCGCCAGGAGCACGATCATCAGGAACGTAGCCTCGTTGAGCAGCGGCTGAAGGAGGAAGTAGAGCACGACTCCGACGCCGACGGCGATGAGGGCCGACTGCAGGGCCTTGCGGTTTTTCAGCCCGGCGGAGAGCAGGGTCACGGCGAACGCGATGCCGACACCGGCGATGGCGATGACCACGGGGCCCATGCCCGGGGTCTTGAACCATTCGGTGGCGGAGAAGTAAATGAGCACCGCGGTGACGAAGGCGAAGGCGACGGCGCCGGCCAGCAGCCGGCGCCGCATGGTCCCGCCCGCCGCGACGGCTGTCACTGCGCCGACGACGACGCCGATCCCGAGGGCCGCGGGCAGCGGCACGTCGGGGTTCCGCAGGAAGTCGTTGAAGCCGATGGCGCCGAATTCCTTGAGCAGGACGGCGACCCAGAAGATCGGCAGTGAGAAGAACAGGAAGGCCATGAACGTCACGCCGTAATCCAGGGTGCTGTACTGCCGCAGGGCGGTGACGATGCCCAGGGTGATGCCGATCAGGATGGCGAGCACCGTTGCCGCGGTGACGAGGGTCAGGGTCTGGACGAGCGCGAAGCCGAGGGCCTCGGTGATGGGCTGACCGGCGATGTTTTTCCCGAGGTCACAGGAGTTGGCGAACGGAACGAGGCACTGGACAGCGCCGCCGAACCATTTGAAGTACCGCAGCGGGGCCGGGGTGTCCAGCTGCAAGAGCTCGGTCCTCGCGTCCATGAGCTGCTGCTTCTGGGGCGTGGGGTTGGCGCGGAATTCCTCGAGGGGATCGCCGGACGCCGCTGTCAGGAGATATACGAGGTAAGACGCACCGAGAAGGATGAGGGCGGCAGTCACGAGCCGCCGGAAGATGTAGGTCACCATTGGAATAGAACCTCGGAATTCGGGCCCAGGGATTGCCCGGACCGGTCGCGGAGTTTGGCCGGTTCCCGCCGATGTGGCGGCGGGACCACGGCATCGTCAGGGATGTCGCCAGAAAGGCGCCGGGACCGAAGAAGCTGTGGTCCCGACGCCTTTCCAGCAGTGTTACTTGGGGTCGCGGGCTACTTCTGCGCCCATTCCCAGAAGTTCCACCAAACGCCGGTCTGGTTCGGCATGTACTTCACACCGGTGATGCGGTCGCTGTACGCGTCCACGCCAACCGACTGGAACAGCGGCAGGCCGTAGGCCGAATCCCAGATCATCTTGTCGATCTGCGCAACGAGGCCGTCCTGCTTGCTCTTGTCGGTGGTGACAATCAGTTCGTCCATCAGCTTGTCGGCTGCGGGGTCGCTGAACTGGTTGAAGTTGGAGTCGTTGCCGGACTTGAAGATCTGCGGAACGCCGGACACGCCGACACCCGAGTTGCTCCAGCCAAAGATGGTGGCATCGTAGCTGCCGTCACCGAGGGCCTTGCCCCAGTCAGACTTGCCGAGGCCGCCGTCGACGATCTTGAAGCCGGCCTTGGTGGCGGACTCGCYGATCAGGGAGAAAGCGTCAACACGGTTGGGGTTGTCCTTGTTGTACATGATGCGAACTTCGGGGGTGGCGCCGTTGAGGAGCTTCTTGGCACCCTCGATGTCCACACCCTGGTAGGCGGAGGAACCATTGTTCTTGGCCGAGTCGGCGTACGGGGCCTGGTCCGGAACGAACAGCTGGGAGTCAAGCGGTGCAGCCTTCGGGTCCAGCTTCTTGACGATCTTGTCGACGATGTCCGTACGCGGGACGGCCTTCATGAACGCCTCGCGGACGTTCTTGTCGGCAAACGGGCCCGAGTAGTTCAGGTCGATGTGGTCGTACGCGAGCTGGTTGCCGACGTCGACCGTCACGCCCTGGCTTTCGAGTGCCTTGAGCTGCTCCACGGTGTCCGCGGATGCCTGCGGGGCGATGATGTCGGCCTCGCCGTTCTTGAGAGCCTGGACCTGGGCGGGTGCCTCACCGATGTAGCGGACGGTGATTTCGTCCAGATTGGCTTCCGGTCCCCACTTGTAGTCCTTGTTCTTGACCATGGTCAGGGACTGGTCCTGGTTGACGCTCTTGACGATGAACGGACCGTTGGAGAGGTAAAGGCTCGGATCGGCCGGCAGGGTCTTGGTGTCAAAGCCGGTGTTCCACAGGTCCGCCATAGCCTTGAGCTGGGCGTTCGCCGGCTTGGGGGCCTTGGAATCGCCGCGGGGCATGCCCTTCAGCAGGTCAATGAACGCCTTGGTGTCCGCCAGGCCTGCCTTCTTGGCCAGGACGTGGGCGGGGATGTCGACGCCGGGGCCGCCGATGGCGATTTCCCAGTCCGCGAAGGGCTTGGAGTACTTCAGCGTCATGCTGCGGCCGTCGTCACCGAGTTCCGGGAAGTCGGTGAGGGCGATACCGGTGGGGTCACCGGCGTAGGAGAAGTAGGACGTTCCGGTCTTACCTTCCGCGTCGGCGTCGTTGTAGTAACCGGAGAAGGCGGCCCACTGCAGCACAAGGTCGGCTGCGGTAACAGGAGTGCCGTCGGACCACTTCACGCCGTCGTTGATGGTGTACTTCACCGTCAGCGGATCGTCAGAGACCTTTTCCATCTTGCCGAACTTCTCATTGCGGACAACATTGAGCTTGTTGTCGATGTAGAAGAAGCCCGAGTGCGTGGCGTAGCTGACCTTTGAGTTGATGTCAGTGTTTCCATCGGCCGTGTTCGGGTTGAACGTATTAAATGCGTTGACCTCTACTACAGTTGCCGATCCGCCTTGCTTGCTTGCTGCCGCCGCAGTGGTCGGGGTTGTCCCGCCGCTGTTGCCCGCGCAGGCGCTGAGGGCGATGGCAGCTGCTGCCGCCACGCCCACTGCTTTGGAAATACGACCCAAGCGCATTCCGCCTCCTTGTTTCTGTGGTGTGGGTGAGACCGGCGCCGAAGGCGCCAGACAGACGTCCACACTCCCCCAGCGGCAGTGTGGCCCGTCTCACATGGCATGAAGCGTAACCCCAAAGACCGTCCGGAGCCACCAAAGTTGACTCACCGTAAAGTTCGTTATGGAGCTGCAACATTGGGCAGGTTCCACAGGGCCAGCTTTCCCACAAAACGTTGACGGCGGCGTAACAAAAGGATAAAAGCGCCGCACACAGGAAAAGCCCCAATCCGAGAATCGGGGCCCCTCCAGTTAATCCTTAATTACTTGGCAGAATTACCGCGCTGAGCAACCCAGTAATCTCGTCGTGAAGCCTGGGGTCGGCGGGTCCGAGGCCGTCAAGCACGTCTTGGATACTCACGGTCGACTGACGGACTTCCTTGACGCCGGCCCGCGTGAGGAATAATCGCGAGTAGTCCGCTTGGCCCGATTCGACCGTTCGGGTCCAGCTCGGATCCCGTTCGTTGGCGAACCACGCGGACGGCCCGAACTTGAGCTGGAGCCTCGACCGGCCCAAGTCGTTCGGTTCTTCTTCCACGTCGATGTTGATGGTCCACTGGTATATCCCCGCTAATCTCGCGTCGATTCGGCGCACAAACCCCTCGCCCCGAGTCGCGTTGAGTTGGCGTCTGAGCGGTCCCTCGCTGAAGGCGCTGAGGCGCCCCTTGACTCGCTGGAGGAGGTCGCGGCCCTCGCCAAACCGTTCCCTCGCTTGCACCGCAAGATCATCAGCAAAGCGCTTGGCGGCTACTTCCTGCGGCTGCTCCTGATATCTGCGTACCTCCCCGGTATCACACATGGCAACAACGAAGTTGAGCACTTCCTGGTCACCCACGAGGCCCTTTCCTCTAACGAACTTACGGTGCAACTGTTCGATGAACGCGTAGGCATCGGGATTCTTATGCTGGTAAGCCCTGTCGCCACCGACGTGTTCCAGCAGTCGCTCAGCCAACTTGCCATACGTGAGGACCGCGGCGTTCTCGCACCCCATGGACTGCAAGGACGCATCCTCATCGCGGCACAAGAGAACGACGGAACCCCGTTTGCCGTCCCGCACGCTGAACGCCAGGTAGCCGCTGTAACTGTGTCCGTGACCGTCAGAGGTGAAATAGTTCTCGACGACGACGACCGCAGCTTCGCTCTCAAGGACAAGGTCGGCGATGTCCGCTCCCCACGCGCCCATCGCGACGTTCACCTCCTGACGCACCAAGTAGCTGCCATGCGGAAGCGGTTCGCTCCCCGCCGAAACCCGGTTCAACTCGTCGATAAAGATCCGCAGGAAACGGTCGCCCAGGTTGTGCGTCTGTTCGGGGTCCAACAACCACCTAAAGACATTCGAGATCTGCTTTTCGTGGAGTCCGTGGTGCATAACGTCAAAGACGTTGAAACCCAACTCCAGGGACCTGCCAAGCACTGGCAGGAGCCCAGTTACCAAGCCATCTGACACGACACCCTCCCCGAGCATAGAACGTGAAGGCCAGATGGAAGACGGCGACGCCGCGAGACCCCCACATGGCTATGACTGGGCACTATACATTGAATCGGAGTTCCACCCGCGTTTCGTCACGGAGAGCCTCCGTCTCATCACGGCTGACCATCGCGACAGGTCGTTGGCGTGAACTGGGACGGCGGCGGCTCGTGTCCTCACGTTCCTCAGCTGCCATCAGCCGGCTTCGAGGACGAAGAAGATGAAGGACAGGAACGCTGTCTTCTCGCCGGTGAGGATGCGCGGCGGAAGGAGTTCGTGCGGTGTGTTTGGAGATGGCCCTGGTTCGCTCACGGTGGCGACGCGGTATCCCGCCGATGTGAAGGCGTTGATCATCGCGTGAAGTGGTCGGTGCCAGAAGGTCAGAACCGCAGGCTCGCCATCGAACTCGTAATCCTCCGAGTACTGCCGGATGGCGAAGTAGTCCTCGGCTGGTTGGGTGATCACGCTGACCGTGGGGTGGTTGACCGACAGGATCAGGCGACCGCCCGGCTTCAGCACGCGCCGCAGTTCGCCAAGCGGCGCTGACCAGTCCTCCAGGTAGTGCAGAACCAAAGACGAGACAACGTCGTCGAAGGAGCCGTCCGCGAAAGGCAGCGGCTTGCTGAGGTCGGCCAAGTGTAGATCCGCGGTTCCGCCAAGTCGCTGTCTTGCCAGTTCGAGCATCGCAGGACTGGAATCGAATCCGGTCATGATCGCGCCCTTCGCGCTCAGTGCCGCGGACAGGGGCCCGGAGCCGCACCCTGCATCCAGGACCCGGTGGCCGTCGACGTCGCCGGCGAGGCCAATCATCGCCGGCCGCTCGTAGTAGGCGTTGAGGAGGCTGGACTCGTTTTCCGCCGAGTAGCTCTCGGCAAAACTGTCATAATGGTCGGCTTTCACGGATCCTCGCTCTCGCGTAAACGCTCATGGTCAGTACGGTCGGCCCGATCCTAACAACACGGCCGTAAAGCCCGTAAGCATCGCCCGTTGATAACAGATTCGGTTTCGTGTGTTGGATCAACGCGGTTGGTCTGTTCTGGTGGTCGAAATGATTACCGTGAGCCAGAACGCCTGCGTCGATAGTTTATTGTCGGCAGGTGCAGCAAGACTGAGAACGTGAATATTGTCCTGATACCGCCTCTGCTCTGCTCTCCGCTCGCTTACGCCCCGGTGATCGATACCGTCTGGACGCGCGGGCAAGTCACTTTGGCCGACACCCGGCACGACGACACCATTGCGGCCATGGCCGAACGGATCCTCCGCGAGAACGTCGGCGACATTGCTGTTCTCGGAACAAGCATGGGAGGGTACGTCGCCCTCGAAGTCATCCGACAGGCGCCCGATCGCGTCACCGCTCTCGCACTCGTAAGCACGTCCGCCCGAGCCGACTCCGCGGAGCAGCTCCAAGCGCGGGCGCGCCAGTCCGCGCTCGTTGAAGGCGGGCATTTCGACGCTCTTGTCGACGCCGCCTTCCCTGGCGTCGTCGCGGCAGACAACGAATCCGACGATGCACTCCTAGCCACTTGGCGCTCCATGACCAGCCCAGTAGGTGCAGAAGCCTTTCTCCGACAGCAGCAGGCAGTCGTGCAGCGCGCCGATCTCCGCTCGATTCTGCCGTCCATCGCCTGCCCGACAGCGATCATCCACGGAGCCCAGGACCGCCTCATCCCCCTGAACGCTGCGGAAGAAATGGCAGAAGCGCTGCCCACGGCCCGGTTCACCGTCGTCGAGGGTGCCGGCCACTTCCTGTTCCACGAGCAGCCCGCAGCCGCACGGGACGCCGTAAGCTCCTGGCTTGAGTCCGCCACATAGCCAACTGTCCGTGAAGCCCTCACCCGCTCGCAAAAGCGATAGCCGCCAAGAACACGTGTTCTTAGCGGCTATCGCTTTTGGCCTCAGGGAGATCAGAAACCAGACGTTGAAGCGGAACTCCACGACGTTCCGCAGTCGAACAACGTCACGGGTGGCCGTTCGTGCTTCTCAGGAGGTCGAGGATGGCGGCTTCCTTGGACGGGGCCTGGATGGGTCGGGCCACCACCAGCGATGTCGCGATCGGCGCTCAGCCCTGCGTTGGGCCGCGTCCAGATAGTCCTCGCGCGCCGCATCAAAGACCTCGTGAGGAAGACTCAGCGTTGCACGGCTCAACTGGCGTCCTACCAGCAGATCGCTGATTGCCCCCGGGATCTCCCGCGTCCCCCGAGCACCTTTCACGGACCGCCTGAGCTGCACGCCCTGCTCCGTGAGCCGCATCCCCCAGGATGAGTCGACCTCAGCAAGGCTGGAACCGACCAGGACCGCTATTGCCGTCTCTACCCGTTCCCGGGAAGGGACGTCGGCCTGCAGCATGTCCCACCCCGGCAGCAGCGCACGGAGCGACGAGGAGCGCCTCCCATCATGCAGCAGGGTCACGAGCGTTGCAGCGTCATCCATGTCTATGCGGTCCACGCCGTTCAGGCTAGCGCACTCCGAGCCGCCACCGCCTCGGGAACAATCACCGTCTCGGAAGAACGTTAAGTTCCCCAACACTTCGGCCGAGGATTCCCGGGAGGTACCGGAGCTGACTCGGACGTTAAAGCGGAACTCCACCACGTTCCGTCACCAAACAACCCGTTGTAGAACAGGGGGTACGCTGACGAACATACTGGTCGACCATCACGAGATCCGGATTTCGACGGCTACTGCGACCCCATGGTCCGCCGGCTGCTTGAGGACTAATGTTCCCTAGCGTCGCAGCGAGCGGCCAATCTGGCTGATAGCGGCATCATAGGCCACATCCCAGATCCAGCCAGCAGCCGGTGCACCGGCCAGCTCCAGTGACACCAGCCCGTGGACTTGGCCCCACACGACGGCGACCATCGAGGCGATCTCGTCATCCGCTGCTCCGGGCAGCGCTGCGGCAACCGCGGCGAACAGCGGCGCGATCGACGGCTCAGTGGCACCCGGCGTCGGCCGACACGGCACCTGGCCGGCCAGTGAGCCGCCGAACATCAGGCCGTAGAGGATCGGATGCTCCAGTGCCCAAGTTCGGTAAGCCCGGCCCAATGCTTCGAGGCCGGCAGCGGCGACCTCTTGTTGGGAGGCAGCAAAGGAAGCGAAGCCATCGTCGAGCACGGCAGTCAACAGCTCCGCCTTGCCCCCGAAGAGCGAATACACCGCCGTCGTCGACGTCCCAGCGGTAGCGGCAATACTGCGCAGCGATAAGGATGCGGCGCCGTCGCGGGCGATGAGGGAGGCTGCGGTGTCGAGCAGCCTGCGACGCAGGGTCTCATCGTGGACTATGGGTCTTGCCATAGGACAAGTATTGCATAACACTGTTCTGTAACAGCGTTATGAATAGGAGAAGCCCATGTCGGAGCAAGTGCACGCAGGACGTTTTACTGCCGATCCCGGAGGCGGCCCGGTGACAATCTTCCTGATTGGGATGCGCGCCAACCGGTGGTGGAAATTCGGGAAAGTGGCAAGGGTGGGGGCGGCCATGCCCAGGATGCTTGCCCACCTGGCCAAGACGCCGGAGGCTGGATTGTTGGGCTACCAGCAATGGTTCGGGCGGACGACCATCATGGTCAGCTACTGGAGGAGCCCGGAGCATCTGCAGCGGTTCGCGGCCGACCGGTCGGCGCCGCACCTTGAGCCCTGGCGCCGATTCATGCGCGAATCCGCCGGTACTGGCGACATCGGCGTATGGCACGAAACCTACGAGACGATGC
Source organism: Arthrobacter sp. 05N33_2 (assembly GCF_056397425.1). Lineage (NCBI taxonomy): Bacteria > Bacillati > Actinomycetota > Actinomycetes > Micrococcales > Micrococcaceae > Arthrobacter > Arthrobacter sp. 05N33_2. Next base: position 27,108 of record NZ_JBFTNJ010000045.1, read on the forward strand.
CCGGTGGCAGGGAAAGCGTGTATAGCGATATGCCGGTCTTCGGGCTGGCAGCCGCTACCGGTCACGTACCAGTGGGAGCGGGACTGAACACCGCACGCCAGCGCTTGGAGGCAGACGAGGTAAGTTGGCGTCTGTCCGAATGAGCCGTCTAGATTGCAGTTTCTCACTGTGCAAGGTCCCCGGCCAATAGTGAAGGCAGAGCCTGTTGATTGGAGTCATCGCCGCGATTCTCCGCCACGGACGGCGACCCGGCACGCTTCCGGTGAACCCGGCGCAGCAAGCCTCACCACCGTGCGAACGGGCCGCAGCACTCCCGAAACAAATCCAAAGTTCCTACGAGGAGAAGAAACTAAATGCCGACTTTCAACGGCCCCGAAACAGGACCCGCTGTCGCCCATTTCGAAACACCGCGCCTTCATGCCCGCCCATTCCATCCGGCAGATGCAGAAGCCTTTGCCGCCTATCGCGCCCAGCCCCAGGTCGAGCGGTACCAAAGCTGGAGCAATTACACCCTTGAACAAGGTCGCACCCTCATCAACTCGATGCAAAACATCCAGCCCGGCATACCGGGAGAGTGGTACCAGTTCGCCCTCGAAAGACGTGCCGACGGCATTCTCATCGGCGATGTTGCATTAAAGGTGAACGACACTGAAAAGAGCGAGGCGGAATTGGGATTTACGCTAGCGCCCGAGCACCAGGGGCACGGGTATGGCCGTGAGGCGGTTCTGGGGCTCCTCGGCTACGCCTTCGAGCAGTTGCATCTCCACCGCATACTAGCTGTCACCGACGCGCTCAACGATTCTGCGGCCCGGCTTCTTGAGAGGGTGGGAATGCGGAGGGAAGCCCACTTCCACGAAAACGTCTTTTTCAAAGG
>NZ_JBFTNJ010000046.1:0-30355 GCF_056397425.1 Arthrobacter sp. 05N33_2
CGCCAGCTGTTCGGCCTCGTCCAGGTCGAAAGTGCTCCAGGCGAGCGAGGTCTCAATGAGCCGGGCCATCGTCACCTCGTCGGGGTTGCCGATCTCCCGCATAATTGCCAGGGCCTCCGCGCCGAGCGCCCGATGCCGATCGCCACGGCCCTGCCGGCTGTCCAGCCCGGTCAGGCCGATCAGGGCAGCCGCGCGAGGCCGGGTCGAGTCGGGAGCCACCGCCAAGGCACGCTCCACCCAACGTGCTCCCTCGACCGCGTGACCGCGGAGGAACCAGAACCGCCACAGGCTGGCCGCGAGCCGGAGCGCGGTCCCGGGCTCGTGGGCGCACGACCAGCGCAACGCAGCGCGCAGGTTGTCGTGCTCGCGGTCGAGCAACTTCGGCTGTTCGATGACCACCCCGGTGGCCCGTTCGGGATTGTGGGATTCGGCGACGGCAAGGAAGTAGGCGCAATGCGCAGCCGCCAGTTGAGCCGCCTCACCTGCATGATCGAGATTCTCTTGGCCAAACTGGCGGACCGTCTCCAATTGCCGGTATCGGGTCCCGGCGCCCCTCCTTTCGGTGACCACCAAAGACTTGTCCACCAGCTTGGCCAACAGGTCGAGCAGTTCGATCTGTTGGAGGGGCGCGTCAGCGCAGACTGCTGCCACAGCGTCGAGGGTGAAACCACCCGCGAACACAGACAGCCGGCGCAGCAGAACCTGCTCCGGTTTGGTGAGCAGTTCGTGGCTCCATTCCAAGGTGCCACGCAGCGTCTGGTGCCGTGTGACGCCGCTGGTTCCCCCGCCGAGCATGGACAAAGCATCGCCCAATCCCTGGACGATCTCGGCGGGTTCGAGTACGGCCGTCCTGGCCGCGGCCAATTCGAGGGCCAGCGGCATCCCGTCGAGCCGTCGGCACAACTCTGTCACCCCCTGCGCGTTGTCGGCGTCGAGCGCGAAACCCGGCCGGACCTGCGCTGCCCGCTCAACGAAAAGCCGGACAGAGGGCAGACGGCCCAGCACGGCCAGATCGAGAGCGTCAGTCGGCAGGGGCGAGGGCAGGGGCAATGACGGCACCCGGTAGGTGTACTCCCCGTCGGCATGGAGTGGCTCCCGGCTGGTGGCCAGCACTTTAACCCCAGGGGATCCGTCAAGTAGCGCGACGACGAGTTGCGCACAGGCCGCGAGCAAGTGTTCGCAGTTGTCCAGCACGAGGAGCAGCGAGCGTCGCCGCAGTTGGTCGACCAGCGCTTGCACGCGGCTTGGTGCCGCGCCGGAATCCAACCCGAGGACCTCGGCTACGGCATCGGCCACCAGCAGCGACTCCCCAACGGCCGCGAGGTCAACGAACCAGACTCCGTCCACGTACTCAGGACGAACTGTCTTCGCGGCCTCCAAGGCCAGTCTGGTCTTGCCGCTGCCGCCAGCCCCGGTGAGGGTGAGCAGGCGAGCATGGCCCATCAGCCGCTCGACGTCAACGAGCTCACGCTCGCGCCCGATGAAGCTCGTCAATGGGGATGGCAGATAGCTGATGGCATCGTCTTTGCCGGTCACTCCGGCGGGCTGGTGGAGGCGTTCCTCGGGCGGCGAGCCGGTCAACAATTCGCGAAACAGTTCCACCGTCCGGGTGTCCGGGTCGGTCCCGAACGCGTCGAGGAGTTCGTCGACCAGCCGCTCATATCGTGCCAATGCTTCCGACCGCCGGCCCATCCCAGCCAGCACCACCATCTGCGCGCGCACGGCTCCCTCGTGAACGGGATCGGATTCGAGCGCATGGGTGAGGATGACCAACGCTTCCTCCGGTGCGCGTTGCGCCACCGTGGACGCCAGTTTCACCAGTACCTCGCGATGGATTTCCCGGAGCTCATCGCGGCGTGTCGTCAGCCAGTCCGCATCCGGCAGTTCCGGCAGAAGATCACCAGTGTACAAGTCGGCCGCATCGCGCAGGCCGGCCTCGACACCTGCAGTCAACGCTGCCACGGCCGAACGCTCGAACTGCAGGACATCGACATCGACCGGGCCAGTGTCATCCAGCACGACCACTTCACCGCGGATGGCGAGCAGCCCGTCGCTGCCGGCTCCAGCGCTAGCGAGCGCACGGCGAGCGACGTACAGGGTCTGATGCAGATTCCGTGCGGCGGCCACCGGCTCCATGTCAGGCCACAGGCGGTCCAGTACCTGCTCGCGACGGTTACGCTGACCACGCGCCAGCGCCAGCATTGCCACCACGGCCTTTGCCTTCTGCAGCCGCCAGTGGCTGTTCTCGACGGCGTTCCCGTTGACGTACACGATGAACGAGCCGAGAAGCTGGATGCGCAACCCGCTTTGGGTAGGCTTCATGGTTCTTCAGTATCCGCCCGCCAACCGGGGTTGTCGAACAACGAAATTTCCACACGCGCGCTGCCTTGGCGCACTCTGTGAGCGCCCCATCAGACAACTCATGACAACGGCACCGCAGGTCACTGCCCGGGGTGTGGCACGTCGGGGGCCCCGGCTGCCGGTATCGGTTCATCTTTTAGGCCGGGCGGGCGCTAGTTGAAAGGCTGCTTTCGTTTGGTCCGTGTTCTGTGAGTTGCTGAAGTTCGCGGAGAATCTCCAACTGCTGGCGGTTAATGTCCATCAGGAGATCGATCTCTTCCTTGGACTTCAGGTTCGTAGTGTAGTCATGCTGGGCCATGGCCCCTGCGATGGCATCCTGGCGTTTGGCGGCGATGAGCAGAATTGCTCCTTGCAGACCGGCCAGCATGGACAGAAAGAGGTTAAGAAGGATGTAGGGGTACGGATCCCAGGCATGGGTCGCCAGCGCCCAGGTGTTTACGGCGGCCCAGACCAGCATGAAGGCGATGAAACCTCCCACGAAAGACCAGCTCCCCATCCCGTTTCGCATGAAGTCCGCGGCCTGCTGCCCGCGGGTGAGGGAAGCCTTGTGCTTGTCGTGCCAGGTGTTCGGTTCTCCGGTCATCCTCCACCCTAACCAGACCCGACGGCTGGGACCTGCTTCTCCGTTAGTCTGCGCCATGAGTCCTAGCCCTCCGGTGCCGTCGGATCTCCCGGCACCTGCCCCGTGGCGGTGACTCCGGGACTGGTGCTCAGCTGCCGGGACGAAATGGAGGGAATGCAGTTCGAGTCCTACCTCGGGATGGCTCGCTTTTGGTGCTCTTCGCTCATGCCCCGGTGGCTGTGGAGCATCAGTCTGAGTTGGGCGTTCGTGCCGCCTTCAATCCGGTTGGTAGTGGAGGCAATCTCGAGTCCGGTGAACTCGTGGTTCTGCCGCTACGTATCACCTTCCCCGGATGAGGCCCACGCCCGCGTTACGGGTAGACAATGGTCGGACTTGCGTGCGGCAGGGTTCCCTGCCGCATTCCATTTCGGAAAGGGGCCTCCAGTGTCCAGACCACACCCGATCCTCGCCGGATCGATCGCAGCCGGGGCAGCCATCGTACTGCTCACGGGTTGCGGCACGTCCAGCCCCGGCACCAGTGTCAGCAGCGCCAGAGCGGAGAAGAACGTTTCGCAGGCCTGCGCTGCTGCCAGTGCCTTCGCCGGATCCCTGACAAATTTCAAACAGACACTCAAACCTGGTGCCACGATAGAACAGATCAAATCGGCACGGGAACAGGTCGCGAAGACCTACGACGACCTGGTCAAGGCCAGCCAGGATGTAGCCAAAGACGAAATGGACGCAGTTAAGACGGCCGAAAACAAGTTCGACGCAGCCGTCAGAGCCGTCCCGGATGATGCCACCCTTACTCAGGCGGCCGCCTCCCTGCGGGACGACGCCGCCAACGTCCAGGCCGCGGTCAGTGACCTCCAAACGGCGACTAAATGCTGACCTCAAGGCCCCTCCGGGCAGGTCTGCAGCTAGCCTCAGTCCTGCCCGGCTGCATTCCCGACCCACTCCGCTCCTACAGAAAGCAGGGAAGTTGACATGAGTTTCTGGGAAAACTTTTGGGATATTTTCTGGTGGTTCTTCCTCGTATACGCGTTCATCGCCTTCCTCTGGGCGTTGTTCGCCGTCATCGGCGACTTGTTCCGCGACGACATGCTGAGCGGTTGGTGGAAAGCCGTCTGGATCCTCTTCCTGGTCTTCGTGCCCTTGTTGGGTGTGCTGGTCTACGTGATTGCCCGCGGTAAGGGCATGACGGAGCGGTCCATGGCACGGGCCCAGGAGAACCGGGAGGCCTCGGATGCTTACATCCGCAGCGTCGCTGCACCGAGTCCGAGCGACGAGATCTCCAAAGCCACGGCTCTTCGGGACTCCGGAACAATCAGCGCTGATGAATTCGAAAGAATCAAGACCAAGGCTCTGGTCTGAGAGCGCCATCGACCCAGCACCGCGTGGCAGCAGATGCAATGACCATGGACGAGGTGGTGTCTTAGTCCTCGACCAGGGTGCGGTGTCCTTCTGCGCAACCTCCAGACTGTCGCTCCATGCCATTGGGCGGCACGGTGGCCGGTTGCCAGCCGTCGAGGGCGTTCCCRCAGGCGGTTCGGACCGGCCGAGGCTGCGAGGCATAACCCGATCAGTGGACTCTCTGGCTGCCCACAGGAAGCCGGGCTACTATCCGGCTGTCACTCCGTTTAGAAAAGGAGAACCCCTTGTCTGAAGAATCAGTAGGGAGCGTCGTGCTGGTGATGCACGATCTGCCGGCCGCGGAGGGCTGCGGTGTCATGGCCGTCCAGAACGCGGCGCTGTCCCTTGCCGGCGCTATCGGCCGTGGAGCCTGCCGGTGCCTGGCTGGTCGCGTCGGCAGTCCGGTCCCGCGGCCAATGCCTTGGGTTGCGGGCTGATGTCTACAGACCAGGTGCCCACAACCCGGCGCCCTCTCGGCCAGGGTCACAGCATGGCCAGGCACTCGGTCGGTGCCGAGACACTGATCAAAGCCCGAAGCTCCACCGTCTGGGACGTCATCACCGATGCACGGAACTTCACCGTCTGGGAATCCGGCATCACGCACATCAGGGGCGAGTTGCGCAACGGTGGCACCATCAGAATCCGAACCCACACCGGAGGGGAGCGCACCTTCCGGCTGCGCGTCCAGCAGATGCCCGGCGAGGTGATGACCTGGACCCAGGGCCTGCCTCTGGGCCTGCTCACCGGGGTGCGCACCTTCACGCTTGAACCGCTGGGCGGCATGACGCACCTGCTCGTAAGAGAAGAGTTCACTGGCCCGCTTTGCGGGCTGCTGCTCCGGGAGTTTGCGTCCGACACGCAGCAGGCTTTCACCGATTACGTTAGCGCGGTCAGGAAACGCGCCGAAATCCTCGGCCGACACGTTCGAACCACGGGATCATGAGCGCCATCGGAGAAGCGCGCAGCGTCCAAGAGCGCCCGACGCCGCCCGAGCGTGCTCTGGGCCATACTCCCCGACGGAGCTCTAGTGGCGGTCTGAAGTTACGACACCGGTTGTCTGCAGAACACGTTCAGAAAAGCCACGGATCCACCCCCGCGGGCCCTTGTTGGGTCGGCCCTATCGGTTTAGTGTGGGGCCCGTCGGGCAGTGTGCGCATGGATGCACGCTGGATGGGGACCGGACGGGATCATCCAGCACGCCTTCGGTGCCTTAAAAGCGAAGGAACGTAATGGCGATGATGGCTGAACCGGAAATCCACCCGCCGCCCCCTTTGGCCGGCCGGGGCGTCTATCTGCTGGACGACCACGAGGTCGTGAGACGGGGCCTGCGCCATCTGCTGGAGTCCGAAGGTCTCAGCATCGCCGGAGAATCAGGATCCGCGCACCGGGCGTTCCGGCGAATCCCTGCCCTCCGCCCGGAGCTGGTCATCCTTGACGATGATCTCCCCGACGGTTCAGGTGCCGACGTGTGCCGGGCCATCGCTGCGGCGGACCCGACCATCCGGTGCCTCCTGATGACCGGAGATGCCAACGAAGCCGTGCTGATCGACTCGATTCTGGCCGGCGCATGGGGGTGCCTGTCCAAACAGGACGGCAGCTGCGAACAGCTCAGGCTCATCCGCCGTGCCCTGGCCGGGCACACCGCGTACAGCGGCCGGTTCCGGACCGCGCTCGTTACCCCGCTCGTCGGGCCCGCAACCCAGTCCCTGGATAGGAGACTTCTGACCCTTACGAGACAGGAAATGAATACCGCCATCCGACTGGGGAGAGGGCTGACCAACCGCCAGATCAGCCAGGAAATGTCGCTGGCGGAAAAGACCGTGAAGAATCTGACCTCAACCATTCTGAGGAAACTCGGCATGGCGAGCAGGACGCAGGCCGCCGTGTTCATCACCAGGGCGCTGAATTCTTCTAACGACCCTGCCGACGGCGGATACCGGTTTAGCCCATCCCCGGCTCTGATCGCGGAGGTCACGGCAGCGCTGCTGACCTGCACCAGCGAGTCCTGCACCGTGCCACCCACAGACGAAGTGCGGGCAAGGGACGTCCGGCGGCTTACCGACGCACTCATGGCGACCCGGACCGATCGGATGGGACCCCACCTGCTGCCCGGGAGGACTTAAAAACCCGGAATGCGGCGAACCGCGCTCCCGGCTCCAGCACACAGAAGATCCGGCGGGTTTGCGGGGCTGAGGGGAACGCCTAACTTGAAGTCCGGCGTTCAAAATCCTTTGCCTGGGACCGCACGGTGCCCCCTCGTCTGGTGAGGGAGTCAGGCTGCGCATTCAGTACAGTAGCGGTGGCCGTTCTTCTGCCGATCCACGACCCCAGGCAATTGGTGGACACCGGGCGTTAGTGCGAGCACTTGATTGTGTCAGCGAGACAGCAGTACGCCGACCTGGGTCCGGATGTCCTGAACGATCTCGTCGATGCTCAATGCGGCGTTCACGGTCGCTGCCATGCTGAGGAACATGATGGCGGTGACGATGCGGGCCGTCGTAGCGGCATCCTGCGCACGAGGCAGCTCCTGCCTGCCCAGGACGGCAGCGATGGCCTCCTCGGTCTGCGCGACGATGGAGAGGGCCTCAGCGTGACGGGGCTCCGCGGGATCACCGAAGACCATTTCCCGCAGGTACGTGCGTCCGTTGTCGACCTGGACGCGGTTGCATTCCACGATCGGCCGTACGATTGCCAGCACCGCATCGAGGGTATCCGGGGTGGTTTCGGCATCAACCCGACCTTGCTGAAGCGCTTCGGCGTAGTGTGCGTTCTGCACGAGGAGGAGGAGTTCGCCTTTGGTCTTCGCGTAAAGGAACAGGGTCCCGGTGCCTATGTCCGCCTTGTCGGCAATCTGCTGGGTCGTGACATCCTCGATGCCGTGCTCGGCCAGCAGTTCGCTTGCCGCGGCCGTGATGCGGTCCAGCTTCTGCTGCTTGTTCCGCTCGCGYCGTCCGACCGGCTGGGAGGCGAGAGACATGGTAATGGATCCTCCGGAATAGATTCTGACTGCACTCAGTTATGAGTGTAGTCACTACTGTGTGGGTTCGAATGTTCCTTCGTTCATTCTCCCACGCAAGGGCCGAACCCCAGTGTTCCGCCCCGGCAGAGTGGTGGCGCTATTACCCCGCGACGCAAAGGACCGCACACATGACTTCCTCCCTCTGGCAACCCTTCACCCTCGGCAATGTGGAGCTGCCGCACCGGCTCGCGCTGGCCCCGCTGACCCGGAGCCGCGCAAACCCTGATGGCACCCCCGGGGAACTGGCCGCGGAGTACTACGGCCAACGCGCCTCGCTCGGGCTGATCATCACCGAGGGCACGCAGCCGTCCGAGGATGGCCAGGGCTATCTGAACACCCCCGGCATCTACACTCCTGAACACATCGAGGGATGGCGAAAGATCGCCGACACGGTGCATGCACGCGGCGGGGCCCTGTTCATCCAACTGATGCACGTCGGCCGGATGTCGCACCCGGATAACACCCCGCACCACCGTCAGCCCGTGGGCCCGTCGGCGATCTCGTCCGAGCAGGACATGTTCACTCCAACGGGCCCGCAGAAGACGCCGGTGCCGCGTGAGCTGACTGCCGAAGACATCCAGGCCACCATCGCCGGGTTCCGCCACGCCGCAGCCTCCGCTATCGCAGCGGGAGCGGACGGCGTGGAGATCCACAGCGCAAACGGGTACCTGCTCCACCAGTTCCTCTCGCCAAACTCGAACCACCGCACGGACGAATACGGCGGATCCGTGGAGAACCGGTCCCGGTTCGTCGTCGCGGTCGCCCGCGCGGTGGCCGAGGAGATCGGGGCAGACCGGACCGGCATCCGCATCTCACCGGCGTTCCCGCTGGGCGGAATCAATGAAGGGGACCCCGCCGACGTCCGGACACAGTACCGCCACCTGGTCGGCGAACTCGCCACACTGGACCTTGCGTACCTGCACGTACACCACCTCGGTGACGACGAACTGCTGCGGTCCTTCCGCGACGCGTGGCCTGCGGCCATCCTCGTCGTCCGCTATGGGCGCGACCGCGAGCAGATTGCCGACGACATCAACGCCGGGCTCGCGGACATCGCGCCGCTGGGCCGCTTCGCCCTGGCGAACCCCGACATTGTTAAGCGCCTGCGCACCGGTGCGCCACTGAACGAGGTGGACCCGGCAACCCTGTATGGCGGCGGCGCGGCCGGGTACACCGACTATCCGGCCTTGGCGCACGCCTAATCGTCTGCCGCAGGTCGCACGCCACCGACTTTACCTACCCCGTACCGATCAGAAAGAAGAAACAGCCATGCCCTCACTCAACGGAGCAGTCGTCCTCGTCACCGGAGCCAACGGCGGAATCGGCACGCAGTTCGTGCACGAAGCACTCGCCCGGGGAGCTGCAAAGGTTTATGCCTCCGCCCGCACCCCCCGCACTTGGAACGACGAGCGCATCGTTCCGCTCGCCTTGGACGTCACCGACTCCGCCTCCATCCAGGCGGCGGTCGAGGCGGCACCGGATGTGACCGTGCTGATCAACAACGCCGGCGCGTCGGTCTCCAGTGCCGGGATCCTCACCCACACGGACGAGGAGATCCGCAGGAACGTCGAGACGAACTTTCTCGGGCCCCTCTTCGTCGCCCGCGCGTTCGCCCCGGTCTTGTCGGTGAAGGACGGAGCGATGATCATCGACATCCACTCGGCCCTGAGCTGGTACGCCGTCGCCGGCATCTACAGCGCGACCAAAGCCGCCCTCTGGTCCGCGACTAACTCCCTCCGCCTCGAACTCGCCCCCGCCGGCGTGCACGTCGTCGGCGTCCATGTCGCATACGTCGACACCGCGATGGCCGCGCATGCCACCGACCCGAAGCTCGACCCGGCCGTGCTGGTGCGCACCGTGTTCGACGCCACCGAGGCAGGGCAGTACGAGGTCCTCGCCGACGACACGTCTGTCCAGCTCAAGGCCGGACTCAGCGCACCGCTCGAAGCGGTCTACCCGCAGTTGGCGGCGACGAACGCATAAGGGAACAACCGGTGCCACCGCGTTCACCAAAAGTGAGCGCGGTGGCACCACTCCCGCCGCAGGGAGTGTCTGAATAGCGGAGGATCCGGGGTTGGCCTGACACTCCGGGGGAGTCACTAGCCAGGGGCCGCGTCACGGGTGGCGATACTTTTGATCACTCTGCTGACGCGTTTGTGGGTGTCCTGTTCGAGCTGGCCAGCGCGACGGGGCGCCACGCCAATGGCTGTGCCCGCCCGTATTCACGGACGGGCACAGCCACAGTGACTCTCTGCTCTGTTAGCGGGATCTTGTCAGGTACGTGCTGGTCAGTGGGCGAGGAATTCCACGGCGACGGGGGAGAACCTGTCGTGGAACTGGAAGATTCCGCCGTGGCCCGAATCGGGGTAGATGATCAGCTCGGATCCCTTGATGCGCCGGTGCAGGTCCCCGGACAGGACCGACGGCACCATGCGGTCGTTGTCGCCGTTGGCGATGAGGGTGGGGTGGGTGAGCCTTGACAGGTCCGACGGCGCGGAGCGGCCGAACTTCCGGATTGCCTTCAGCTGAGTCTGGAAGGCTTTGGTGCTGATCGGCTTGTCGCGGTCGACAGTGCGCTCCTGCAAGCGCCTGATGAACGCCTTCGCGGCCGGCTTGCCGGTCGCGTCGCGGTTGAAGAACAGGAACTCCTTCGGGTCCGAGCGCGTCAGGGTCGCGCGGAGGACGTCCCAGTAGGTGGTGCCGACGACCTTGTCGATGTCCTTGCCGCCCCGCGGCCCGGTACCAGCCAGCACGAGCTTGCGGACGAGGTCGGGATGCTTGAGGACCAGGTCCTGGGCGATCATGCCGCCCATTGAGAAGGAGAAGACGTCGACCTGGTCGAACCCGAGGGCCTTGATGAAGGTGTAGGCGTCGTCGGCCATCGCCTCGATGCTGTCCGGAACCTGCCCGGTGGAGGCTCCGACACCGCGCTGGTCGAAGGTGATGACGTGGCGGTTCTTCGCGATGGGCTCGATGATGCGCGGGTCCCAGTTGTCCAGGGTCGCGGCAAGGTGCACGAAGAACACGACGGGGATGCCGGTCTTGGGCCCCAGCTCGCGGTAGGCGTAGGTGATGCCACCTGAAGTGATGGAGCGTGTGGCGGCCTTCGCGTACGAGGTGACGACAGAGCCGTTCGGGGTGTCAAAGCTGCTCATGCTGGTAGTCCTCCTGGGTGGTCTGTGAGGTGAATGGCTGCCGGCGGCTCAGGAGGGAAGTGCGACGACGGCTTTGCCGCGGAGGCCACCCTTGGCCAGCGACTCGAGCGCCTGTGGGGTCTGGGCGAAGTCGAAGACCCGTACAACGACCGGGCGCAGCACGCCGTCGTCAACCAGGGCGGTGATCTGGCGCAGCTGGTCGCCGCTGGCATGCATGAAGAGGAACTCGTAGCTGACGCCGAGCTTCTTCGCCTGCCGCCGGATCCGGCTGCTGAGCCCCGCGATGGCCAGGCGCAGCACAGGGTTCAGGCCGGCCTTGCGTGCGAACGCCGGGTCCGGCGGGCCGGCGATTCCGATCGCCTTCCCGCCGGGCTTGAGGATGCGCAGTGACTTGACGAGGTTCTCCCCGCCGAGGCTGTCGAGCACCAGATCGTACCCGGTGAGGAGCTGTTCGAAGTCCTGCGTACGGTAGTCGATCACAGTGTCCGCGCCGAGATCGCGCACGAAGTCGGCGTTGGAGGCACTGGCGGTGGTCGCGACGGTGGCGCCGAGGTGCTTGGCGAGTTGGATCGCGATCGACCCGACCCCGCCGGCTCCGGCGTGGATGAGGACCTTCTGCCCCGGACGTACGTTGCCTTGCTCAACGAGGGCCTGCCACGCCGTAAGTGCAACCAGCGGTAGTGAGCCGGCCTCCTCCATGCTGATAGATGCGGGTTTCAGTGCCAGATCGGCCTCGGTGATGGCGATGCGCTCGGCGAACGTGCCGATGCGGTCTTTGTCGGGGCGGGCGTAGACCTCGTCACCGGGTTTGAAGCCGCGCACCTTCGCCCCGACACGGATGACTGTGCCGGCGACATCGTTGCCAAGGATCAGCTGGAGCTTGTACGGGAGGATCTGCTTGAACTCACCCAGGCGGATCTTTTCGTCCAATTGGTTGAGGCCAGCTGCCTGGACCTGGACCAGCACATCGCGATCGCCGACCGTCGGCTCCGGGACGTCTGCTGCGCGAAGCGGCTCCTTGTACTTGGTGACGACGAATGCCCTCATGGCGTGCTGCTCCTCTATGACGTACGGTTGGTTAAACATGAGCCTACTCAATTTTGAGTTGACTCAGAAATATTGTCAAGTGAACCGTTAGGTGCGCGCGTTCATTTGAATATTCGGGCCACATTCCCGTGATGGATCTTCAGGAAACATGCAATCTCCGCATAGGGGTCCTGATCGGTGATGGTGACAGCCGGTGGGAAGCCGCAGAGGAACGGGACCAGTGCCGCGCCTGCGGGGCGCTTGCCCGTGTGCGTGAGTCTCATCCGGGCTTCAACGTTGATCGGTCGCTGTCAGGTTTTCCGGGAGGATGCGGAGGTCCGCGTACTCCCCGGCGGTGTAGGGTCAGCGCAGTCAGGACACCATGACTTCGAATTGGCGTGTGGCCGGGAGGGGCTGGCGGACCTTTGTCCGGCCAAAGATAGCGTGGACATTGTCCATACCCGTATGCACCTTATGCCGCTGCTGGTGGCTGGGCACCTACCTGCCTATTTCAGCTGACGCGAGTTCATGCAGCCCACGAGTCCTATGTGACATGACTTTCAATGGCAGTCACGCGCCGGTGCCCTTCCCGATCCTGCCGGTCTGGGAGGGTGCGCCAACCAGGATCTGTTGGATCGCCGGAGCCACGGTCGCCACCAGCTTCTCTATGTCCGCGTCGACCAACACAGGCACACCGATGATCCGCCTGCTGGTGACGATACCGACCAGCATCGATGAGGCGAGTCCAGCCCGGAGAGCGGCATCGTCACCGCTGCGGCCGCTTACGCCGTGCAGCAGCTGGGATTGGATGAACTCACGCAGTTGTGCGCATGCCTGGCTGGCGAGGACCGCGACGGAAGCATCGAAGCCTTCGAACTGGTTTCCGCGCGGGGGGCACTGAAGCTGCTGAAGGGCAACCTTGGCCGCGCGCGGATACGGGCGGGTCACTGGGGACGAAGGCGGGAATCGTCAGTCTCCCATTCATCTCGGGTGATCGCGTACTCGACGTCGCCGCGCTCTTCGCCCGGAACGGACACCGGCCAGTCCGCGACGAAGGCCCGTACGAGGCGCATCCCGGATTTCTCCATCACCCTTCGGGAGGCCGTGTTGACTGCCATGGTCGAGGCTACAACCCGTTGCACCCCGAACTCGGTGAACCCCTTGGCGATCAGCGCCCGCGATCCCTCCGTCGCGTGCCCCTTTCCCCAGGCCGCGTGGCGCAACCGGTAGCCCAGTTCCGGCTGATCTTGTGGATCGTCGGGGCCTGGCCGGAAGTGGAACCAGYCGAGGAATTCCCCGGTCGTCTTCTCGATCGCGGCCCAGAACCCGTAGCCGGGAAAGCGCTGGTAGTAGTCGAGGAATGCCGGGAGGAAATCGCCTTCTATCTCGCCCCGGGGGGTGGGGATACCGCCGGTGATGTACCGCATCACGCGCGGATCGCTGTCCAGTTCCACGAGTAGCTCCGCATCGTCGGGGGTGAACTGCCGGAGCAGAAGTCGTTCAGTCTCCAGGAAGGTGAGCATGCAGACATTCTCGCACCGGGGGGAGACCCGTCACACCGATCGGGGAGGTCGGATTACCGTCGCTGGACGAGCTTATTGGCCGTTGGGAGTGGTCTCAGGCATATGTGGCCCCTGGGTGGGGGGCTCCGAAGTGGGCAAAAGGAGGGTATTCGCAATGTGCACACCCTGGGCTTCAGACCGGGTTGTACCTGGGCCGGAGCGGGCCGGATCCCAGTTCGGAGTCAGCCGACGCGGCGATAGCGGATGTGGGTGGCCAGCGGTGAGTGGAGCACCTCGGCGGGCTCGAAGCCGAAGGATTCAACCCCGTCGAAAATACGTTCGCCCGAACCGAGCAGGACCGGTGCGATGTCGAGGGTGAGCTCGTCGATCACGCCGGCGATCAGTGCCTGCCGGACGGTCGAGGCCCCGCCGGCGATGTCCACGCCCTTGTCCCCGGCGGCCTGGCGGGCTGCGGAGTAGGCCGCGTCGAAGCCCTCGGTGACGAAGTGGAAGGTCGTTCCGCCGTCCATCTGGATCGGGTCGTGTCCGTGATGGGTCAGCACGAACACCGGCGCGTGGTACGGCGGTTCGGCTCCCCACCACCCGGCCCAGTCCTCATCCCAGTCCCCGCGGACCGGGCCGAACATGTTCCGCCCCATCACATACGCACCCCGTGGGCGCATGAGCCACTCGTTCGCGACCTTGTCGGCATCGTTGGCCCGCGGGTCGCCGATGTGCCAGCGGTGCAGCTCCAGCCCCCGCTTGCCCAGGGGGTTCTCGCGGCTCTGGTCCGGCCCGGCGACGAAGCCATCCAGCGAGATCGACATGTGGCAGGTGGTGTCCGGCATCGCGAACCTCCAGAGTGATAGCGACTTGCATGCGGTCGTGGGGATTCTGGGGATCGTAGCAGGTGATGGCATCCTCGACCACCGTCTCCGGCGGCTGGTCCCGACGGTCTCCTCACCCGGGCACGTGGGCCAAGCTGCTGGCTTCCAGGAATCCAGTAGCTGTATCGGATTTTCTGGCAGCACCAGTGCGGGCGGATGGTGTCGCGGTGGGGGACCGGCTTGCGGGCGGCAGATTCAACTGGAGGAGGCAGGCTGGTCGGGGCGGGCCAAGTCGGTCTGGATCGTGCGGATGATCGAGGCGAGGATTCCGGATGCGAGAAGTCCTGGCCCCAGCGGACCGGCGGAATTCGCGCCCAACGGTGGCAGGCACCGGAGCGCGGACCGGGCTTCGGCGCTCATGTGCTTGAGTTGCCAGTGGATCTCGTCGTCGATCGTCTGAAGCCGACCGGCCGCCGCCAGTCCGGCCGCTTTCGCGGCATACGCGGCTGCCCCCAGGGCGTGCGCGCCCATGTGGGCGACGGCGGCGGCTTGCGTGGCAGACCGGGCGGCAGCCACCGCAGCAGGGCTGGTCACCTCGAGTGCGGCACGGCCGGCAACAAACCGCCGGCGGATCTCGTCGGCGGCACTGAGTTCACCGCGGGCGAAGGCCCGCGCCCGGGCGATGGCGTCGCGGGGGCGATCATCTGCAGGAGCCTCGGCCTCAAATAAGGCCACCACCCGCTCAGCGCAATCTGCGGCCCAAGTCGCGACGACGCGGCGCTCGGGCTCACTTAGCGTCTGCGGAGAAGCCATATCAGCACCATACACATGCTGTGCAGACCGATCGGCTTAGGGGCAGTGCGATGCACGCGAATCTCGGTCTCGATACGTGGGCACGTCTGGATTCCCGGCCGGAACCCTGGACATGACTTGGGTGTGCCGGACCCGCCCCTAAAGCAATGCCGCCTGTTCCGGCTGGAGGTCTCTACCGGGCGGGTCGCAACCTGGGTTCCCATCGGACTGCGACAGAATCGGAATCGGGTTCACCGGGCGCTCAGCCTGTGGACCCACTGACGGCAGCAGAAACTCCCAGGCCGGGCATTGTCGACTTGAATCGATCGACCGCCACAACGAAAGCGGGTCATTGTGGGCATCTTCAGGAAGAAGTCTCCCGAACCGGACCCGCCTGATTCGCACCTCACGTTCTTCACGATTTCAGGCGCTAACCATTTCCGAACGATCACGCGCGAAGTTTTCGCCGAGATGGGACTCGAAGTCCATGTTCAGCCCGGCCACGCTGTCGATGACTCCGGGCGTGAATTCGGATTTTGGAACGTGGCCGCCGCTTGTGGTGACCAGCCGCAATCCTTGTGGCGGGACCTGCTACGCGAACATCTTCAACGCGTTCTGGCGAGCTTCGACGCACCCGATCCGTTCGACATCCTTGCCCCTGCTGATGTAGCGAAGCAGACTTTCGCACGCCTTTATGATGAGGCGAGCATGCCAGGGATCGACGGCTACCCGCACAGGGAGTTCGCGCCGGGCATCGTCGAGATGATCGCGCTCGACCTCCCGGACACGGTTACCGTTTTCAGTCACAACAACGCAAACAAGTTCGGCTGGTTCGAAGCCCTCAGAACCCAGGGTATTGCGAACCTTCGCGGGCTGGCAGTCGAAAAACTCGAAACCCTCCCTGCACCGGGAGGGGGCTCGTTCACGGCTCTGTTAGGTGAATCTGTCTATACCGGGAGCCGGGCTCTGCTTCTTCCCGACTTGGCCTCACAACTCATCGGCAAGCGCGTCCGAGAAGAATTCGGCTGGCTCATGAGCGTCCCGAACCGACACCAAGTCGTTTGGCACATCATCGAAGACGCCACCGTCATTTCGGCGGTTAACGGAATGGCCCGATTCGCCGCCATGGGATACAGCGATTCACCTGCACCGGTGAGTCCACACGTCTTTTGGTGGAACGGGACGAGCTACGAGCAACTTACCGAGGTGTCCGACGATGGTGGCCTGGGGATACGAGTAAGTCCAGCATTCCAGGCCGTCCTGGAATCGATAACTGCGGACAGGTAGAGACTTCCCCGAAGAGCCCGATACGGCTCGCGAGAAAACGGTTGTGGTTCCGTCTCGCGATGGGTGAGGAATAATACCCTCCATGACCAGTGGGGAAATAGGTAAGAGGGAAGCCCAAAAGCCGGCAACGCGCACCGGCGCGCGTGTTGACGTCGCCCCAACTCTGCCGGAATCCATGACCGGCAGGGCAAGCCCGGCGAAAGCGGCGGTCGGCGACAAGCCGGTCTTCGCATATATCGCCAGCCTGCCACAGCCGCAGCGGGGCATCGCCGAAACGGTCGATGCTTTGGCGGCAAAGACGCTGCCCGGCCTTCGGCGCTCAGTGAAGTGGGGCATGTCCTACTACGGAGTCGGCGACGGGTGGTGCTTCAGCTGCGGCGGATTTGCTGGCCACGTCAAGCTCATGTTTGTGAATGGCGCCGCGCTCGAGCCTGTGCCGCCGGTGACACCGGTGGGGATGGGCAGGTCGACGCGGGGTGTGGAGCTCGAATCCATGGACGACGTCGACGAACGCCAGATCGCGGCGTGGATGAAGCAGGTCGCGTCCGTGCCGGGTGTCGGGGGCAAGAAGCGTTGAACCGGAGGCCTGCCGCCGAGACAAACAAGAGGACGACGGCGGATCCTTCCCGCCGTCGTCCTCTTGCGTCTATTTTTTGACGCCTATCGCACGCCGGGTTACTTGGTGACCTGAAGTCCGGTGTCCCAGTTGAAGTCGGCGAACTCGGGGTTGGCCTGCATGGTCATGAGGACGAACTGGAAGCCTTCGAGTTCCCGGGAGCGCTTGAGCGGACCGACCACCAGGGGGCGCATGCCGCCGGCGCTGACGAAGCTGCTCACGGCGGCGGTGGCGTCCGCGTTGTCGCCGGCGATGAAGACGTCCAGGGGCTGTCCGCCTGACTCTCCGGCGACGAGGGTGCCGGCGAAGGTGGTGTTGAACGCCTTGACCACGTTGGCGCCGGCGGGGGCACGCTGCGCGATTTCTTCGGCGGCGGAGGTGCCGGGCTCGACGACCAGGGAGTCGAAGGTCTCGAAGTTCACCGGGTTGGTGATGTCGACGATGGTCTTGCCGGTCAGGGCCTCGCCGTAGGCGCTGACGACGTTCTTGGCGGCGTCGAACGGGACGGCGAGGACCACGATGGTGCCCTGCGGGGCCTCGGCGGTGGTCCCGAAGGTGACGCCGGCGCCGAGTTCGGCGGCCAGTTCCTGCGCTTTGGTGATGTCCTGTCCGAGGATTTCCACGGTCAGGCCGCCGGCGAGTGCTCGGGTGGCGATGCCGCGGGCCATGTTGCCGGTGCCGATGATGGTGAGGTTCGTCATGGTTGACTTCTTTCCGAATATGCGGGCCAGGAGGGTTTTCATCAGATTCTGTTCTCTTGGAGGAGTGATGCTTGAAGCTACAACTAAATGTACGTCAGGAAAGTTGAAGCGACAACTATTTTTTCGAACGGAACGGAGTATTCGCGCCTATGACGGCCGCTGGGCCGTATCCACGGCATCTTGAGCGAGCAGTTCGCCGGTGCGCACGATGGATGCGCGCCTGCGCTCTTCGTCCGGCGGTCCGGTGATCACGAGGGGGACATTCGGGCTCGAGACCCAGGCGTGGCACAGGGTGACGATGGTCAGGAGCAGGTCTTCCGCCGCGGCCTCGCTCAAGGCCGGAAGGGCACTCCGGATCTCGGTGACTTTGTTCGCCGAGCGGAGGGTGCGGGCCTCGGCTCCTACTGGATGTCCCTGCTCAAGCCCCTCCCAAAAGGTAAGGCGTGCGAGGCTGGGGCGGCTCCTGGAAAAATCAAAGTAGCGTCCCGCGAACTCTCCGATCGCACCAGGACCCATGCCGGCGACCGGAAGGTCGTCCAGGGCGGTGACGAGTTCGCGAGTGAGCGCCGCTTCAAAGAGTCCGGCCTTGCCGCCAAAGTAGAAGTAAATCCGTTCGCGGTTGCACCCGGAGATCCGCGAAATCTGATGGATACGCGCACCGGAGAAGCCCCGATCGGAGAACTCGGTAATTGCGGCATCGAGGATCTTCTTCTGCGTCGCATCAGTGTCCCAGGCCATGGCCCCCATCATAACTCCAACCGTTTGTTTGCTTTCGCGAAACAGCGCGCAGTAGCATCAATTCCAACCAGACGTTTGGAGATTGAGTGGAACACGAGGGTAAGGCGCTAGCGGCCGATGAAACGGATGCGCATCATCACCGAACCGTCGGTGTGGCATCGGTCCATGTGAGGGCTGCTATCACCTGGGTGGCGATCTTTCCGCTGGCCGCAATCGGGATGAGTATTTTGGCCGCTTTGGCGCCGGAGTGGCCACCGATCCTGCGCGCTTTTACGCTCACTCTTGTGGTCGTTCCCATTGCCGTCTACTTCGCCGTTCCCCGCCTTCTCCTGCTCCAGGCGAAGCTGGCCCACGTTGCCACGCGCACTCGGGCGCGGCACAATGCGAAACGCCATGCGCGGGTTCGCAAGCCACGCCGGGGTGCATGATCGGGGCCGGCCTGCCGGAACGTTACAACCTGTGGGCGTCGGGGCCTGTGGCGCAGGCGTGACTGGTCTCTACCATTGCAGCGACCACGTGCAGCTCATTCTCGTCGCGGGGCCCGTAGACCATGACCATGCCTCGAGCCAGCCGGATGCCGGCCAGCGGGTGGGCCACTGCCCAGCCCTTGGCGATTGCGTCCGCGGCCAGTTGGGGCGGCAGGGCCAGGTGGAGGGAGCCGTCGTGGGGCGGGTGCTGGTGGGCAAACTCCCCGGCTGAGGGGACCAGGAACGCATCCTCGGGAGCGTCAGGTTCAGGCTTTATCATCAGGCCCCGCGCGCCTGGAACGGAGATAACGGACTGCGAAGTCGAGACTCCGGCGAGCGAACTGATCCTGGCGAACAACTTTTCCTGAAGGTCCACTGGCGCATTGTCACTGCGCTGTTCCTGCGGGATTGTCCATGACACGGTGGGACGCTGACCGGCCCTGCGGGGAAGAGTGCCGTCCGGCAGGGCCGACCAGCGTCCGCCGGTGGTGCCTTCATCCGCTCCGGAACGAGCCAGGAACGACAGTCGCTCGTGGATCCAGCCCGCGAGTTCACGGAGCGTCTGGCCGCTGATCTGGTGCCCTCCGGGGTCGCGGCGGCCGTAGGCGGGGGCGGCGGAATCCGTCAGCAAGTAATTCCAGGTGCGGTCCAGCAGTTCCGTGGGGATGACTTTGTCCTGATCGCCCTGAGCGACGAAAACCGGAAGGCCTGCCAGCCGGGCCGGCGTGACCGGGACACCGGCGTCGAACGGCAAGGTGCCGTACAGAATAGCCGCACCGGAGAATCGTTGCGGATCTGCAAGGACCAGCCCGCCGGCGAATGCTGCACCCCCGCTGAAGCCGACGAGCACGACCGGCCGGCCTGCGGGGGCGACGGCATCGAGCCAGGTTCGGAACCACGCCATGGATGCCGTCAGCGACTCGGCAACCGGACGGCCGATGCCACGGTTGGCAAACCATGCATAGCCGCCGCCCTCTGCGATCGGCGCCCGGACGGCGGCGTAGGCCGGGCCGGGCGGCAGGTGGTCGGCGAGGGCAATGATCTCGCGCTCGCTTGAGCCCCGGCCGTGCAACAGCACCACCAGGGGAGCCGCAGGGTCGGACGACCCGGCCGTCGTCGCCACTGCCGAGGTGCCCGGGTGGCGGCCGTCAAGATCGGTGGACTTCTCGGAGATGCGCATGAATGCTCCTGCTCGGGGGTGTTGGGCACAATTAGTTTCTCTTGAAGCTTCAACTATTATTGCGCATCGCGTATTCCCCCAGCGACTTTTGCGAATCAGCGGGGCGTCGCAACASGGTTGGGGGAAGTAGCATTCGCTGCCGGCTGTGGGTCTTACGTGGTGACGACGAGTTTGCCGCTGACGCGGTTTTCCTCCATGTCCGTGTGGGCCCGGACGATGTCATCGAGGGCGTAGACCTTGCCGATGGGTACCATCGCGGTGCCGTCACTGACGGCCTGCAGGAATTCCTGGAGCACGCCGCCGGGGAGGTCGGGGGCGCCGCCTGTGTAGGAGGTGAGCCGGACGCCCCGCGGAATGTAGTCAATCGGATAGAAGTCCGGGACCGTCCACTGGTTTGAGAGCATCCCGGTGAAGCAGACGACGCCGTGGACCCGGGTGGCGCGCAACGTGTCGGGCAGCGTGGGGGTGCCGACGAGTTCGAGGGCGGCGTCCACGCCGCCCGGAACAATGCGGCGCACGGCAGTGGCGAGGTCGCCGTCGTCGATCAGGACATGGTCGACGCCGATCGAGGCGAGCGCTTCCCGCTTGGCTTCGTCACGCGTTGAGGCCAGGACGGTGAGCCCGCGGCGCTTGGCAAGTATTGCGGCGGCCATGCCGACGGAGGAGGTTCCGCCGCGGATGAGCAGGCTCTGGCCGGCCTGGATGTCCAGGCCAATGGTGAGGGAGCCGTGGGCGGTCTGAAGCATCTCCGGGACGGCGCCGATGACGGACCAGGGCAGCTCTGATTCGAAGGCAATGACCTGCCGGGCCGGCACGCACGTGTACTCGGCGTAGCCGCCGTCGAACACGCGGCCCATGCCCCCCATCAGGGTGGCGACCTTCTGCCCGGTGCGGAACTCGCCGCCCGGGGAGTCGGCCACCTCTCCGACAGCTTCGATCCCGGGCACGCGCGGGAACGTGACGCCCTCGGCCAGGCCCAGGCGGGTGTGCAGTTCCGAGCGGTTGAGCCCGAACGCCCGGACCCGGATGAGCACCTGGCCCGGCAGCGGCACGGGGATGGGCAGGTCGCGAATGACCAGCGCCTCGGCCGGCCCTGGGCCGTCCAGCACCACGGCCCGCATGGTGCCGCTGCTCACTGACCGGCCGCCGTCGAGTCCACGGAGGGCCGCTGGGCGCTGCGGACCCGTGTCAGGAGGTCCAGCAGGGTGGTGGTCTCCTGCGGACTCAGGGCCGGGGTGAACCAGCGCGCGAGTTCGGCCTCGATCACTGCGCGTCCCCGAGCGACCACCGCGGCACCCGCCGCCGTGAGGTCAAGGAGTGAGGAGCGCCGGTCGCCCGGGTTCAACTTCCGCGAGCAGTACCCGGCCGCCTCAATACGGTCAACCAGCTTGCTGGCGCCGCCCACGGTTATGGCCAGCGCCGACGCGATGTCGAACACCCTGCACGTGCCAAGGGAGGAGACGACGACCATCGCCTCGAACCTGCCGAGGGGAAGTCCGCATTCCTGGCGCAGGCGGGCGTCGACCGCATCCCACAGCTCGGTTTCCAGCCGGGTCAGTGCGCTGAAGAGGGGGTAGAAGTCAGTCTGGCCAGTTCTGGTGTCCATGGATCAAGATTAGCATTTGGATTCCATGGAAGATACTTCCCCGGATTCTACTTACCGGCCGGCTGCAGCTCTTTGGCGGACTCGTGTGCTCCTGCTCGAGGGCTAGACTCTGATCGGACGTCCCGGCGACCATCGACGATGGGCGAATATCGCAGAGGAGCCTTGATGGCTGGCGGCAGCAGTGAGCCCGGTAGAACTGTGACCTCGAAGGTGCTCTCCATCCTGGAAGCCTTCGAAAAGTCCCGGGGTGCCCTCAGCCTGACGGAAATCGCGGAAAAATCCGGGCTGCCCCTGAGCACCGCCCATCGGCTTGTCAACGAGCTCACGGACTGGGGATTACTTTCCCGCGAGCCCAACGGCCGCTATCAGCTGGGCATCCGCCTCTGGGAGCTTGCCCAGAACACCGGGCGGCAGCTCCGCGACGCGGCGCGCCCATACATCCAGGATCTTTTCTCCCTCACGGGCGAAACCGCGCACCTGGCCGTCCGGTCCGGCCATGAGGTGCTGTACATCGACCGCGTCTACGGCTCCAAGCGCCTGCCCCGAGCTTCCCGCGTCGGCGGACGCCTGCCCATGCACGCGACCGCCGTCGGGAAGGTCCTCCTGGCCTTCGAGGAGGATTGGGTCCGCGACGCCTACCTGAACCGGCAGCTCGAGCGGCACACCGCGCACACCCACGTTGACCCGAGAAGACTGGCCGCCGAACTGACCCAGATCCGGGAGCAGGGCTACGCCACTACGCTCGAGGAAGTCCGGCTGGGCTCGTGCTCCATCGCCGTCCCGGTCTTCCACACCGGCAGAATCGGCGCCGCGATCGGCCTGGTGCTTCCCACGAGCCAGGCCGCCACGATGAGCCGCCACCTTCCCGTCCTGAGGGGCATCTCGGCGCAGATCGAACGCGCCACCGCGCGGATCCCGCTGGAAACGCTGCTGGGCAGCCACACTGCGGCATCGCACTAGGCCGAACCCTGCAGCTGCAGGCCCGCGGCAAAGTGACTTCCGCTCAGTGGAAGCCTTTCCTGCCATCGCGAGGTGACGGGGGCCACACTGGAGGAAGAACCCCCGGCATGCACTGCTGCTGTCAGCGGGACCGGAAAACCAAGGAGCCCAGATGTCATCGTCGAYTGAAACGGCCGGCCGCTGTCCCTTCGGACACGGCGCCGAAGCCCCTACGGGGCACCACGGCTACGAGCCGTTCCAGATGAAGGATCCCTTCCCCGCCTACGCCGAACTCCGGGCCGAGCAGCCCGTGATGTTCGACGAGCGGATCGGCCTCTATGTCGTCTCCCGCTATGACGACATCAAGGCCGTCTTTGAAGACTGGGAGACTTTCTCCAGCGAAAACGCCCAGGCGCCTGTCCGCGAACGCGGTGCCGCGGCCAAGAAGATCATGGACGACGGCGGCTTCACCGCCTACTCGGGCCTCTCCGCCCGCCGCCCGCCGGAGCACACCCGCATCCGCGCCGTGGTGCAAAAGGCCTTCACCCCCCGCCGCTACAAGGCTCTGGAACCGTTCATCCGGCAAAACGTCGTCGGACTGCTTGAAGAAATGCTGGCCCGGCCGGAAGGCCGCGGCGACATGGTCAAGGACCTTGCTTACGACGTCCCCACCATCACCATCCTCACCCTGATCGGCGCAGACGTAGCCCAGGTCGACACCTTCAAGCGCTGGAGCGATTCCCGCGCCGCCATGACGTGGGGCGACCTCACTGACGACGAACAGATCCCGCACGCCCACAACCTGGTGGAGTACTGGCAGGAATGCCTCCGGCTAGTCAGGGTGGCTCACGAGGAAGGCGGCGACAACCTCACCGCGGACCTGGTCAAAGCGCAGCAGGACGGCGCCGAAATCTCCGACCACGAGGTCGCTTCCGTCCTCTATAGCCTGCTCTTCGCCGGCCACGAGACCACCACCACGCTGATCTCCAAYGCCCTCCGCGAACTCCTGGCCCGCCCCGAGCAGTGGAAGCAGCTGGTGGAGGACCCGAAAAAAATTCCCGCCGCCATCGACGAAGTCCTGCGCTACGCCGGCTCGATCGTCGGCTGGCGCCGCAAGGCCCTCAAGGACGCTGAAGTTGGCGGCGTCGCCATCGAAGAAGGCGCACAGTTGCTGCTCCTCATGGGCTCAGCCAACCGGGATGACACCAAGTTCGACGCCGGCGAGGACTTCGACATCACCCGCCCCAACGCCCGCGAGCACCTGTCCTTCGGGTTTGGCATCCACTACTGCCTGGGCAACATGCTCGCCAAGCTCCAAGCCAAGATCGCCCTCGAGGAAGTGGTCCGGATCGTCCCGGAGCTGCAGCTGGAGCATCCGGAAACCATCTCCTTCCGGGAGAACCTCTCCTTCCGCGTCCCCGAGACCGTCCCCGTCACCTGGAAGGCCTGAGAAATATGCAGAGCAACGAATACGTCCAGTTCTTCGACGGCGGCATCGAACCGAAGCTCGAAAACCTTGGCGGCAAGGGCGCCTCCCTGGTCACCATGACCTCCGCCGGCATGCCCGTCCCGCCCGGCTTCGTGGTCACCACCGCGCAGTTCGATGCCTTCATGGAGGAAGCCGGGATCACCCGGGACATCCACCAGCTCCTTGCAGGACTGGACCCCGATGACATGGGCCAGGTGGATAGGGTGTCCGCCGCGATCCGGGCGGACATCCGCTCCCGCGCGGTGCCTCAGGCCCTGCGCGAGCTCACCGTCGCCGCCTACGAGTCCCTGATGTCCCGCTTTGAGTCGCCGGTCCCGGTGGCCGTTCGCTCCAGCGCCACCGCCGAGGACCTGCCGGACGCCTCCTTCGCCGGCCAGCAGGACACTTACCTCTGGCTCGACGGCGTCAAGGCCGTCACCGAGCACATCCGCCAGTGCTGGGCCTCGCTCTTCACATCCCGCGCCATCATCTACCGGCTCAAGAACAACATCCCCAACGAGGGCCTCTCGATGGCGGTCGTGGTGCAGAAGATGGTCAACGCACGGGTCTCCGGCGTCGCCATCACCATGGACCCCACCAACGGCGACCGTTCCAAGATCACTATCGACTCCTCCTACGGGGTGGGGGAGATGGTGGTCTCCGGCCAGGTCACGCCGGACAACATCATGCTGGACAAGGTCACGCTGGCGGTCGTCTCCGAACACCTCGGCGACAAGCACGCCGAACTCGTCCCGGACGCTGTTGCCGGCCGCCTGGTGGAGCGGGAGGTCGACGCCGAACGCCGCGGCCGCCGCAGCCTCACCGGCGCCGAGCTCACCGCCGTCGCGCAGATGGCCAAGCGCGCGGAGAAGCACTACAAGTGCCCGCAGGACATCGAGTGGGCCCTCGATGCGGACTTGCCGGACGGGGAGAACCTGCTCCTGCTGCAGTCCCGCCCGGAAACCGTGCACTCCTCGAAGCCTGTTGTCCCATCCTCGGCAGCCGCCGGCGGCTACTTCAGCGGACTCAGCCCCGCCACTTCTGCGGCAGCACCCGCTTCCCCGACAACGCCAGCCACCACGACGCCGGCCATCACGACGCCGGCCGGCCCGGCGCCGTCGTCCGCCACCGGCTTTAGCCTCGGCAGCATCACCGCCTCACTGCTGAAGCCGTCCTTCTAGAACGTTCCGACCCGCTAGTCCGCTACGTCACCCAGGCTCAACGCCGAGCCCGTATTGAAAGGACCGCCATGTCCCTGAAGTCCTTCCCCAAACCCTCCGAGCTCGCGGTCCCCGCCGGGGCCGAGGGCTGGGAAAAGATCTACCCGTACTATCTGGTCTTCCAGGACAAGCTCAAGGAGCAGGAGGACGCCAAGTTCTGGTTCTGCGACAGCCAGCATTGGCCCATCGTGTTCAAGCCCTTCGAGACCATCGGCGGCGAGTTCGCGGTCAAGTGCCTTGGCCAGTACAACGCCCGGCACCTGATGATCCCCAACGCCAACGGCATCGAGTTCCGCGTCCACCTGGGCTACCTCTACATGTCGCCCATCCCGGTCCCGGCGGACCAGATCGCCGCCCGCGTGCCCCTGTTCGAACAGCGCGTTGGCCACTACTTCCAGAACTGGGACCAGCTGCTCAAGCAGTGGCACGTCAAGGTCAAGGGCACCATCGACGAGATGGAAACCATTTCCTTCCCCAAGCTCCCGGACCTGGTCCCCATGGAGGACATCCTCTCCGGCAAGGGCAAGGACGGCTCCGAGAAGCTCCTGGAAAGCTACGACCGGCTCATCCAGCTGGCCTACCAGAACTGGCAGTACCACTTCGAGTTCCTCAACCTCGGCTACATCGCCTACCTGGACTTCTTCAACTTCTGCAAGCAGGTCTTCCCCAACATCCCGGACCAGTCCATCGCCACCATGGTGCAGGGCGTGGACATGGAGCTCTTCCGCCCGGATGACGAGCTCAAGCAGCTCGCCAAGCTTGCCGTGGAACTTGGGATCCAGGCCCACTTCAGCAACACCGACGACGTCGAGGCCACCCTGGCTGCCATCGCCGCGGCCCCCGGCGGTGACCGCTGGACGTCCCAGTACGATGCCGCCAAGGACCCGTGGTTCAACTTCACCGTGGGCAACGGCTTCTACGGCCACGACAAGTACTGGAACGAACACCAGGAAATCCCGCTCGGCTACGTCGCGGACTACATCCGCCGCGTGGACGAGGGCCAGGAAATCATGCGGCCGGTGGAGGCGCTCATCGCAGAACGCGACCGCATCATCGAGGAATACCGCGAGCTGCTCGAAGGCGAAAACCGGGCCCTCTTCGACGCCAAGCGCGGCCTCGCCGCCACCGCCTACCCGTACGTGGAGAACCACAACTTCTACATCGAGCACTGGACCATGGGCGTCTTCTGGCGCAAGATCCGCGAGCTGTCCCGCATGATGCAGGCCGAGGGTTTCTGGACTGAACCGGACGACCTCCTCTACTTGGGCCGCAACGAGGTCCGCGACGCGCTGTTCGACCTGGTCACGGGCTGGGGCGTCGGTGCCAAGCCGATCGGTCCCGACTACTGGCCGGCAGAGATCGAGCGCCGCCGCGGAATCGTGGACGCGCTCAAGACCGCCCGGCCTGCCCCTGCCCTGAACACCCCGCCGGAATCCATCACCGAACCCTTTACCCGGATGCTGTGGGGCATCACCACCGAGCAGGTCCAGCAGTGGCTGGGCGCCGGCGAGGAAGTGGAGGGCGGGGGCCTGCGCGGCATGGCTGCCTCGCCGGGCGTGGTGGAGGGCCTGGCCCGCGTCATCACCGACGCGGACCAGCTCTCCGAGGTCCAGCAGGGCGAGATCCTGGTGGCCACCGTCACCGCGCCGTCCTGGGGCCCGATCTTCGGCAAGATCAAGGCCACGGTCACGGACATCGGCGGCATGATGAGCCACGCGGCGATCGTCTGCCGGGAGTACGGTCTTCCGGCGGTGACCGGAACGGGTTCCGCCTCCACCACCATCAAGACCGGCCAGCGGCTCCGGGTGGACGGCACCAAGGGCACCGTGCAGATCCTCGATGCCGACCGACCGGAGCTCCTGGCGACCGGACCCGGCGCCCACGCGCACAGCCACAGTCATGTCTGAGCTGAACGCTCCGGCTGCAAGGACCGTCCTGATCACCGGTGCCGCCGGCGGGCTGGGCAGGGCGTTTGCGCTCGGCTTTGCCGGCCGCGGGTACCGCGTGGCGGTCGCCGACATCAACCTCGAGGGCGCTGAGCAGACGGCCAAACTGGTCCGCGAACTCGGCGCCGAGGCCGCCGCCTTCCCGGCGGACGTCACCAGCGTGGACTCCACTGAGATCCTCGCACGGGACTGCGCGGACTTCGGGAACGGAAGCATCGACGTCGTCCTCAACAACGCGGCGGTGTACGCGGGGGTGACCCGCAGCCCGTTCGAGGACATCGACCCGGCCGAATGGGACCTGGTGATGAACGTCAACCTCAAGGGCCCCTGGCTCGTGACCCGCGCGGCGAGCCCGTACCTGCCCGAGGGCGGGCGCGTCATCAACCTCTCCAGCGCCACCATCTTCAGCGGCTCGGAACAGTGGCTCCACTACGTCGCGTCCAAGGGCGGCGTGGTGGCCCTGACCCGGGTGATGGCCAAGGAACTGGGCCGCCGGGGGATCACGGTCAACGCGATCGCCCCCGGCTTCACGCTCACCGAAGCCAGCTACGGCCTGATGGAGAACGCCGAGAACTACGGTGTGGACCGCGGGGCCATCAAGCGGGCCAGCCAGCCCGAGGACATCGTGGGCGCGGCCCTCTTCCTGGCTGGGCCGGACAGTTCCTACTACACGGGCCAGACCATGGTGGTGGACGGCGGCCGCCAGTTCATCTGAGGCGCTCCCTTGCCTGCCATCATCCGATTCAACCTAAGGAGAACCACATGCCAACGGTTCATTTCACCGACGCCGGGGGCGCTGTCCGCGACGTCCAGGGAAACCCCGGCGATTCAGTCATGGAAACGGCCGTCCGCAACGGCGTCCCCGGGATCGTCGCCGAATGCGGCGGCTCATTGTCCTGCGCTACCTGCCATGTCTTCGTCCGCGAGGACTGCCTTTCGCAGCTTCCGCCGATGGAGGACATGGAAGACGAGATGCTCTACGGCACCGCCGTCGACCGTGAGGACAACTCGCGGCTGTCCTGCCAGCTCCGGCTCACGGACGCGGTGGAGCTGTTCGTCACCACCCCGGAAACCCAGGTGTAGCCGTGGGCGCGGAAGCAGTGGAGCAGGCAACTGACACCCTCGTCGCGGAGCAAAGCACTCCAACGCGCACGGGGCTCCTGATCATCGGCGCCAGCCAGTCCGGGGTCCAGCTTGCTGTATCGCTGCGGGCACTCGGCTTCGACGAACACATCACCCTGCTCGGAGACGAGGACCACCGACCCTACCAGCGGCCGGCCCTGTCCAAGGAGTTCCTGCAGGGCACGGTAGAGAGCGAATCACTGATCTTCCGCTCCAACGATTACTGGGCCGGACACAACGTGGCCCTGGTCAAGGGCGAATACATCGTCCGGATCGACAAGGAACCCGACGGCTCCGGGGTCGCGCATTCTTCCGCCGGAAAACAGTTYCCTTTCAAGCGGCTGGCGCTCACGGTCGGCGCCCGGGCCCGCAAGCTGGAGATTGAGGGCGGGAACCTCGACGGCGTGCTGTACCTCCGCAACGCCGACGACGCGCTGGCACTCAAGGCGCGGGTGGGGGATGCCACGGATGTGGTGGTGATCGGCGGCGGATTCATCGGACTGGAGGCCGCGTCCAGCCTGCGGAAGATGGGCAAGAACGTCACGGTTCTGGAATTCGGTCCGCGGCTCGTTGGCCGGGCCGTGGGAGATGAGACGGCCGCGTACTTCCTGCAGGCGCACCGTTCCCGCGGTCTGGACATCCGGCTCCACACCAGCGCCAAGCGCTTCACAGCCAGCGAGGGCGGTAGCGCGGTCGCCGGCGTCGAACTCCAGGACGGCACAGAGCTCTCCGCGCAGATTGTGCTCGTGGGGATCGGCGTCATTCCCAACACACAGCTCGCCGAACAGCTCGGGCTGACGGTGGACAACGGGATTGTGGTGGACCGCTTCGCGCTCGCCTCGGACGGCACAACGGTGGCGATCGGCGACTGCGCCAACATGCCCAACCCGGTGCCAGGGTCGGAGCCGGGGGAGCGGATCCGGCTGGAAAGCGTCAACAACGCCATCGAACACGCGAAGGTGGCCGCCTACTCGCTGACCGGGCGGCGCGAGGAATACGCCGGGATCCCGTGGTTCTGGTCCAATCAGGCGGACCTCAAGTTGCAGATCGCCGGACTGTGCAACGGCTGCGACCAGACGGTACTCCGGCGGGACGAGGACCGCGGGAAGTTCAGCGTCCTGTACTACCGCCAGGGCCAGGTCATCGCCGCGGACTGCGTCAACGCCCCGCTGGACTTCATGGCCGTCAAGAACGCACTGGCAAAGGGCCAGAACATCCCTGCCGACGCCGCGGCGGATCCCGCCACGCAACTCAAGACCATCACCACGGACAGCCAACTGCACTCAGACAGTACGCCGGCCCACCCGAAGGAGCATTATGAGCACCCCCAAGACTCCGGTCGCAGCCAGCCCCGCCGCTGAACCGGTGGACGTGCCGGCCCAGGCCTTTGCCGCGGAGTACAGCGTCCGGCCTGTTCCCGCGGCTGGTCCGGTAGACACCACCGCGATCTGCAATACCCCGGCTGCCGTTCAGGAACTCGACGCGCTGTGGAAGGCCGTGGTCCATGAGACGCGGACACGCGGAAACGACATCCACTTGCCGATTTCCTTGGCCTACGCCGAACGGCTGTGCCGGGCCTATCCCGGCGCCGACGCTGAACTGGTGCGCGTGGCCACCGTGCTGCACGACACTGGCTGGGCCCACGTTGATGAATCCCGCATCATATCCGAGGGCTTCACCGGTGACTGGCGGAAGGCCGCCATCCGCTACGAACACGAGCAGCAGGGCTGCGAAGTGGCCCGCCGGGTGCTCCCGGCCCTGGGATACTCCACCGAATTCATTGAGCGCGTCTGCGAGATCATCGACGGCCACGACACCCGGCCGGTGGCCCGGTCCCTGGAAGACGCCCTGATGCGCGATGCCGACAGGCTATGGCGCTTCGACCGCGCCGGGATCGCCCTCGCCTCCTCCTGGTTCGCCATGGACCCGGCCACGTACACCGACAGGCTGGCCACCGAGATCGTGCCCGAACTCATCACCCAGGCCGCCCACGATATGGCCGCCGCGGACCTAAACCGATCCAACGCCCTTCTTAAGACGGCGGTGATCCGATGACCTCCGCCACGCATGATGCTCCTGCCCTGGTAGCCCGGACGGAGCTGTCCCTGCCGCATACGCATGTGGATACGATCTTTGTCGACGGCGCGTGGCAGCCCTCGCGGGGCACCGGCCGCAACCCGGTGACCGACCCCGCTACGGGCGAAGTGTGGGGCTCGGTGCCGGACGGAACGCCGGAAGACCTGGACGCCGCCGTCGGCTCTGCCCAGCGTGCCTTTCAGGGCGAGTGGCCCCGGCTTACCCCGTCTGAGCGCGCCAGCTACCTTCTCCGGATCGCTGAGGAGGTGGAGAATCGGGCTCAGGAGCTTGCCCTGACGAACTCGCGGGAAAACGGCTCACCGGTGTCCGAA
>NZ_JBFTNJ010000047.1:0-27943 GCF_056397425.1 Arthrobacter sp. 05N33_2
TCCCTCGGCCCCGGACCGGYCATCCCCGAGGCAGGCGTGCTCGATGAGAAGGGCGACGCCGCCAACGGTGGAGAGCTGTTCCGCACCAACTGCGCCATGTGCCACAACGCCGCCGCTGCAGGCGGCGCACTGACCCGGGGCAAGTTTGCCCCTGCCCTCGCGGGTGTCTCCGGGCAGCACATCTACGAAGCAATGGTCACCGGCCCCCAGAACATGCCGGTTTTCAGTGACGCGAACATCTCCCCCGAGGGGAAGCGCGACATCATCACCTACCTGAAGCAGATTGAGGCCAACGGTTCACCCGGCGGCGCCGATCTTGGTGCTTTGGGACCGGTCTCCGAAGGTCTCTTTGTCTGGATCGCCGGGCTGGGCGTCATCATCGCGTTCACCATTTGGCTGACTTCCCGCACTTCATAAGCGGACCTTGCACCTGTAAGAATTTTCTGCTGACCCGTCAGCAGTTTGAATTGAAACCTAACTCGGCACTCGCCGAGACGAGAGAAGGATGAGGCGAATTATGGGCAACCATAGTGACGGCGGTCCGAACGACTCGGGCACCGTAGCTACGGCTGGTCAGAATGAGGTGGAGAAGTTCCAGGATCCTGGAATTCCCCCGCACCGTTTGCGCCTGGCTGACACGGACCCGAAGGCCGCAAAAAAGGCAGAACGGCAGGTAGCCCTTCTGTTCGGCATCTCGGTCGTTGGCACCTTGATATTCCTGGTGGCGTATTTCGCGATCGATCTGGGGCAAGACTCCGCGATCGCCACGATCCGCCTCCAGAATGCCCTGCTGGGCATCGGCACCGCTTTCGCGATGCTGGGCATCGGCACCGGTATCGTCCACTGGGCCAAGGCCCTTATGCCGGACCACGAAGTCTCGGAAGAGCGCCACGCGATCCGCACTGAGGAAGACCGCCAGGCTGCCGTGCGCATCGTCGATGACATCGTCGAGGAAACCGGCATTAAGCGCCGGCCRCTGATCCGCAACACCCTGCTCGGCGCCGTCGCCCTCGCCCCCCTGCCGGCCCTGGCCATCTTCGGTGACCTCGGTCCCCGTCCGGACGACAAGCTGGCCCACACTCTGTGGGCCCCGGCCCCGGACGGCAGGCTCAAGCGGCTGGCCCGCGACCCGGATGGCACCCCCATCAAGGCCGCGGACGTCACCATGGGCTCCGCGTTCCACGTCATCCCCGAAGGGCTGAACGAACTGAGCGAAGGAAAGCTGAACGAGAAGGCCAAATCGGTCGTTCTGCTCATGCGCCTGGACCCGGCACTGCTCAACCCCTCCCCCGAGCGCGCAGATTGGGCCTACAACGGAATCGTTGCATACTCCAAGATCTGCACCCACGTTGGCTGCCCTGTTGCCCTGTACGAACAGCAGACCCACCACCTTCTGTGCCCGTGCCACCAGTCAACCTTCGACCTGACCCAGCAGTGCAAGGTTATCTTCGGCCCGGCCAGCCGCCCCCTCCCCCAGCTGCCTATCGCAGTCGACGCTGAGGGCTACCTCGTCGCCACGAGCGACTTCCATGAACCCGTTGGACCGACCTACTGGGAGCGTGAGCAGCATGTCCTCAACAACAACGCCTGATGCCCCTGTTTTCGTCGCCAAAACCACAGGCGGCCGCATCACCGACTTCGTCGACCAGCGTGTTGGCGGCTCCGGAATCCTTCGCGAATTCGGCCGGAAGGTCTTCCCGGACCACTGGTCGTTCATGTTCGGCGAAGTGGCGCTGTACTCCTTCGTCATTCTGCTGCTCTCGGGCACGTTCCTGACGTTCTTCTTCGATCCGTCCATGGCGGAGACGCATTATGCGGGCTCGTACACGCCGCTGAAGAACGTTGAAATGTCGGTGGCATACAGCTCCTCCCTGAACATCTCCTTCGATGTCCGCGGCGGCTTGTTCATGCGCCAGGTACACCACTGGGCTGCCCTGCTGTTCGTCGCATCTGTCTCCGTGCACATGCTCCGCGTGTTCTTCACCGGCGCATTCCGGAAGCCCCGCGAACTGAACTGGGTGGTGGGCAGCGTTCTGCTCATCCTGTCCATGGCCGCAGGCTTCACCGGCTACTCGCTCCCCGATGACCTGCTCTCCGGCAACGGCCTGCGCATCATCGACGGCGTCATCAAGTCCATCCCGGTCATCGGCACCTACACCTCGTTCTTCCTCTTCGGCGGCGAGTTCCCGGGCACCATGATCATCAGCCGCCTGTACATGCTCCACATCCTCCTGGTTCCCGCGCTCATCCTGCTGATGATCGTGATGCACCTCTTCATGGTGGTTGTGCACAAGCACACGCAGTACCCCGGCCCGGGCCGCAACGACGGCAACGTCGTCGGCTACCCCCTGGGACCGGTTTACGCGGCAAAGGCCGGCGGCTTCTTCTTCATCGTGTTCGGTGTCGTTGCCATCATGGCGGCGTTCTTCACCATCAACCCGATCTGGAACTACGGCCCGTACGACCCCTCCCCGGTTTCTGCGGGCACCCAGCCTGACTGGTACATCGGCTTCGTTGACGGCGCCCTCCGCCTGATGCCGGGCACGATCGGCGACTGGAAGGTCGAGCAGATCTGGTTCGGCCACATGTTCACGTTCAACGTGCTGCTGCCGGCACTCGTCCCGGCGGGCATCCTCTTCACGGTCATGTTCGCCTACCCGTGGATTGAACGCTGGATCACCAAGGACAACCGCGAGCACCACGTCCTGGACCGCCCCCGCAACGCTCCTACCCGTACGGCAATCGGCATGGCCGGTTTCGTCTGGTACTGCGTGATGTGGGCAGCGGCCGGCTCGGACCTCATCGCCACCCACTTCCACGTGGCCCTGAACGATGTCACCTACTGGCTGCGCGCACTGTTCTTCATCGGCCCGGTCATCGCGTTCATCGTCACCAAGCGCGTCGCCCTGGCGCTCCAGCGCAAGGACCGCGAGATTGCCCTGCACGGCCGTGAAACCGGCCGCATCGTGCGCCTGCCGCACGGCGAGTTCATCGAGGTCCACGCCCCGCTGGATGAATACAAGCGCTACAAGCTGGTCGGCTTCGAGTCACCGGCCCCGCTGCCCGCGGTGCCGAACGAGCACGGCGTCGTTGACCGCAAGGAAAAGCGCCGCGCGAAGCTGTCCCGCTGGTTCTTCGAGGACCGGGTTGCCCCGGCCACCCCGGCAGAGCTGGAGGCCGCTCACGGCCACCACGGCGCCCACGAAGCGATCGAAACCGCTGAGTCGAAGTCGCTGAGCCACTAGGCGGCACCAAGCAATACAAAGGAAGGCCCGGTCCCTTGGGACCGGGCCTTCCTGCGTCCCCCCGAAGCTGCAGAAACAAGAGGCAACGCGGGGTCACCTCGCGCCCATCAACCCCTTCGGGATGGACGCGTCGTGACCCCGCGTTGCTGAGGTTAGGGGCGGTACCCTGAGGCGTAGTTCCGGGTGGGCCGGACGCCAGGGCGCTGCAGGGGCACCCAGAGCTTGTAGCGGTCAGCCCGGTAGTAGGACACGGAGTAGTCCACCATGGCGCGGGCCACGAACGCGTGGCGCTGGATCTTGAGCAGCGGGGTGCCGACCTCAACGTTCAAGAGACGGGCCGTGGACGGCGACGCAGCCGTCGCCTCGATCATGTCCTCGCCCCATTCCATCACCAGCCCGTAGCGTTCGCTCAGCACGTTGTAGAGCGATGTGGGCGGTTCGCCGTCCAGCAGGCCGGGAACCCGGTGGGCCGGGATGAAGTTTTCGTCCACGCTCATCGGTTCGTTGTCGGCCAGCAGGAGGCGCCGGAACCGGACCAGGGGTGTCCCCTCCTCCAACTGCAGCTCACGGGCCAGGAACGCGCTGGCGCCAATTTGTTCGAAGCTCAGGACCTTGGCGGCCGGGACCATGCCGCGGCGCTGCATCTCYTCGCTGTAGGAAGTCAGCTTTACCTGGAGATCCAGTTTGGGTTTGCGCACAAACGTGCCCAGGCCCACGACGCGTTCAATCACTTCCTCACCCACGAGGGCATCGATGGCCTGGCGCACGGTCATCCGGGCGAGGCCGAAGCGCTGGGCGAGGTCCCGTTCGGAGGGCAGCGCGGATCCAGGCGGGCACGCGGCGGCGATGTGCGCGCGGAGGATCTCGCGCAACTGCACATAGATTGGTACCCCGCTCTGACGGTCGATCTCGCCAATCATCTTGGACGCGTTAGTGGACGCCATGGTTCAGCCTCCGGATGCGGCCCGGCGCGGGAAATACACTCATATCTCAAGGGTAAGCCCGTGACCCGGAAGGTCTAGACCACGCCGCCGACTCAAGTCGTGCCGGGTCCTCCCCCGCCGCTACCCTTGTAGGTACAGGCCGGAGCCGGGGCAATGCCGGCCGCCCGGTCTGACGGACTGCCTGCCGGACGCCCTCCATCTGGGTCACCGTTCGCGTGGCCAGCCCGTGCAGCAGCAACACGTACAGCACAACACCAGCATGAGGGAGTCCCG
Source organism: Arthrobacter sp. 05N33_2 (assembly GCF_056397425.1). NCBI lineage: Bacteria > Bacillati > Actinomycetota > Actinomycetes > Micrococcales > Micrococcaceae > Arthrobacter > Arthrobacter sp. 05N33_2. Next base: position 4,463 of record NZ_JBFTNJ010000047.1, read on the forward strand.
TTGCCAGTTCGCAAGGCAATCGTCACGGCCGCCATCGGCCTCCACGCCCGGCCCGCGGCAGTATTTGTCCGGGCTGTCACGGCGACCGGCCTCCCAGTGACCATCAGCAAGGACGGCAGGCCAGGCGTCGACGCCCGCTCGCTGCTGGAGGTCATGACCGAGGACTTCGAGTGCGGCTGTGAGGTGGAGCTGGCCGTCGCTGCGGACGCCCTCCCGGCCTCCTGCAGCCCCGCAGAGGCAGAGGGTGCGCTGGAGGAACTCCGGATCCTCTTGGAATCGGCAGCCGCCGCCTGAGGGCCTCCCCGCTCCCATTCGGCGGCCCGCAGTGCGGTGCCGCCCTCCAGGAGGGACGCTGCGCAGGCGGGCTGGGCGTGCAGGGACGCGCCGCACCCGGCCGGCAGGAACTCAAGAACCAAGACACAACGACGGCGGGCCCCACCAATGGTGGGGCCCGCCGTCGTGCGTTCTGAACTTTTAGTCCGGGTGGGCGCTAGTGCGCGTGGTCACCGCGGCTGTACTCGTAGACCCAGCCGACCAGTGCGACCACTGCCATCCCGCCGGCGATGAAGACGATCCACCAGCCCACGGCCAGGCCGAGGAACCCTGCGGCGCAGGACAGGCCCAGCATCAGCGGCCACCAGCTCCAGGGGCTGAAGTGTCCCTGCTCGCCGGCGCCTTCGTGGATCTCGGCGTCGTTGCGGTCCTCGGGGCGCATGCCCACGCGGCGGCCGGTGAAGCCGAGGTAAGCGCCGATCATGCCGGCGAGTCCGCCAACCAGCAGGATGGCCAGTGCGCCCACCCACTCAGTCCAGTTGGTCAGGTATCCGTAGATGAATGCAACGGGCAYGAAGAAGAAGACGCCGAAGCCAAAGATCCTTGATTCGATTTTCACTTGGCGGTGTCCTTCTGGTCGGCGTTACCGAGAGCCGCTGCTGCCGGAGCAGGCGAATCCGCGGTGTAGGACTGGGAGAGCTCCGGGTGGTGCAGGTCCAGGGCAGGACGCTCGGAGCGGATGCGGGGCAGGGAGGTGAAGTTGTGGCGCGGCGGCGGGCAGGACGTGGCCCATTCCAGCGAGGCACCGAAGCCCCACGGGTCGTCAACTTCCACACGCTCGTTGCTGCGCCAGGTGATGTAGACGTTCCAGAAGAACGGAATCAGCGAGGCGCCGAGGACGAACGAGGCGATGGTGGAGAACTGGTTCATCCACGTGAAGTTGTCCTGCGGCATGTAGTCGGCGTAACGGCGGGGCATGCCCTCGACGCCGAGCCAGTGCTGGATCAGGAAGGTGCCGTGGAAGCCCAGGAACAGCATCCAGAAGTGGATCTTGCCGAGGCGCTCGTTGAGCATCTTGCCGGTCCACTTAGGCCACCAGAAGTAGAACCCGGCGAACATGGCGAACACGACGGTGCCGAAGACCACGTAGTGGAAGTGCGCCACAACGAAGTAGGAGTCCGAGACGTGGAAGTCCAGCGGCGGCGAGGCCAGGATGATGCCGGTGAGGCCGCCGAAGAGGAACGTCGCCAGGAAGCCGATGCTCCACAGCATGGGGGTCTCGAACGTGATGGAACCGCGCCACATGGTGCCGATCCAGTTGAAGAACTTCACRCCGGTSGGWACSGCGATSAGCATCGTCATGAAGGAGAAGAACGGCAGCAGSACCGAKCCGGTGACRTACATGTGGTGGGCCCACACAGTCACGGACAGGGCGGCGATGGAGATGGTCGCGTAGACCAGGCCCTTGTAGCCGAAGATCGGCTTGCGGCTGAAGACCGGGAAGATCTCCGAGACGATGCCGAAGAACGGCAGCGCGATGATGTACACCTCAGGGTGGCCGAAGAACCAGAACAGGTGCTGCCAGAGGACGGCGCCGCCGTTCTCGGGATCGAAGATGTGCGCACCGAAGCGGCGGTCGGCGCCGAGGGCAAACAGCGCGGCGGCCAGCGGCGGGAAGGCCATCAGGACCAGGATGGAGGTCACGAGGGCGTTCCAGGTGAAGATCGGCATCCGCCACATGGTCATGCCCGGGGCGCGCATGCAGATGATGGTGGTGATGAAGTTGACGGCGCCGAGGATGGTGCCGAAGCCGGASAGCGCCAGGCCGAAGACCCAGAGGTCACCGCCCACGCCGGGGCTGAACGTCGTGTTGGACAGCGGCGCGTACGCGAACCAGCCGAACGACGCGGCACCCTGCGGGGTGATGAACCCGGAGACGGCGATCGTGGAGCCGAAGAGGAAGAACCAGAAGGCCAGCGCGTTCAGTCGCGGGAAGGCGACGTCGGGGGCACCGATCTGCAGCGGCATGATGACGTTGGTGAAGCCGGCGAACAGCGGCGTCGCGAACATCAGCAGCATGACGGTGCCGTGCATGGTGAAGAGCTGGTTGTACTGCTCTTTGGTCTGCAGGATCTGCATGCCGGGCTCGAAGAGCTCGGCACGGATCAGCAGCGCCATGATGCCGCCGAAGCAGAAGAAGATGAACGACGCGATCAGGTACATGTACCCGATCGTTTTGTGGTCGGTCGAGGTGATCCAGTTGACGACGATGCGTCCCTTGGACTTCGGTACTACGGGAGCCTCGAGGATCCCGGCGGATTGAGTGTAAGTTGCCACGTCGCTCCCCTTACTTGGTTTCGGCCGGGGCCGGGTTGCGGTCGTACTCTTCACCGAGCAGGCCGGTGTTCCCGTCCTGGCGCAGCTGGTTCATGTGCGCCTGGAACTCCGACTCGGAGACAACCTTCACGCGGAACAGCATTTCGGAGTGGTACTCGCCACAGAGTTCGGCGCACTTACCGTCGTAGGTGCCCTCCCTGGTGGGCGTCAACCGGATGTAGTTGGTCTTGCCTGGAATCATGTCGCGCTTCTGCAGGAAGGCAGGGACCCAGAAAGAGTGGATGACGTCGCGCGCGTTGAGCTCGAGGTCAACCGACTTGTTGACCGGCAGGTACAGGGTGGGCAGCTTGTTCTTGTCCACGTCGTTACCGGTCAGGTGCGCCTGGACGCCCGCTTCGTGTACGTCCTCGGTGACGACGTTGCCCTTCAAGTAGTTGAAGTCCCACGCCCACTGCTTGCCGCGGACGTCGACGACGACGTCGGCCGGCGTTGAGCGGTCATCGATCGACTGCTGGTCGCGGTCGGTGAAGTAGAAGAACACCAGGACCATGAACAGCGGGATCGTCAGGTAGAACACTTCAAGCGGAAGGTTGAAGCTGTTCTGGCGCGGGAAGCCCACGGTGCCCTTGCGGCGCCGGTAAGCGACGATGCACCAGATCATCAGGCCCCAGGTGATGATGCCGACGACCAGCGCGGCAATCCATGAGTTGACCCAGAGGTCCATGATGAGGTCAGTGTGATTGGTGGTGCCACGCTCGGTGGGCAACCAGCCCTTCTGTACCTCTGGTGAACATCCAGTCAAAGCCAACGCGCCGGCTAGTGCCAAGCCAGTGATCGTAGTGATCTGTTTGCGTCGGCTGCCGGTTCGGTTCTGCGAACTCACAGACGGCCCTTCCTACTTGTTGCTGTTGCCCCGCAAATTACGGGCAGGGCAAACGAAAAGTTTTACTACTCGGTGTAGAGCTTACCGCTCCCCGGGAGTTTTCGCCCACATGTCCACACCGTGCGTCGGGAGCCTTTTGTAGGCGCCGCTCGTTGAGGATCCTGCGGCACTAAGGCCGGGCAAAATGCCCGGCCTTAGTGGAAGGAATTAGTGGAAAGAATCTCCGCAGGCGCAGGACCCGCCGGCATTCGGGTTATCGATCGTGAAGCCCTGCTTGGCGATGGTGTCCTCGAAATCGATGCTGGCACCGCTGAGGTAAGGAACGCTCATCTTGTCGACGACGACTTCGACCCCGTCGTAGTCGCGCACTGCATCCCCGTCGAGCAGCCGCTCGTCGAAGTAGAGCTGGTAAATCAGGCCGGAGCAACCGCCGGGCTGCACGGYAACGCGGAGGCGCAGATCGGTGCGGCCTTCCTGCTCCAGCAGGCTGCGGACCTTTCCAGCCGCGACGTCGGTCAGCATGACCTCGTGCGTGGCCAGCTCGCCGGCCTCGGCGGCAGAGTTGCCGGCGCTGTTTTCATTGGTTGTAGTGCTCATGGCCTACCTTCTTGCAACGGTGGTGGCGGCCCCGCTCGCACGGTGCCCGCCCCTACTTAAACGGTATGGGCTATAGCTACATGCTACTTCGCGCAGCCCTGTAGCTCTAACTTCTGACGTAACCGTGGGAGACGGCTGGATGTTCCCCGGGACGCGCCGGGCGCGGGGGCTAGAGCGCGCCTTCGGTGTTCAGGCGCGCGAGCAGCAGGGCCTCGGCGACAATTGCGTTCCGGAAGTCGCCCAGGTGCAGGGATTCGTTGGCGCTGTGGGCTCGGGAATCGGGATCCTCGACGCCGGTGACCAGGATCTGCACGTCCGGGTAGAGCTCGGTGAGGTCCGCGATGAAGGGGATCGATCCGCCGATTCCCATTTCGACGGCGGGCACGCCCCAGGCCTCGCCCAGGGCCCACATGGCCACGGACGCGGCCTTCGAGCTCGTGTCCGTCAGGAATGAGTTGCCGCTCTCCCCCGGGGTGAACACCACCTCAGCGCCGAACGGGGCGTGGGTTTCGACGTGCTGGCGGACAGCCTCCATGGCGGCTGCCGGGTCCTGCCCCGGGGCCAGGCGCAGGCTGAACTTGGCCCGGGCCCGCGGCAGCAAGGTGTTGGAAGCTACGTCCACGGCCGGGGCGTCAAAGCCGATGATGGACAGGGCGGGCTTGGTCCACATGCGTGAGGCAATGCTGCCGGTCCCGGCGAGCTTCACGCCGTCGAGCACGGAGGCGTCGGCGCGGTACTCCTCCTCGGTGAGGTCGACAACCACGTCATCGCGGCTCACCAGGCCCTTGATCGCGACGCTGCCCTCGTCGTCGTGGAGGGTCGCGATCAGGCGGGCCAGCAGGGTCGGGGCGTCGAGCACGGGGCCGCCGAACATGCCCGAATGCACGGCGTGGTCCAGGACCTTGACCTCGATGGTGCCGTCCACCAGGCCGCGCAGGCTGGTGGTGAGGGCCGGAATGCCGACCTTCCAGTTGCTGGAGTCCGCCACGACGATCACGTCGGCGCGGAGCAGTTCGCGGTGGGTTTCCAGGAACTGCCGGAACGTTGGCGAGCCGGCTTCCTCTTCGCCCTCGAAGAAGAACGTCACGCCCAGGCCCAGTTCGTCACCGAGCACCCGCGTCACCGCAGAGTAGGCGGCGATGTGCGCCAGGATGCCGGCCTTGTCATCGGCGGCACCGCGGCCGAAGAGCCTGCCGTCGCGCTCGACGGCGGTAAAGGGGTCGGTTTCCCACAGTGCCAGGTCGCCAGTGGGCTGGACGTCGTGGTGGGCGTACAGCAGGACTGTCGGCTTGCCCTCCGCGGCCGGGCGGCGGGCGACGACGGCGGGCCCGCCGGGCGTCCCGTCTTCCTTGTCGCAACGGAGGATCCGGACGTCGTCGAAGCCGCTGGCCCGCACGAGGCTGGCGACGGCGTCGGCGCTGCGGTTCAACGGGGCAGGATCAAAGCTGGGCCAGGCGATGCCGGGAATGGCGACAAGGTCCGTCAGCTGGCCGATCGTCTCGTCGAACGATTCGGCAACGGCCTGGCGGAGGGCCTCGGCATCGATGGTGCCCTCGTGGTCCATGGTGGTCTGCGGGTTCCCCGCGGTAGATGAAGTCATGGCCAAAACACTACCCGTGCTCTGAATCACTACAAACAGCGTCACGCCCGGGCCTGCGCCGTGTGGGCTGGGTCTCGGGCCTGTGTCTGCGGGGTATTCTTTAGGGGTGTTTGGACGTAAAAAGGAAGCGCCATCGGCGCAGGACGTAGTTGACCAGCAGGCATCCGAGGCAGCAGCCCGTAGCGCCGTGACCGGCAAGGGCGCACCCACGCCCAAGCGCAGCGCCCAGGAGGCGGCCCGCAAGCGGCCCCTCGTGCCGGAGGACCGCAAGGCTTCCAAGGCGGCCGAGCGCGCCGCCGTCACGGAGCAGCGGCTCAAGATGCGGCAGGCCATGGACACCGGTGACGAAAAGTTCCTGCCGCTGCGGGACAAGGGTCCGCAGAAGCGGTTCGCCCGCGATTTCGTCGATGCCCGCTTCAGCCTTGGCGAGTTCCTCATGTTCGGCGCCCTGCTGTTTGTCATCATCTCCTTGCTCGTGCCGGCCTCCAGCGCACAGATGGTCTACGTCCTGGGCGCCTTCTGGGTCATGTTCCTCGCGGTCTTCGTGGACGTCTTCATCCTCTCCCGCAAGCTCAAGAAACGGCTCGGCGAAAAGTTCGGCGACGTCGAACGCGGCACGGTCTGGTACGGCTCCATGCGCTCCCTGCAGTTCCGCCGCCTGCGCCTGCCCAAGCCCCAGGTCCGGCGCGGCGAGTTCCCCGCCTGACCTTCCCTTCCACGATTCTTCAACTAAGAAGCCCCCGGCAGTCACCTGCCGGGGGCTTCTAGGTTGCGGCGACCGGTCCGGACCCGACCGCAGCGTAAGGTCTAGCGCCGGCTCGGGTGGGTGGCCAGCAGCCGGTTGATGCGGGCGGCCCAGAAAGGCCCCTCGTAAAGGAACGCCGTGTAGCCCTGGACGAGGGTGGCGCCGGCGTCCAGCCGTTCCTGCACATCCTGTGCCGTTTCGACGCCGCCCACCGAGACCAGCGTCAGCGCCCCGCCGGTGACGGACTTGAGCCGGGCCAGGACCTCCAGGGACCGTTTCTTCAGGGGCGCCCCGGAAAGACCTCCTGCTCCGCACGCCTCGACCTTGTCGGGCCCGGAGGCGAGCCCGGTGCGGGCGATCGTGGTGTTGGTGGCGATGATGCCGTCCAGCTTCAGGTCAAGCGCCAGGCGCGCGACGTCGTCGATGTCCTCATCACTGAGGTCGGGCGCGATCTTGACCAGGAGGGGAACGTGGCGGCCGGCGGCCTTGTCCGCCTCCTCCCCCACTGCGGCCAGCAGCGGACGCAGGGTCTCCACGTCCTGCAGCAGCCGAAGCCCGGGGGTGTTGGGCGAGCTGACGTTCACCACGAGATAATCCGCTGCGGGGGCCAGGCTGCGCGCGCTGATCAGGTAATCGGACACCGCATCCTCGAGCCCGACCACCTTGCTCTTGCCGATGTTCACCCCGATCACGGGCCGGACGCCGGGGTGCTGGCGCTGCAGGGCGGCGCGGGCGGACTTCAGGCGCGGGGCCACCGCCGCGGCGCCGTCGTTGTTGAATCCCATGCGGTTGATGACGGCCCTGTCCTCCACGAGGCGGAACAGCCGCGGCGTCGGGTTCCCGGCCTGGGCCTGGCCGGTGATGGTGCCGACCTCCACATGGCCGAAGCCGAGCTCCGCCAGCGCCTCGATGCCGTGGCCTTCCTTGTCGAAGCCGGCCGCAAGGCCGAACGGGGACGGGAAGGTCAGGCCTAACGCCTGGGTCTGCAGCGACGCCGCGGGGGCGGTGAACTTCTGCAGCAACCGCCCGGCACCGCAGCTGTGGGCGAGGCGGATGGCCTTGAACCCGATCTTATGGGCGCGTTCGGCGTCCATCCACGAGAAGGCCAGCCGGAAAAATGTGGGATATACGCGCATGCCTCTAGTTTTGCGGTTCGGGCCGCGCAGACCAAACCAGCGCACGCGCCGGCACGGTTGTGACTGCCCGTTGTGACTGCGGTTGTGACTGCGGCGCCCCGCGCCCCGGGCCCGGCGGCGGAAGTGCTCCGACGCGAGTTAGCATGAAGCCATGACCAGCAATGAGGGTGTCGGAACGGGCGGCCGTGGGGCTTCGGGTCGCGGGATCGAGGCCGACGTTGTGGTGGTCGGCGCCGGCCTGGCAGGGCTCGTGGCCGCGGCCCAGGCCTATGCGGCYGGCCGCCGGGTGGCGGTGCTCGATCAAGAACCCGAGGCCTCCGTCGGAGGCCAGGCGCACTGGTCCTTCGGCGGCCTCTTCATGGTCAACACTCCGGAACAGCGGCGGCTAGGGGTGCGGGACAGCGAAGATCTGGCCCTCGCCGACTGGCATGCGTCCGCGGGATTCGACCGGCCGCAGGACGCCCTGGCAAAGGAGTGGGCGGCGGCGTACGTGAACTTCGCCGCCGGTGAGAAGCGWGCCTGGCTCGCCTCGCTGGGCGTCGGGYTGTTTCCCCTGGTGCAGTGGGCCGAACGCGGCGGCTACGGCCCGGACGGCCACGGCAACACTGTCCCGCGCTTCCATGTCGCGTGGGGCACGGGCCCTGCGCTGGTGGCCCCCTTCCTTGCCAAACTGCGCGAAGGCGAAGCCGCCGGCCGCGTGTCCTTCCATTTCCGCCACCGCGCCACCGGGCTCGTGAAAACTGCGGGCCGGGTGAGCGGCGTGCGCGGCGAACTGCTCGAAGCCAGTGGCGCAGGCCGGGGCGAAAGCTCTTCCCGACGCCCGGACGGTACTTTCGAGGCTGCGGCCGCGGCCGTGGTGGTGACAAGCGGCGGCATCGGCGGCAACCACGATGTGGTCCGCAAGCAATGGCCGGGCGGCGCGGCGCCGGAGCGGATGTTGAGTGGCGTTCCGGCATCCGTGGACGGGGACTTCCTCCCGGCCGTGGGCCGCGCCGGCGGACACCTCATCAACGGGGACCGGATGTGGCATTACCCGGAGGGTATCCACAACCATGCCCCGGTCTGGCCGCGGCACGGCATCCGGATCCTGCCCGGACCGTCGGCCCTGTGGCTGGACGCGACGGGGCGGATGCTCCCGCCTCCCCTGTTTCCGGGTTTCGATTCGCTCGGCGCCCTGCGCCACATCCTGGCCACGGGACATGCCCATTCATGGTTCGTCTTGAACCGCAGCATCGCGCTGAAGGAGTTCGCGCTGTCAGGATCCGAGCAGAACCCGGATCTCACGGGCAAGGACGTCCGTCGGCTGGTCTCACGGCTGAAGCCCGGCAGCGATACACCGCTGCAGCGGTTCCTGGACCGCGGGGTCGACTTCCYGCAGGCAGCGGACCCCGCCGGGCTCGCCGGGCAGATGAACGATCTGACGGGCGGGCAGCTCATCGACCCCGCTGCCCTGGAGCAGCTGATCCGCGACCGGGACCGGCAGTTTGCCAGCGGGATGGGCAAGGATCCGCAGCTGGCGGCGATCCGGGCAGCGCGGCGTTTCGCCACCGACAAGATCATGAGGGTCGCCCCGCCGCACCGGCTGTTGGATCCGCGGCACGGTCCCCTGCTCGCCGTCCGGCTCTCGGTCCTGACGCGCAAGAGCCTTGGCGGTGTGCAGACGGACCTGCAGTCGCGGGTCCTGGAAGCCGCCGGGCAGCCCGTGCCCGGGCTGTTCGCGGCCGGTGAAGCCGCAGGGTTTGGCGGCGGCGGAATCCACGGCTACCGGGCCCTCGAGGGAACGTTCCTGGGCGGATGCCTCTTCTCCGGACGTTCCGCGGGCCGGGCCGCTGCGTCCGCGTCCTAGTCCGGGCAGGCTCTCAGCAACACAGGAGGAAAGTCGATGCAGTGGCGGACCGACATTCTCGGGGATGATTTCCAGGCGTGCACCTTTGAGGCCGTCAGCCCTGACGGTGTGCTGCGCACTGCCACCCTGGTCCGCCATACCCCGCTCCCGCCGACACCATCGGCGCTGCCGGCCCGGGCGGTGCTGTTCCTGCACGGCTGGAGTGACTACTTCTTCAATGAGGAGCTCGCGGAATTCTGGGCGGGGCAGGGGTTTGAGTTTTTCGCCCTCGACATGCACAACCATGGCCGCAGCCTGCGTCCGGGCACCCACGGCGGCTACGTCGCGGACCTGGACAACTACGACGCCGAGATCACTGCAGCGCTCGGGATCATCGGTTCCCTCAGGCCGGACGGTGCGGCGCCGCAGGTGACGCTGATGGGACACTCCACCGGCGGCCTGATCGCGGCGCTGTGGGCCGACCGGCATCCGGGGATGGTGTCACAACTGGTCCTGGACAGCCCATGGCTGGAAGTCCACGGCAGCCCCGCCCTGCGCCGGGCCGCGCGGACCATGGTGGAGCCGTTCGCCCGGTTCTGGCCGGAGTCGGTGATCCGGCTGCCTGAGCGGGCCTTCTACTGGCGCAGCATCAGCAGCGCCGCGGAAGGCGAATGGGCCCTGGACGATGCCTACCGTCCGCCGCACGCCTTTCCGGTCCGCGCCGGCTGGCTCAGCGCCGTGCTCGCCGGGCAGTCCAAGGTGGCGCGTGGCCTGAACATCGATGTGCCCATCCTGGTGCTCATCTCGGGCGCCAGCGCCAACGGGATGTTCTGGAAGGAGTCCATGCGCCGCACGGACGCGGTCCTGGACGTGAACACAATCGCCCTCCGCGCGCTCAGCCTGGGCCGCACCGTGACGCTGGAGCGGATTGACGGCGCCCTGCATGACGTCTTCCTCTCCGCCCCACGGGTCCGCGCGGACGCCTATGCCCGGCTGTCCCGGTGGATCCGGGCGTACGTCTACGACTGACGCGGATCAGCTGACCTGGCCGCCCGCGGCGGGAGCGGCGTCGATGGCTCCACCGTAGCGGCGGTCCCGCTGTGCATAGATCTCGACGGCATCCCACAGCGTCCGCCGGTCCACGTCCGGCCACAGGGTGTCCATGAACACGAACTCGGCATAGGCCGACTGCCAGAGCATGAAGTTGGAGAGCCGCTGTTCCCCGGAACTGCGCAGGAACAGGTCCACGTCGGGCAGGTCCGGCTCGTCGAGGAACTTCTGGATGGTCCGCTCGGTGATGGCCCCCGGCTTCAGCCGGCCCTGGGCCACTTCCTCCGCGATCGCGGAGACGGCGTCGGCGATCTCGGCCCGTCCGCCGTAGTTGACGCACATGTTCAAGGTGCAGGTGCTGTTCCCGCGGGTGTAGTCCTCGGCCTCTTCGAGTTCGCGGATCACCGAGCCCCACAGCTTCGGGCGCCGCCCGGACCAGCGGATCCGAACACCCCATTCATCGAGCTGGTTCCGCTGCCGGCGCAGGACGTCCTTGTTGAAGCCCATCAGGAAGCGCACCTCCTCAGGGGACCGCCGCCAGTTCTCGGTGGAGAAGGCGTACACACTGACGTATTCGATCCCCAGCTCGATCGCGCCGGCCATGACGTCCAGCAGGGCAGGCTCCCCTGCTTTGTGGCCCTCGATCCGGGGCAGGCCGCGCTGGTTCGCCCAGCGCCCGTTGCCGTCCATGACGATCGCCACATGCCGCGGGATGAACTCCGCGGGAATCGCGGGCGGAACAGCGCCGGACGGGTGCGGGTAGGGAGCCACCACCGGGGTGGTCCGCCGCGGACCGTTGGACTGTTTCGTCTGGCTTTTCTCCAGGTTCTTTCCCAGGCTTCTTCCCAATGCCACTTTTACGTTCGCTCCACATGTTTGAGGGATTTCAGGACTCGTTCCAGGTGCCACTGGAGGTAGCTGGCTACCAGGCCTGCCGCTTCCCGGCGGTGGACGGACGCGGAGGCATCCGCCGTCGTCCAGTTTCCGGTGAGCAGGGCACCCATGAGGAGCACTGTCTCCGGGGCTGGCGCGGGCGATCCCGGCGGCCGGCACCCGTGGCAGACCATGCCGCCGAGCGGCGCGGAAAAGGCGGTGTGCGGCCCGGGCGCACCGCACCGGGCGCAGTCGGTGAAGCTGGGCGCCCAGCCGCCGGTCGCGAGGGCGCGGAGCAGGTAGGAATCCAGGATGAGTTCGGGGGCGTGGTCGCCCCGGCTCAGGGAGGCGAGGGCCCCCACCAGCAGGTTGTACTGGGCGGTGCCGGCTTCGCCGTCGACGTCGGTGAGCTTCTCCGCCGTTTCGGTCATGGCGGCCGCCACCGTGTACCGGCCATAGTCCGCGGCGATGTTCCCGCCGTAGGCGCCCTTGGCCACGGCCTGCGTGACGACGTCCAGGGTCCGCCCGGAAATCAGCTGGAGATCGGCCACCATGAACGGTTCCAGCCTGGCGCCGAACCGGCTGCTGGTGCGCCGGACCCCCTTGGCCACCGCCCGCACCTGGCCGTGGTGCTTGGTCAACAGGGTGATGATCCGGTCGGCTTCGCCCAGCTTATGGGTGCGCAGCACGACGGCGTCATCACGGTAGGCACGCGCTGCAAAGGATTGTTGGACCACAGTTAATCTTCGCACTGTCTTTACGGAATCACGGCATGGGCAGCGCCGCCGAGGCAGAACGGTAAAAGACTGAGATAAAAGACTGAGGCAAAATACTGCGCCGCCGGAGTGTTCCGGCGGCGCAGTCATGCATTGGTTCGCCAGTGCCTGCCCGTCCGGGGACGGATCAGGCGCGGACGGATCAGGCAGGGACGAATCAAGCAGCGACGGATCAGGCGCGGGCGTCCCGGATGGCGCGGTTCACGGCCGAGATGACGGCCTTGAGGGCTGACGTGCTCGTGTTGGCATCGATCCCCACGCCCCAGAGCACGCGCTCCCCCACGGCGCATTCGACATACGCGGCGGCCAGGGCACTGCCACCCTCGGAGAGTGCGTGTTCGCTGTAGTCCAGGACCCGGACGTCCACGCCGTCCTCGCGCAGGATGCTCAGCAGGGCCGCGATGGGGCCGTTCCCGGTCCCGGTCCGGCGGACCTGGGTCCCGTCGATCTTCAGGGCGGCGGTCAGCGTCATGTCGCCGTCTTCGTCCGTCTCCGTGCTGATCGAACCGAGGGCGTAGCGGCCCCACTGCGTGTCGGCAGAGCCCGAGGGCAGGTATTCGTCCTGGAAGACCTGCCACAGCTGGGGTCCGCTGACTTCTCCGCCGACCGTGTCGGTCCGTTTCTGGATGACGCCGGAGAACTCGATCTGGGCGCGGCGCGGCAGGTCCAGGCTGTGCTCGTTCTTGAGTAGGTAGGCGACGCCGCCCTTGCCGGACTGCGAGTTGACCCGGATGACCGCCTCGTAGCTCCGGCCGAGGTCCTTCGGGTCCACCGGCAGGTACGGGACCTGCCAGGTGTAGTCGGCCACGTCCTTGCCCGCCGCGGCCGCGTCCTTTTCGAGGGCCTCCAGGCCCTTCTTGATCGCGTCCTGGTGCGAGCCGGAGAACGCCGTGAAGACGAGGTCTCCGCCGTACGGGGACCGCTCGGCCACCGGCAGCTGGTTGCAGTACTCCACCGTGCGGCGGATTTCGTCGATGTCGGAGAAGTCGATCATCGGGTCGATGCCCTGGACGAACATGTTCAGGCCCAGGGTCACCAGGTCCACGTTGCCGGTCCGCTCGCCGTTGCCGAAGAGGCAGCCCTCGATCCGGTCTGCCCCGGCCAGGTAGCCCAGCTCGGCGGCGGCGACGCCGGTGCCGCGGTCGTTATGCGGGTGCAGGGACAGGATGATGCCTTCGCGCGGGTGCAGATTCCGGCTCATCCACTCGATGGAGTCGGCGTAGACATTGGGGGTGGCCATTTCCACCGTGGCAGGCAGGTTGATGATGACCTGACGGTCCGCCGAGGCCTCGAAGACGTCGGCGATCGCGTTGCAGACCCGGATGGCGTACTCCAGCTCGGTGCCGGTGAAGGACTCGGGCGAGTATTCGTAGGTGATGTGCGTATCGGCGAGGGTTTCCTCGTACTTCTTGCACAGCCGAGCACCCTGCAGGGCGATGTCGAGGATGCCGTCCTCGTCCTGGTTGAAGACCACGCGGCGCTGCAGGACGGACGTGGAGTTGTAGAGGTGGACGATTGCCTGCTTCGCCCCGACCAGGGACTCATAGGTCCGCTCGATCAGGTGTTCGCGTGCCTGCGTCAGCACCTGGATCGTGACGTCGTCCGGGATGTGGTTGCCCTCGATCAGCTGCCGGACGAAGTCGAAGTCCGTCTGCGATGCCGAGGGGAACCCGACCTCGATCTCCTTGTAGCCCATCCGGACCAGCAGGTCGAACATCTTCAGCTTGCGGGCCGGGCTCATGGGATCGATGAGGGCCTGATTGCCGTCGCGCAGGTCCACGGCGCACCAGCGCGGGGCCTTGGTGATGACTTTGTCCGGCCAGGTGCGGTCCGGCAGTTCAACGGTGATCTGGTCCTGGAACGGGATGTAGCGGTGGACCGGCATTCCTGAGGGCTTCTGTGCGTTTCGCATTACAATCGGGGCCTTTTCTGTGATTCTTGGTGAAAGGGTRGCCGGGCAACACAAACTCCGCAGCGAGGGTGGGCCTTGCGCTAGATCGCGTCTGAGGCCTCGCCGCGGCAGCTAAGAAGGAGCAGTTCTGCGCGCACCTTTTCACAGTAACACGGGTGCGTAAGATGAAGGAGCCAGACCACCGTAACGTCCACCATGCAGACCGTGCGCCGGCAAACGCTCCGGGCCGGACTGCCTCTCAAAGGAGCATCCGTGCCACTTTCGGGGATCGATCTGTCCACCATCGACGCCAGCGTCCGCCCGCAGGATGACCTGTACCAGCATGTGAATGGCGGCTGGCTCAACACTACGGTCATCCCGGACGACCGGCCGCTGGAGGGCACCTTCACCGCCTTGCGCGACGCGTCGGAGCTCGCGGTGAAGGAGATCATCGAGCAGGCCGCCGCACGCGGTGCGGAGGCTACCGGGATCGAGCGCAAGATCGGGGACCTGTACAACAGCTTCATGGACGAAGCGGCGGTCGAGGCCAAGGGCCTGGACCCGCTCCGGGCGCGGTTGGCGCAGGTGTTCGCGACGACGTCGGTGCCCGAACTCGTGGCGCTGGCCGGACGGCTGTTCCGCGCCGATGTGTCCGGGCTCTTTTATATCTACCCCGCCCCGGATGCCGGAAACCCGGACCGGGTCCTGCTCTACACGGGCCAGGGCGGCCTCGGCCTGCCGGATGAGTCTTATTACCGGGAAGCGAAGTTCGCCCCGATGGTCCAGGCCTACCGTGCACACGTGGGGGCCATGCTGGGCCTCGCGGAGGTTGCCGACCCTGAGGGGGCAGCCGGACGCGTGGTGGCGCTGGAAACTGCGCTGGCTTCGCACCACTGGGACAACGTGACATTGCGGAATCCGCAAAAGACGTACAACTTGAAGTCCGCCGCAGAAGCCGCGGAGCTGTTCCCTCTGCTGGCGGACTGGTTCGACGCGGCCGGCATCGAGCCGGAGAAGCGTGCCGAGCTGGTGGTGAGCACCCCCGACTTCTTCTCCGGCGCGGCCTCGCTGCTGGATTCCGAACCACTGGCGACATGGCAGGAATGGCTCGCCATGCGCGTGGTCAGCGCGGCCGCCCCGTACCTGTCTTCCGGGTTCGTGGACGCAAACTTCGCGTTCTATGGCACCACCCTGAGCGGTACGCCGCGGATCAAGGACCGCTGGAAGCGCGGCGTCGCGGTGGTCGAGGCGGCCCTGGGTGAGGCGGTCGGGCAGATCTACGTGGCCGAACACTTCCCGGAGGGGCACAAGGCGCGCATGCAGACCCTCGTGGCCAACCTGATCGAGGCGTACCGCGAGTCCATCACCGGGCTGACCTGGATGGGCGAGGCAACCAAGCTCGAGGCCCTGAAGAAACTGGACTCCTTCCGCGCCAAGATCGGCTTCCCGGACAAGTGGATCGACTACTCCGCGGTGGAGATCGACCCCGCCGATCTGCTGGGGAACGTGGAGCGCGCGCACAGCGCCGACGTCGACCGCCACCTCGACGAGGTCGGCAAGCCCGTGGACCGCGAGAAGTGGCTGATGACGCCCCAGACGGTCAACGCCTACTACCATCCGCTCCTGAACGAGATCGTGTTCCCTGCGGCCATGCTGCAGCCCCCGTTCTTCACTGCCGACGCCGATGACGCCGTCAACTACGGCGGCATCGGTGCCGTGATCGGCCATGAAATCGGCCACGGCTTCGATGACCAGGGCTCGCAGTACGACGGCAGCGGCCTGCTGCGCAACTGGTGGACGGAGGATGACCGCACCGCGTTCGWGGCGCTGGCCGSMCGGCTCGTGGCGCAGTTCGATGCCCTTTCCCCCACGGCAGCCCCCGGCCACACGGTCAACGGCAAGCTGACCTTGGGCGAGAACATCGGCGACCTGGGCGGGCTCACCATCGGCTACAAGGCCTACCTGATCAGCCTCGACGGGCAGGAACCGCCGGTGCTCGATGGCCTGACCGGGGTGCAGCGCTTCTTCGCGTCCTGGGCCGCGGGGTGGCGGCAGGTCATCCGGACCGAAGAGGCCATCCGCCGGCTGGCGACGGATCCGCACTCCCCAAATGAGTTCCGCACGAACGCCATCGCCAAGAACCTCGACGCCTTCCATGCGGCATTCGGCGTCACGGACCAGGACGGCATGTGGATGGCACCGCAGGAGCGCGTCAGCATCTGGTGACCCGGGGGCCCGGTCACTGGCACCGACCCAGCCGGGAGGGCTTTGCTTACACGCTTGCGTGAATACATCGACAGCTGTACTTTCGGTTGATGGAGACTCTTACGCATGCCCCGGTGCTGGCACGGTTCGGTTATGCCGTGTCAGACCCGACACGGGCAGAAATCCTGCTTGCCCTCACGGCTGCGCCGTCCTATCCCTCGGAGCTGGCGGATTCCCTCGGGGTATCCCGGCAGAGCATGTCGAACCACCTGAYGTGCCTGCGGGGATGCGGGCTGGTCGTTGCCGTTCCGGAGGGGCGAAGGACCCGCTATGAGCTCGCCGATCAGCGCCTCGGCCATGCCCTGAAAGATCTTCTGGGCGTCGTGCTGGCGGTGGACCCGGCCTGCTGCGCACCCGACGGGACGTGCACGCTGTGATGGCTTCCCTCCAACTGTCGCCGGGCCCGGCCCGCCGCGCCGTCCTCAGCCGCCGGATCCGCTTGTTCGCGGCGGCCACCATCAGCTATAACCTCATCGAGGCCGTTGTGGCTTTGTGGGCCGGGGGTACGGCGGACTCGTCGGCGCTCCTCGGCTTTGGCCTGGATTCCATCATTGAGGTCGCGTCGGCGCTGGCGCTGTCGTGGCAGTTTTCCACCAAGGACCCTGAACGGCGTGAACACCTCACCTTGCGGATTATCGCTGTCTCATTCTTCGCGCTGGCGGCCTTTGTCTCCGCCGAGGCAATCAGGTCACTTCTCGGCGCCGGCGAGGCACAGCACTCGACCCCGGGCATCGTGATTGCCGCACTGAGCCTGGTGATCATGCCGGTCCTGTCCTGGCTCCAGCGCCGGGCCGGCCGGGAGCTCGGATCACGCACGGCGGTGGCTGACTCCAAGCAGACCCTGCTCTGCACGTATTTGTCGGCAGTCCTGCTCGCGGGTTTGGTGCTGAACAGCACCCTTGGCTGGTGGTGGGCCGACGCCGGCGCTGCGCTGGTCATCGCCGCGATCGCCCTCCGGGAGGGCATCAACGCCTGGCGCGGCGACATCTGCTGCACGGTCCCCCACACGGCGGCAGACACCCTTCCGACGGCCACGGAGCCGGCCTGCTGTGACGGATGCGGTGCCGATTCAGCACCTCCAAAGGCGCTCTTCCTACCTGAGGTGGGGGTGGGACAGTCCGCCGCCGATGAGCAGCATGCGTAGTCGGTAGTGCTTCCGGTTGCGGAAGCCGCGGTGTCAGCAGCACTCATCTGGCACAGCGGTTCAAGGAGCTCGTCGCCGCTGCCGGCCGCTTGATTTCTTACTGGAGCGACAGCTCGCGGCACGCTAATGTGGGGGCACCCCAAAGCAGAGGAGTGCCCCGTGGGCAAGGTGGTCATGTACAGCTCGGTGTCGGTGGACGGCTTCATCGCGGACGAGAATGACCAGCCCGGACCGCTGTTCGACTGGTTGTCCAACGGTGACGTCCCGTTGGACGAGAGCGGCGAGGTGAAGGTGTCCCAGGCCTCCTACGACTACACCCGGCCGTACTGGGACCAGATCGGGGCGACCCTCGTCGGGCGCCACGTCTTCGACCTGACGGACGGCTGGGACGGGAAACCCCCGAGCGGGATCGATCACGTGGTCGTCGTGACGCACCGGCCGCAGCCCGAGGGCTGGGACCCCGAGGCGCCGTTTCACTTCGTCGACGGCGTCGAGGCAGCCATGGCCAAGGCGCAAGAGCTTGCGGGTGACCGCATCGTCGAGGTCGCCGCTGGTGATGTCGGTGGCCAGATGCTTGCCGCGGGCCTGGTCGACGAGGTGCGCATGGACGTCGTACCCGTCGTGTTCGGGTCCGGCAAGCGCTACTTCGGGTCGGTCCACGCACAGCACCTGCTGGAGGATCCCGACGTGGTGATTCAGGGCAACCGGGTGCTTCACCTGCGCTATCGGGTGCGCCGTTGAGGTCCTCGCCGTGTGCCACGACCCAGCAGGACGTGGAAGAGCCTCCAAAGGCCGCCGCCCAACATCCATGACAAAAGAAGGCCCCCGTTCAGGAAAATCTGAACGGGGGCCTTCCTGGCTGCCGGGTCAGCGGGTGATCAGTGCCGGGTTGGCCTGCTGGCAAACGGTGTCGCCGGCTGTCTGGTTGACGATGTCCTTGGGCAGCTGCGGGGCAGCGGCGGCGGCGGTCGGCGTCCCGTTCGCGAAGTCACTGCCCAGGTAGACCTGGACACCGGCAACTCCGGCGGCCGGGAGCACCCGGTCCGGCTCCACACCGAGCAGGGCCGCGACGTCCCCGGCCACGTCAGCGTAATCCGCACCGTAGTAGACCGCCGTCGCGGCGACGGGCGGAGCAGTCAACTGGCCCACCTGGGTGAAGCCGGCGCCCTTGATGGCCTGCATGATCTCCTGGGTCCGGGCTGGAACACCCGAGCCGTTGGCCACAGTGACGGGCTGCAGGGTCTTGTCATAGGCCGGGGCAGTGGGGCTGGGCGTCGGCGTGGCGCTGGCGCTCGGGGAAGCGCTCGGCTTCGCGGTCGGATCCGTCAGGTCCACGTCGTTGCGCATGGCGGCGAACAGCTGGGATGCCGCGGGCTCGGCCAGCTGCAGCCGGTTGATGTCCGTTTCGGCCGGGACTGTCGGCGTGGCCACGAAAGCTACCTTGCCGACGTCGATGTTCTTGAGCCGGTTGCCCACGGTCAGCAGCGTCGGCACCGAGGCCAGGCCGTCGTCGATGGTCAGGTTCTTGGTGATCGCGTCCGCGATGCCGAGCATGCGGGCCGGGTTGGTAAGGGTGCCGTCGTCCTTGATTTTCCGGGTCAGCGCGGACAGGAAGCCCTGCTGGGCCTTGATCCGGCCGAGGTCGCCGCCGTCGCCGAAGGCGTGCCGGGTGCGCACGAACGACAATGCCTGCTCGCCCTGGACAGTGGAGGTGCCCTTGGGCAGGCGCAGCTTAGAGTCGGGGTCATACACGGCGTCGCTGACACACACGGACACGCCGCCCACGGCGTTGGAGAGTTCCTTGACGGCGTTGAAGTCGGCCATCATGAAGTGGTCGATCTCCAGGCCAGTGAGCTTGTTGACGGTGTCCACGGCGCAGCCGATGCCGGCCTCGGACATCGCCGAGTTAATCATGACGCCGGTCTGGGCCGGGTACTCCTTGTTGGTTTTCGGGTCCTTGCACTTGGGGATGTCGACCAGCAGGTCGCGGGGGAAGCTGACGACGTTGACCCGCTTGTTGTCCGCGGAGATGTCCATCAGCATCATCACGTCCGAGTGCCCATATCCGGTCGCGTCATCGCTGGTGCCGTACTGCGAGTTCTTCCCGTCGCGCGTGTCCGAGCCGAGGATCAGGATCTGCATCCGGTCCGTCGAATCGTTCACGGCACCCTCGGTCTTGATGCTGCCGGCGCTCAGTGGGGCCTTGGTGAGGTTGCCCTGGAGCCGGATGGTCCAGTAGGCGCCAAAAGCGATCACGCCGACCAAAAGCACGGCCACCACGCCCGTGAAGACTTTCAGCCAGGTGGGGGTCCGGCGGGCGGAGCCGAGGTGGCGGGCCGGACCAACGGCGGGATCGGCCGTGTGCCGGGCATCGGCTGTTGACCGGGCCGGCGGGGCGGATCCGTCGGCACGGTTGTCACGGGGTCGAACCACTTGTTGAGCCTTCCTAAACGAACGGGGAGTCAGCCCATTTTAGAGTCCGAATCTGAGAAAACGCCGATGGCCCTCTCTTGGGAGCGGCGGGAAAGGGCCAACGGTCAAAACAGCGGCCTAAGAACAGCGCGTCTCAGAAGCCCAGTTTGACGAGCTGCTTCGGGTCGCGCTGCCAGTCCTTGGCGACCTTGACGTGCAGGTCAAGGTAGATACGGGCACCGAGCAGCGCCTCGATCGCCTTGCGCGCGTTGGTGCCGACCTCGCGGAGCCGGGCGCCGCCCTTGCCGATGATGATGGCCTTCTGGGAAGGCCGCTCGACGTACAGGTTGACGCGGACGTCCAGGAACGGGCGGTCCTCGGGCCGGCCTTCCCGCGGAACGATCTCATCGACGACGACGGCCAGGGAGTGCGGCAATTCGTCGCGGACGCCTTCGAGGGCTGCTTCCCGGATGAGTTCGGCGATCATCACCGCTTCCGGTTCGTCCGTCAGGTGACCGTCCGGATACAGCGGCGGCGATGCCGGCATGTGACCGATGAGGACGTCGGCAAGGGTGTCGACCTGGAAACCGTCCGTGGCGGAGACCGGGACGATGTCCTTCCAGCCGTCCTCGCCGAGGACCTCGCGGCCCAGGGCGGCGACGGCGAGCAGCTGCTCGGTGAGGGCCTGGCGGTCGACGGTGTCGGCCTTGGTCACGATCGCGATGATGGGCTTGTTGGGGATGGCGGCGAGCTGGGCGGCAATGAACTTGTCCCCCGGGCCGATCTTCTCGTTGGCCGGCAGGCAGAAGCCGATCGCGTCGACCTCGGCGAGGGTGTCGGCGACCAGTTCGTTCAGCCGCTTCCCCAGCAGCGTGCGCGGGCGGTGCAGGCCCGGGGTGTCAACGAGGATCAACTGGGCGTCGTCCCGGTGCACGATGCCACGGATTGTGTGGCGCGTGGTCTGGGGCTTGGCCGAGGTGATCGCGACTTTTTGGCCGACCAGGGCGTTGGTGAGGGTGGACTTGCCCGCATTGGGCCGTCCGACCAGCACCGAGAAACCGGCGCGGTAGCCGCCGTAGGCTGCGTCGCCGTCGGACTTATTCTGCTTGCTCACGTGAGACTCCCTGTTGGATTGGTGCGGCCTCGTCGAGAAGGTCTTCAAGGTCAGTTTGTTCTTTTGCTACGGCGGCCGCAATGATGTGGCTGACGCGGTTCCGCCGGCCCTCCAGCCTGTCGGCGCGGAGGGACAGTCCGTGGACCTGAACGGTGCTGCCGACAATCGGCACCCGCCCGAGGGCCTTGGCCAGCAGGCCGCCCACGGTGTCTACTTCGTCGTCGTCGAGCTCGAGGTCGAAGAGTTCGCCGAGGTCATCGATGCTCATGCGGGCGCTGACCCGGTAGCTTCCGTCCCCCAGTGCCACGGCCTCGGCGCTTTCGGTGTCGTATTCGTCCACGATTTCGCCGACGATCTCCTCGATGAGGTCCTCGAGCGTGACCAGCCCCGCCGTTCCGCCATATTCGTCGATGACGATCGCAACGTGCGTGGATTCCTTCTGGAGTTCGCGGAGCAGGTCGCTGACGAGCTTCGAGTCCGGCACGTAGCGGACCTCGCGGGCCACCTCGTCCACCACCGGCGGTTCCTCGTGCGGGCCGAGGTTGTGGAGCGAGGCGGCAACGTCCTTCAGGTACACAATGCCCAGGATCTGGTCCGTGTTTTCGCCGATGACCGGAATCCGCGAGTACCCGGAGCGCAGGAACAGCGACATCGCCCGGTGCAGGCTGGATCCGGAGTCGATCGTGAGGATGTCGGTCCTGGGCACCATAACGGAGCGGACCAGGGTGTCCCCGAAGTCGAAGACCGACTGGATCAGCTCGGCCTCGTTGTCCTCGATCACGTCGGACTCGGTGGCCCGGTCCACGAGTTCGCGGAATTCTTCCTCGCTGAAGAACGCCTCGCTGTCGGCCGGCGCGCCGGGAGCTACGACGCTGCCGAGCCGCACCAGCCAGCCCGGAATCGGGCCGAGCACGGCGTAGAGGGACCGGACGAGCGGGGCGCTGAACCGGACCAGGGCGGCGGAGTGGACCCGGCCGAGCTGCCGAGGGGACACCCCCACGATCACGAAGCCGAGCAGCGCCATGATGCCGGTGGCCGCCAGCCCGGCCAGCCAGACGTTGTCCAGCATGCTGTAAAGGAGCACGGTCACGGCGACGGCGGCGGCCATCTCGAACCAGACCCGCCAGAACCGCAGGGCGCGCATGTGCCCCACGGGCTGGGCCAGGATGCGTTTGAGTGAGGTGCCTCTGCTGTTCAGGACCGCCTGCTCGGCGTCGTGCCGGGGCAGGAAGTTGAACGCGGACTCGGCAGCGGTCAGCACTGCGGCAAAGCTAAGGAACACCAGCGCCATGCCGGCAAGGATCAGTGGGGTCACTGAACCGTCTCGGACGGGGCCGCTTTGCCGGTGAAGGCGGTCAGGAGTTCGCGCTGCAGCCCGAACATCTCTTCCTTCTCTTCCGGCTCGGCGTGGTCATAACCCAGCAGGTGAAGGATGCCGTGCGTGGTCAGCAGCAGCATCTCGTCCTGGGTGGAGTGGCCGGCGTTGCGGGCCTGGACCTCGGCTACCTGGGGGCAGATGGCGATGTCGCCGAGCATGCCCTGCGGCGTCGGCTTGTCCGGCGTGCCCGGGGTCAGCTCGTCCATGGGGACGGAGAGGACGTCGGTGGAGCCTGGCTCGTCCATCAGTTCGAGGTGCAGCTTTTCCATGGCCGGTTCGTCCACGAGCAGGATGGACAGCTCCGCCTGCGGGTGGATGTAAAGGCTTTCGAAGATGAAACGCGACAGCGCCACGAGCCCGGCCTCGTCCACGACGACGCCGGATTCGTTGTTGACCTCAATGCTCATGCGTGTTCTCCCCGCGTTTCCCGGGCAACAGAGTGCTTGACCCGGTTCCTTTGGACTTCGTCCCAGATGCTGTAGGCGTTGACGATATCCCCCACCAGGCGGTGCCGGACGACGTCGGAGGCATCCAGGATCGAGAAGTTGACGTCCTCGATCCCCTGCAGGATCTCCTCGACGATCCTGAGCCCCGAGCGGGTGCCGAAGGGCAGGTCCACCTGGGTGATGTCACCGGTGACCACCATCTTGGAGCCGAAGCCCAGACGGGTCAGGAACATCTTCATCTGTTCCGGCGTGGTGTTCTGCGCCTCATCGAGGATGATGAAGGCATCGTTAAGCGTGCGGCCCCGCATGTAGGCCAGCGGGGCGACCTCGATGGTGCCGGCGGCCATGAGGCGGGGAATGGATTCGGGGTCCATCATGTCGTGCAGGGCGTCGTACAGGGGCCGCAGATAGGGGTCGATCTTGTCACTCAGGGTGCCCGGCAGGAAGCCGAGCCGCTCCCCCGCCTCAACGGCGGGACGGGTCAGGATGATGCGGCTGACTTCCTTCTGCTGCAGGGCCTGGACGGCCTTGGCCATTGCCAGGTAGGTCTTGCCGGTACCGGCCGGACCGATCCCGAAGATCACGGTGTTGGCGTCGATCGCGTCCACATAGTTCTTCTGGTTCAGCGTCTTGGGCCTGATGGTCTTCCCGCGGGTGGAGAGGATGTTGGTGGTCAGCACTTCCACGGGGTTCTGCAGCGACTGGCTGCGCAGCAGGGAGACGAGCTGCTGCAGCA
>NZ_JBFTNJ010000048.1:0-25932 GCF_056397425.1 Arthrobacter sp. 05N33_2
GGACAATGACCCGTGAGTGCGGGCACTCCTCGACAATGCGCCGGGTCGCGGCAATCCCGTCGGTGCCGGGCATTCGCACATCCATCAGCACGACGTCCGGTGCCAGAGTTCGACACATGTCGACGCCACTGCTGCCGTCAGCGGCTTCACCGGCGACTTCCACGCCGTCCTGGGCTTCCAGGACCATGCGGAAGCCCGCCCGGACGAGTGTTTGGTCATCGACAAGCAGCACCCGGATCGGGCGCGTGGACGGGGCAGCTACGGCTTCCAAATGGCTCCTTCCGGCAGCGGGAACCGTGCGGTCACGGACCATCCACCGTTGGTCAGGGGTCCCGCGCGCAATGTACCGCCGTAGAGTGCGACGCGCTGGCGCATTCCCGCCACGCCGTGCCCAGCACGGTCGGCAGGGGCGTCCACGGGCTGGCCGTCGTCGGTCACCGAGACCATGATCTCCTGGCCGGTGAACTGCGAGCGAACCGTGACAGCCGTTGCGGCGCGCGCGTATTTGAGCGCGTTGGTGAGCCCTTCCTGGATGACCCGATATACAGCCAGCTGGATCCCGGGGTCAGCGGGAGCGACTCCGGCTGACTGCAGAACCACGGGAAGCCCCGCAGAGCGGAAAAGCTCCACCAGTGCGGGAACATCGCCCACCCCCGGCGATGGTGCTGCCGCGCCGGCCAATTCGCCGGTGTTGCCCTCGTTCAAGACTCCGAGCATCCGGCGCATGTCCGTCACCGCAACGCGGCCTGTCTCGGCGACCTGGCGCATGGCTTGGACGGCGCGGGCAGGGTCGGTCGGGGCGATTTCCGCCGAACCATGGGCCAAGGAAATCATCACCGCCAATCCATGAGCGACGATGTCGTGCATCTCCCGGGCGATCGCGTTGCGCTCAGCGGCGGCCGCAATGCTGGCCAGATACTTGCGTTCATGCATCAGCCGGTCGGCACGGTCCACCAGGGCGGACACGTAGTTGCGGCGCATGCGTACGTTCAGCCCGAGCAGGGTCGCGATCACTAGTACGGCAATCGCCTGGMCGGCTTGGCCAAGGTCCACCRTCGACCGGGGTTGCTGGGCCGCTGCGGCAAGGAGAGTTGCGCTGATGGCCAGGAGGGCAAGGACGGYGTGCCGTGCGGACCGGTAAACGCCGACGGCGTAGAGCGCCATGGCTGTCGCCACCGCTGCGAAGCTGGCCGGAACCGAGAACGTGATGAGCATGATGCCGGCTGTGGCGGCCAAAGAAGACATCGGAGCCTGCCGGCGGAACAGCAGTGCGGTGCCGGAAACCACCGCCGCCATCAATGGCAGAACCAACGCTGGGCCGTCGGCAGTCGGAACGGCAACGGCTGCTGCCAGGGCCGGCCCTGTGTATGCGACGGCGGCCAGGACGTCTGTCATACGCGGACCAGGGCGCCATCCGCCCAGCCGAAGCGCTTCGTCCGACGAAACCGGCGACGTCAAGGCCACACCCGGCAGTGTTGCGGGGTGCGCAGTGTTCCTGCGTCGGTCATGCTCCGGACTGTACCGGTCGTGGAATGCATGAGGGTCCTTGGGTCATGGCGATGGTGGCGTTGTTGGCGTGCGGCCAGTACTGCCAGGTTGCCGCTCCTGGAGCTGCTGGCACGAGATCAGTGGAGTGCGAGGACCAGGTAGAGGGCTGCCAGGGCCATCGTGGTGGGGGTCATGACGAAGCGTTCGGGTTTGCTCCGGGAGATTGCGTTCATGAGGACTCCGAGCACGAAGTATGCCGTCAGCACCCACACGGTGATCGCAGTAAATGATTCGCTGACCAACAGCGGGACAAAGCCGGACTTGGCCAGCGCCGCATAAGCGAAGAGGGCGTACAGGGGTATGGATGCTGCGCTCCCGATTCTGAGTTTGGCCGGGAGGACGCGGTGTTGTCCGCCCCATGCCATTCTCCCCAGCGGTGCTCCCGCGATCAGCGCCACCTGGAAAACAGCCAGGCCGGCCAAGAGTGCGCAGGCGAGTATTGCGGAAAGCTGGTCCAACAGCATCTGGATCCATCCCCTTGTCGAGTCCCAGGCAGCAACGCGTGTTGCGCCGTGCGATGCACGCCGTGTTGTGGTGGCTGTGGAGAGCATATTCGTGAATCCGAGGCAATTACGGGACCCGCTAGCCGCGCCCTTGCCTTCGGCGCCGGATGGCGCTTCGAATGACCGCTGGGATTGAACCCATCAAGGTGGCGAGCAGGAGGCCGAGCGCGATCAGTCCGGGAACCCGGCCAGAAGCTTCTCCGGCCGGAAGGTTGAGGTGCGCCGTCGGGTAGTCGATCATCTTAGCTGCCGATACAGCGGTTGTACGGTCGGTGTGCTGCGCCAGATACGTGATGGCGCCGTCGAACCCGAGCACCCCGCCGGCGCCAGCAAAAGCATCCACGGGAATGTCGCGGGACGCGGCCCAGCCGCGCAATTGCGGATCAATGCCCGCGTCCCCAGCCGCGCCAGGGGCAATGACGTTGTCCACCGGAGGTGCCTCGTGTTCCGGGACGGTCAGGAGAATCATCCCGTGTTTGGTGGTGACCGTTTCCGTGGCGGCAACCGCCACCGTCCGGGCAGCGAATGACATGTTGTAGACCTCGAATGCGCTGGCGACGTCGATTTCACCCACCCCGTTGAAGAGGCCGACGGCGATCGTCGGCCGGAACCAGGGGAGGAGGGCGTTGAGCCCGACGGGAATATCCGAGGCGGCGAAAGACTGGTCAGGTATCTGGGCTGCCGCCGCCACCTGCCAACCCGGGTAATTCATCAGCCGGCCGACTCGCTCGGCTTCGGCCGTGCCGGCCAGGTCCTCCAAGACTTTCAGGGCGCCGGGGATGCCGGAGGACACACCGGCCGTGGTGGTAATCCTGCCGTCCTGAACGAATCGCAGGCCTCCCATCCATTGGACCTGGGGGCGGCTCCGCTTGAGCGCACCCAGGCGGGACCAGTGGCTCGTAGCCTTACGCCCGTCCAGCACACCGGCTTCGGCCAGGACCATTGATCCGCTGCACACGCCAAGGATGCGGGCGCCGCGCCCCGCTTGTTCCGCGATCCAGTCCCGCATGGGTGCTTCTTTTGTGCTCTCCGGGGCGCCGACGGCCGGGACCACCACCAGGTCAGGCTGCCGCGCCCTGCCCGAACGGATGTCCTCGAACGTGTACGTGGGCACAATCGCCGGACCCCCGTCGACGGCGGCAGGGACGGCCCGCGCTGCGATTGTGTAGACCGAAAAATCCGGGGAACTGGCAAACACTTCGTAGGGGGCCAGAACGTCACTTCCCACGGTGCCTGACGATCCCAGGACAACGGCGACAACTATCGCGCCGGAAGAGGAGGGCCGGTTCGTGGGCAGGTTGGTCAGTTCTTGAGCGGCGGGGCGGACGTGACTTTGCGCGTCCGCCACCACCGCGCCCGCGTAAGCCATCGCGGTCACAGCTAAGAGGGACAGGCCAACCGAGAGAGCGGCGTGAAGGAGTCGTCCAGAGAGGGGAGCCATGAGTGAGTCTCGATTCCGTGTGAAGTTGCGGGGCTTGTGCTGTCCATGTCCCCAGCGTTGTTCTTTCACGCTACGGATCGCCCAATCCACACACATCGGCCCCGAGGACACTCCTGAACAGGGACAAGTGGTACCTGGGTACTACCCGGGCGCTCCATCGGATGCTTCCTGTACGTCGCAGGTTGCATGTTGCACTCCCCGGTGACCGACAAGAATCTGGCATCACCTGTAGGGCGCGCCTTTGATCCACGGCCTGTGCGCAGCTGGAAACAGGGGTACTGTGAGCCGCATGGAGATGCGCCTCGAGGTAGTGCAAGTACCGGTCAGTGATGTGGACCAGGCCAAGTCGTTCTATACGGACCGGCTCGGGTTCGTTCTGGACCACGACGTCGAATACATCCCGGGAATGAGGGTCGTGCAACTCACGCCACCGGGCTCCGCCGCCTCTATCGTCGTCGGTACCGGAATGACCAGCATGCCGCCGGGCAGCCTGGAGGGCCTGCAATTGGTGGTCCCCGATATGGCGTCCACGCGGGCTGAGCTGCTTCGGCGGGGAGCCGAAATCAGCGAAGTCCAGGACATGGGTGGAATCGCCTTCGCCTACTTCAGCGACCCGGATGGCAACCGCTGGGTGCTGCAGGAAGCCACGAGGCCGGACGTGAGGGAAGTCGGCTCCTAGGGCTGGACGATCGAGGGCAGCGCGCCCCGCCAGGGCAGGTTTCCGAAGCACGCGTCGCGTTATTCATGTTTAGCCCCTAAAGTCTAAATAGTAGGGTGACTATTTAGACTTCCGGAGGATCCATGACCCGCTGGCCCGCGCACGGCAGCAAGATGATGCCCTGGAAGTCGTCCGGGCGGCCGCCGCGCGAAGACCGGGAATTCACCGAGGTGGCGGTCTCGCTGCCACCCTTGATCGCCGGGAGCTGGTTCGATCCGGGGCGTGAGACCATCGTCGCCCTGGAAGAGGCCGCCGTCGCCATCGCGTCCCTGGACGTCACCGCCGGCACGCGGATGGCCGCCATTAGCGGGTTCCTGCTCCGCAGCGAGGCGGTCTCCTCCTCCAAAATCGAGCACGTCAACGCCAACCGCGACGACTACGCCCGGGCCATGATCGGGCTCAAGGCCAGTGACGACGCCCGCTCCATGGTGGCGGCCGCCGACGCCGTACAAGGAATGATCGACGACGCCGGGCGAACCGGCGAGATCCGGCTGGAGGCAATGCTGGCCGCCCATCGCACGCTCATGAAGGACGACCCGATGGACGGCCCACACGCCGGCCGGTTCAGGGAGGTTCAGAACTGGATCGGTGGCAGTGACCATTCACCACGCGGCGCCATCCACGTCCCGCCCCCGCCAGAGCTCGTGCCGGACCTGATGGAAGACCTGATGGTCTTCTGCAACCGCCGCGACGTGCCGATCATGGCGCAGGCGGCGATCGCCCACGCCCACTTCGAGTCCATCCACCCGTTCACCGACGGCAACGGCCGGATCGGGCGGGCACTCATCGGTGCGATTTCCCGGCGTCGTGGGCTCACCAGGAACACCGTCACCCCAATCGCGTCGGCGATGGTCGCCGACGTCGACACCTACTTCAGCCTGGTCAATAACTACCGCTCCGGTGATGCCGATCCGTTCGTGCTCTACCTGGCCCGTTCCGCTGTCCGTGCCTCGGATGCTGCCCGCGAATCCGTCCCCGCCCTCGATGCGCTGCCGGCGATGTGGCTGGAGCTGGCCAGGCCACGCAGAGGATCCGCGGACGAGAAGATCATTCCGTGGCTGCTGGAGCGGCCCGTGTTCGAGGCCCACAGCGCAGCCCACATTGCCGGCGTCGCCGAAAGCTCCGTGTACGCCGCACTGCAGCGGCTCTCCGCCGCCGGGGTCATTACCCCCGTCACCCAGTCCAAGCGCAGCCGTGCCTGGGCGGCGACCGAAGTCCTCGACGAGGTGGACCGGCTGAACAACCGGCTGGCCGACGTCGGGAAGGCTGGCTGACGCCGGGAAGACGGGCTGACCGGACGGGACGGGGCCGGCGGCCGGCACGCGGGGCCGGCGTAGGGTCTTGATCCTCACGCGGGGTGAGGATCTACGGTTGTTCCCATGACAGAGACGAGCGGTGCCGCAGATCAATGGAGCATCGGCGAGCTTGCCAAAGCGTGTGGCGTAACGGTCAGGGCGCTCCATCACTACGACGAGATTGGGTTGTTGTCGGCAGGCCGGCGGACGGCTTCCGGCCACCGCCGCTACACCGAGAAAGACGTCCGGCGGCTCTACCGGATCCGGTCGCTGCAGATGCTCGGCCTCCCGTTGGCCGAAATCGGCGTCGCACTGGGAACCCCTGCCGATGACATGGGCTCGCTGCGCACGCTCCTGGAAAGGCAGTTGCTGCACCTGCGCCTGCACGCCGAGCAGGTCCGGGCGGTGCAGGACCGGATACGCGACCTGCTTTCACGCATCGACGGGGCCGCCATGCCGGCGCCGGAACAGTTCATGGCAACTTTGGAGATGATCACTATGCTCGAAGACTACTTCACCCCAGAACAGCGCCAGGAACTGGCCGGCCGCAGGGCCGAACTTGGCAGCGACAGCATCGAGGCCGCCAAAGTCCGGTGGGCCGCATTGGTCGAGGAGGGTCTCAGGCACGTCGAAAACGGGACGCCGGCATCCGATCCGTCCATCCGGGAATGGGCCACGGCATGGGACGAGATCGGATCCATGTTCCACGCAGGCGAAGAGACCAAAGCCGCTGCCCGTTCCATGTGGCAGGACAATAGGACTGCCCTCAGTGCCGGTCTGCCCTGGACCCCTGAGCAACTGGCCGGACTCATGGCCTACCTGCAAGAGTCCAGGACGCAGCCCTGATGGCCCGTGCTCTCTGTCGGAGCTTTTCAGCGGTGCTTTTTGATGGTGGCGGATGCAGAATGGAAGGAAGCCGGGCTGATTTCTCAGCCCCCTCCAGCGTCGAGGACGGCACATCATGACGAGCAACAAGACACGGACTGCACTTGTGTTGGCGACGGTACTGATCGGGTTGAGCGGCTGTGCTGGAGGCGGCGGAACGCAGGCGTCGGCGCCCGCCACGACCGCCAGGACCTCTCCCAGCATGTCGATGGAACCGTCTGCCCCGGCCGGCTCCACCGCTTCGGGGCCGGGAAGCGGGGCGGCAAACGCCGCCGCCGCGACCATCACGATCAGCAACTTCGCCTACGAGATACCGGGTGCGGTGGCTCCCGGCGCGGAGGTGAAGGTGATCAACATGGACACCGCAGAGCACACGGTAACCGCAGACCAGAATGCGACCCTCTTTGATGTCGAGGTCAAGGAAAACGGCGGGACGGCCACATTCAAGGCACCTTCCGAACCGGGGACCTACGCCTTTCACTGCAACTACCACCCCAACATGCACGGCTCATTGACGGTCAAATGAGCGCGACGCCGCCGGCCGGCGCGCGTTCTTGACGATCTCGAACGAGAAAGGTGCCGTCGCGTGGCTTTCGGGACCCCCGCACCGTCGCTTGACCCATCCGCCGTCGATGGCCTCGGCTCAGCGCTCCGGGGCCGGCTGTTCCGGCCCGGAGACGCCGGCTACGACGAAGCCCGGAAGGTCTTCAATGCGATGATTGACCGCCGTCCGGACGTCATTGTCCGCCCTGCCGACGCCGAGGATATTCGCCGTGCCGTGAACTTCGCCCGGGAAAATGATCTCCCTGTCTCCATCAAGGGCGGCGGCCACAACGTGGCAGGGAACGCCGTCGGCGCCCATGGGCTCATGCTGGATTGCTCCGGCATGAAGAACGTTCAGGTCGACGCCGAACGGGGCGTCGCCGTGGCCGGAGCGGGTGCGCTCCTGGCCGACCTTGACGTCGCCACCCAGGCGCACGGCCTGGCCACGCCGCTCGGAGTCGTGTCGGTTACCGGCATCGCCGGTTTGACCCTCGGAGGTGGCATCGGCTGGCTCAACGGCAAACACGGGCTCGCTTGCGACAACGTGCTGGCCGCCGACATCGTGACATCTGATGGCAGGCTGCTGACGGCGAGCCCCGACCAACACGCAGACCTCTATTGGGCCATCCGCGGAGGCGGCGGCAACTTCGGTGTTGTCACGTCTTTCACCTATCGTTTGCATCCGGTCGGGCAGGTTCTTGCCGGAGCGCTCTCATTCCCGGCCGAACGGACAAGGGAGGTCCTGGGCTTTTATCCCGGATTCGCCGCTTCGTGCCCCGACGAACTCTCGATGTCGGCCAGTCTGGGGTGTGACACCTCAGGACGCCCTGTCTTCGGCGTCGGCGTCTGCTGGAGCGGCGGGCATGATGAGGCGGAGCTGGCGCTCCGGCCCCTGCGCGACCTCGGCCCAGATGTGGACGCGGTGGTGCCCACCGACTATGGCGTTTGGCAAAGCGCCCACGACGGCGGCTTTCCGTCGGGCCGGCACCACTATTGGAAATCGAGCTTTTTGACTGACCTCACCGCCGACGCCATCGATGTCCTGCTCCAGTTTGCGGCCGAGATGCCTTCAACGGCGAGCGGCATCGGAATGCAACAACTGCACGGTGTGGCCGCTCGGGTTCCCCCGGCGGCCACGGCATTTCCCCATCGCCGGTCCCAGAGCGAACTCCTCATCCTGGCCCAGTGGTCCAATCCGGCAGAAACGGAGCGACACGTCGGCTGGGCCCGCGCCTTCTTCGAAGCGATGCAGCCCTTTGCTGCTAGCGGGGTGTACGTCAACGATCTTGGCCAGGAAGGGGAGGAGCGGGTGAGGGCAGCCTACGGCGCCAACTACGACCGGCTGGCCGCCGTCAAAGCCGCATACGACCCCACCAACCTCTTCCGGTCAAATCAGAACGTGCGTCCGACCGCATAGGAAATGATGATCACCCGACGTGTGCTCCCGGCACTGCCTGCCACGATCAGGCATAGCTGGCTGTAACCCTCCTGGCTTCGCCGTCGAGTTGGATTCGACCGCCGTAGGGGAGGATCCACTGCGGTCGGGTGTGTCCGAAGGGGACCCCGATGCACACGACGGCGTCCGGGTTGTATCGTGCGATTTCGGTGCTGACCACATCGCGTTGTGCGGTGCGGAGCCGAGCCCGTTCGGCGGCAGGCGGAACCTGCCCGTGGCTGCTGACTGGAGGCCTGGCGACCATCACGCCGTCGACCGCCCCCAGGACACCACGCTCGCCGAGCGCTCGAACCCATCGCTTGACCCAATCGGCGGGAACCAGCAGTTCGCTGGATTCGAGGATCAGGATTGTGCCCCGGAGCGCGTCGACGGCGGGCAGCCTGTCGGCGATGGCGAGCTGGTCGAGGACTTCGATGCAGCCACCCCAGGTGTAACCGGAGACCGTGCGTTCGGGACCTGTCCACGTCCAAGGTTCGGTGGGTTCGCGGTCGCCGTAGTCGACGAGTGCCCGCGGCTCGAGCCAATCCGGCCCGAAGTCCTCCGACTCCCCGGGATCGGTGATCTCGAGCTCGCCTCCGGTGAGCAGCGCGGCCCGCAGGGAAGCGAGGTGGACGTCGTCAGCACCCGGTCCGGCGCCGAGGTGGACCTGGGTCGAACCGCCATAATATCCGCGTATCCCGAGTGACCACAGCCAGTTCAGCAGGTTGGTGTTGTCGCTGTATCCGACGAAGATCTTTGGATTCGCCCGGACGGCCGCCTCGTCGAGATGAGGTACGACCGTGATCTGGTCGTCGCCGCCGATCGTGGCGAGAATCGCGTGGATGCTGGGATCGGCGAACGCCGCATTGATGTCCGCCGCCCGTTCCTCGGGACTGGATCCGAGCTTGCGCGTCGTCGGGAATTCCACAGGAATCAAACCCGTAGCCGATGTAAGCCGCCGCATCGCCTGCTCATGCACGGCCGGGGCGAACCCGGGGGCGGCGAACGACGGGGAGAGAACCGCGACTCGATCGCCCGCATTGAGTTTCGGGGCGGACAGCTTCAGTTGCGAATGATCCATGCACTCATCGAACCAGACGGGACGCGGTTCGAGGCAACTCGACGACCCGACGTGCCGGTGCAGGATCCTTTAACGTGCTGCGGAGAGGAGCAGACCAAATAGCGGTGCCGATGACACGCCCGATAACTCCGTGATTCAGAAATAGTGTGGGTCAAAGCCGTATCTGGCGCGCATCCATTTTCGGTATTTGGTGCAGCCAGTGCTGTAGGCTCCGATTCGAACCTTGGGGGACTGATGCTGAACTACTTTCGCGAAACGCAAGAGGCACGATTTGCAACCCGTGCACGCCGGATCTATGGCTACGTCTCCGTCGGCTTCGTTGTTGCTGTCGGGGTCTTGGTGATTGCCGGACTTGCGCCGGTTTGGACTTCCTGGACGATCCTCGGCGTTTCTTGCGTTTTGGATGCTTTCCTGGCCCGAAAGTGGATCAGAGAAGACGCACTCAGGGCTTATCGAAGCGACCGGGCCGGCTGACGCCGCCCCGGCGGTGGGCAATGGGCAATGCATTCACGGCGGCCGCAACGGCCACGGCCGACACTAAACGGGGGAAGCTATGGACAAACGTCCGTTAAGCCACAAGGGAAAGCCGTCAGTATGGTCCGTCGTCCAGCTGGCCGTCAGCCTCTGCGCGTTGGTGGCAATAAGTGTCGCGGCCATCCTGTGGAATCCGATCGACGCAGACTTCATCAATCGCGCCGACAATGCAGGGTGGGACGAATCTATGCTTCTCCCGCACCAAATGGAACTCTCGCTCGTCCTCAACGCGTCAGTTTTGGCAACGTTTGTCGTCGTCGTGACCGCGATCATTGGCGTGCTGGCCTCACGCCGGCGGACCAACGCCACGCAGCCCGGAAATCCGTTCGCTATCGCCTGATCCGTGCCACTGCAGTTCCCGGCCCGATATTCCGAAGGTCTAAATGGACTCGTGAACCGTGGCCCGAAAGTTGGAGCCGCAATGTCGCGTGGCTCCAGCCTGCGGCTTTTTGGCCAGCGGCAGTCCAGAATTCACCACGTAGTTTCGAGTCGACGGAGGCCGGCGCCTGACTGATTCGAGATGGCTGGAATACTGGGGAAATGACTCTCGCTGAACTGGAACTGCCTGGCGGCCCATTCACCATCAGGAAAGCTCAATCATGTGATGTGGCTTCGATTGTTGGGCTTCTGGCTGCCGACCAGCTCCGGGCCTCTGTCGACTCGATTGCAGACGAGCACCGGCATCCCTACGATCTTGCTTTCCAGGCAATTGATGCGGACCCCGCGCAGCTTCTTCTCGTAGTTGTCTCAACCGAAAATGAAGTGGTTGCGACCATGCAACTGACATTCATTCCCGGCCTCGCCAGAGGCGGAGCGACACGACTGCAGATCGAGGCAGTGCGGGTCCGGTCTAGCCTCCGGAGCAACGGCCTTGGAGGGGCGATGATTACGTGGGCGATCGCTGAAGGGCGCCGGCGTGGCGCAAGGCTGGTTCAGCTCACGTCTGACGAGTCCAGGGTCGCAGCACACCGGTTCTATGAGCGTCTTGGCTTCGAAGCGTCGCACGTGGGCTTCAAACTGCCCCTCTGAGATTGCGTCTCGACGGTAAGCGGCGCAGTTTTGGCGTGGGTAGTGGCCTAGGGGAGGGCTCTCGAACGGCGCCGGAGATACGAATCGTTGGACACGCTGCGCGCAATGTTGAAGCGGGCCATTGGACCATTCGCTGGGCGATACAGCGGCCTCACTCGTCCCGTTCCACGCCTCCGCACATGGGGGCGCCCCGATGCTATTGGGGGATGCATCGGGGCGCCACCCACAACCATAGGCGGAGGCCTGTTCAAGTTCAAACGTGACGGCGGCGGCCGCCGCCGTCACGTTTGGATCGCCATGGCGGACAGTCCAGGCCAGGGGTCTGTGCCGGCGCCCCCCAAAAAATGCGCGCCGACACAGCCGCTCTCCGAGCGGAGTCCCCAATGGATCCGAGACAAGAATAAATGACCACTCACCCTAAAACAAGGCGGTCATCCGGTTTATGGGAGTTGGACTCGCTGAAAGTCTCGCGGATGGCAAGCAAGGCGCCACCTGCCCGGGGCTGCAGTACTCGGTGGCCGTGTGAGCCCGTCACGGTGCTGGTGGGGTGGGATTCCGCGGCGGGTTGGGGCTTCCAGCGGAAACCAGTCCGGAGAGAGCATGGGCGTCACCGTTGAAATCGTCATGCATGATCCCCGGCAGCACGATCTCCCACATCTCTTCGATCCGTTGCATGACGTCCGCTCGGTCGGTAAGTACTCCGGAGACCATCTGAACCCCGGTGAACGAAGCAACAAGGTATCGGGCAAATGTCCCGGCGTCGACGGAGGGCCGGACCTGCAATTCTGCCTTGGCCCGTTCGGTAAGCTGCTCCATGACGGCGATCCAGTCCTCGTAGGGGCCGCGCACGGGCGGACCAAAAGCTGTCGCTTCAAACGTCAATCGGATGCCGGCCCTGACAACTGGCTCGTGCACGAGCTGAAGACCGAAAGCGCGGCACAGCAGGATCATTGCCGTCAGGCCCGGCCAATCGCCGGCAAGGATGCTCTCGCTTTCGGCCACGACGATCCGATGCTGCTCCTCGATGACCGCCCTGGCGAGATCTTCCTTGGACTGAAAGTGGAAATAGAGGGCGCCCTTGGTCACCCCGGCTGTCTCAGAGACCTGGGTCAGGCTGGCACTGCCGTAGCCGTGCTCCTCAAAGACCGCAGCGGCACCGACGACAATGGCACCGCGGGTGGCCTTCGCGCGATCCTGAATGACCATCTGTGAACCTCAACTTCAACTCTGGGATGTGGAAGCAGGATCTTTACCCACCCGCTGCGCGAGTTGATCGGGAGTTCCGCTGGCCTTCTCTGAAGCACCCTGGCGCGCATTTCCGGGATCCACCGGCCGCCAACTGAAAGGTAGGGGACGAAAGACTGGTCCGATCCTAGCAAAACGGTCAACCGTCTTGGTGCGCCAGCCGAGGCCCCAGCTGCCGAGGGTGTACTGGGACCGAGGTTCCACAATTCCTCCTTGACAGGTATTTGGTCCTCACTATAGGAGTTGCAGAACGTATCACTGTTAGGAAGAGGAGATGATGGGCCGCATCGACCATTGGATGAATGTCTCCGCCGAGCTGCGGGTGGAGCAAGTTCCGGGGGACAACTACGCCGTCCGCGATGTAAACGAGGCCAGCTCGTGTTGAGGCAGGTCGCGGAGGGTGTGCTGATCCACGAGAGCGAGTTCTGCCAGAGTAACGCCGTCGTCGTAAAGGGCCGGGCTGGCGTGCTGCTCATCGACGCCGGGGTGCACGGCTACGAAATGGACTGCCTCGCGAAGGATCTGTCCGATTCGGGCCAGACCGTTGTGGCAGGCTTCTCGACGCATCCTCATTGGGACCACCTGCTTTGGCACGCCGGGCTCGGCGCGGCTCCCCGTTACGGCACCGCGCGCTGCGCGGCTACCGCCCGGGATCGGCTGTCGGGCGGAGTGGACGCGGTCGCGAAGGCGGCCGGCATCCCCGAACAGGTACCGCTGGACCTCCTCGGCCTTCTTACCGGCCTGCCCGTCGGGACGGTGCAGATTCCTTGGGATGGGCCCCAAGTCCGCATTCTCGAGCATCGAGCACATGCCCCGGGCCACGCGGCGCTGTTGATTGAGGAACGTGGGGTTCTCGTCGCCGGCGACATGCTTTCTGATGTTTTGATCCCGATGCTCGACTTGAACGACACCGAAGACCCGATCGAGGACTACCTCGCCGCGCTGCGGCTGCTCAAGGGCGTGGCGGGCGACGTCGATGTCCTTGTCCCCGGACACGGGTCCGTCGGCGGAGCTGAACAGGTACACGCACGGATCGACCAGGATCGGGCGTACGTGCACGCCTTGCGTGACGCCCATGAGCCCAGCGACCCGCGGGTCGGCCCATCGGCCGCTCCCGGGTGGGACTGGGTGAGCGGCGTTCACGCACGGCAACTCCAGCGCCTCGCCCAAAGGAAGTCGGGAAAGCTCGACACATGACATGAGCGTTGACCGCGGTCGGCGGTTCGTTTTTCCCCTGTGGCGTTGTCTGGCATTTTCCGTTCGGGGACATCGTTAGTTCAACCCCGACCGGGCCGGCCTTATAGGTGTCTCAGGTATCTTTCGGGGGAGTCCATGAATGATCGCCAGTTGGAAACCAGATCGAGGTCCGACCATTCCTGCTGCCGAAGTCCCCACGGGCCGACTTCGAGAATCTGCGCGCCTGGAAGCGCTGCAAGAACTGGGGAGTGCGTGGACATGATGACTTGCGAGGAGCCTTCGGCGAGGAGATCTTTCAAGACCGCAAGGAGGCTGAGGCATCCCGCGAAGGACAGCGCTGATTCCGGTTCATCGAGCACCCACAATCCGTGTCCCCGGAAACGATCCACGGCCAGCTCCAGGAACGATTCACCGTGTGACATGTCGTGGAACGAGATGTCCGGACCCGCGGTGCTCGGGTTCTTCTCGAGGTAGGTGAAGAAGCCGTGCATGGTTTCCGCGCGCAGGAAGTAGCCGCGTCTTGTGGCGCCGGCGGTGCGGACAAGCTGCAGGTGATCGGCAAGTATCCACTCCGTGGATCGGGTGCTGTGGCGGGCGCCTGTAGATCCGCCTTCTGGAGACAAGCCATAAGCCAGTGCAATGGCTTCCACGAGAGTGGATTTTCCCGACCCATTTTCGCCTACGAAGATTGTGGCCGGGGTCAGGTCGAGCCCTTGGTCCAGAACCTGTGCGACAGGGGGCAGGTTGCCTGGCCACCGACGCCGGTCGAGGACGTGGTCCGGGTCTTCGGCCAACCGTCTGATCGGAAAACTATGCGGGGGCATGCCCCATTCTTACAGGCACCTCTCGCGGTCCTGCCCCACCGGGCAGGGTCACTGGGGAGTTCGCAGCGGCCCATGACGAAAGGTCCTGGGAAATGCCAGTCATTTCGAACTGAAACTCCGGGACTATCGAAATAGAGCGAAGACACGCACGGGTTCCGGAGCGAAGTTCGACCCTTCCGTAAAACCCATGGCTTCGTAGAAGGCGCGTTGCCCTGGTTCATTGTCAGTGATGAGCACTGTTTGCCGGACATGCGCGTATCGTGCCGTGACGTGCTCCACCAGAGCCCGGCCTACGCCCGTGCCTTGGAAAGGCGGCCGTACAAGGATGTCCTGCAAATAGCAGATGGTCGCATCGTCGGACACAACCCTCGCGAGGCCAACAAGCTCACCATCCCCATCCCGGGCCGTCACGACAAATGAGGAACTTCGGATCGCTCTGGTGAGCAGTTCTGGATCCCGGGTATAGGCGGCCCACCCCACAGATTCGTACAACGAGAGAACCTCGGCATCGGAAAACTCGTTGGATGTGAAGATGCTGAACGCCGGCATCCGACCAGTGTTGCATGGGCTTGCCATTTGTTCACGACCACCGTGCGCACCTCCGACCACGGCGCCGACGAGAACGATCCGAAGGTCGCCCAGCTCGAGCGCGGGCACCCGCTCGGCGAGTCCGGAGCATCCACATTCTGATTCGCTGGAACCCTCGGCGCTGAGGAGGCACCCCGTGGCAGACTTTCTGCCATGGAGCCCATGGATTGTCTGGTCATCTACGTCCCCACCAACTCTGCGCCCGCGGTCCGGCAGGCCATTGGCGACGCCGGGGCGGGCAGGCTCGGCAATTACTCCCACTGCTCGTTCAGCCTCGACGGCACCGGGCGTTTTACCCCGTTACCCGGCGCGACCCCGTTCGTCGGCGTCGTCGGTTCCTCCGAGGAGGTGCCGGAAACCCGGATCGAGGCAATCTTCCCCCGCTCCYGGCGTAACGCCGTCGTCAATGCCGCGTTGTCCGTTCATCCGTACGAGACGCCGGCGTTCATGACCTACCCGGTAGATGCCAGCCGGCCGGACTGAGCAACACCGGGGGTGCAGCGCGGCGGATGAGGTCACGTCACCGGCGCCGGGTGGCACGCACGACGACGTCGTGCAGCGGCAACGCACGGTCACCGGTTCCGGGGAGTGTCCGCGTGATCTCCTCGGCACTCGTGATGCTCCATACGGCAGCGTTGAGACCCCCGGTGATGTCCGCGAGGGTGACAGTCGCTTCCGGGGGCGGGCGGTGCCCGTGTCCCGGGGAGGCGGGAGCGTGCAGGTGCCCGACGATCAACAGCGTGCCGCCGGGGGCTACCCAATCCGAAATGCGTTCGTAGAAGGCAAGTTGCGGCATCGCCGGGTGAGCGTAGTGGGTGGTCACAAGGTCGAACCGATCACCCGGTGCCCATGACGTCAGGTCCGCCTCGACCCAGGTCACCGTGCCGGACACAGACTGCCCTTCGGCACGCTCGGCCGCTTGGGCGAGGGCAGCGCCGGAGATGTCGGCGCCGGTGACCTGCCAGCCGTGCGCGGCGAGCCAGGTCGCCTCTGCCCCTGTCCCGCACCCGGCATCCAGCGCCGTTCCCGGTGCGAGTCCGCTGGTTTCGCGGATGAGATGCGGGTTCGGGGCAGCCCCTCCCGAATCTGCCTTGGCGGGACCGTGGGCCTGTTCCCAGTGCTGTTGCCAGTAGTCCTTGTCGAAGCTGTGCGTCATCGCGCCACCGTCGCGTCCGCCCGCTGCTTCCCCTGGCGATGTCTCTGCCGTCCCGGCCATGTGGAACCCCTTACGATCTGATGTGCCTTCAGATTCCATGCTCCCGGGCTGGCAGGTGGATGTGCAAGCGGTATTGCCGAATGGCAAAATAGCGCCCATGAACGACGATCTCGACCACACAATCAGCGCCGTCGGGCCGCGCCTCAAGCGCCTGCGACTCCGCAGGGACGTCACCCTCGCAGACCTCGCCGAGCAGACAGGCATCTCCGCCAGCACACTCTCCAGACTCGAAGCAGGCCTGCGGCGGCCCACTCTCGAGCAGCTCCTCCCGCTGGCCCGCGTGCACGGGGTAACCCTCGACGAACTCGTCGATGCGCCGCCGACCGGCGACCCCCGGCTCAATCTGCGTCCCGTCGCAGGTCCGGACGGGTCGACGATCTTGCCTCTCACGCGCCGCCCGGGCGGCATTCAGGCCTACAAGTTCATCCTCCCCAAGGGCAGGGATGGGCAGGAGCCCCAGCTGCGCACCCACGAAGGCTACGACTGGGCCTATGTCCTCAATGGCACCTTGCGCCTGGTCCTCGGTGAACATGACCTGATCCTCAGGCCCGGCGAAGCCGTGGAGTTCGACACCCGAACCCCGCACTGGTTCGGCGCAACCAGCGCCGGTCCGGTCGAATTCCTTAGCCTTATCGGCAAACAAGGTCAGCGCACCCACGTCCGGGCGGCGCCCAAGCGCGACAGGCAGGCGCATCCTCTGATGGGCTCTCCTTAGGACCCTGCCGGCGCCATTCGGAGGGCCACCATCCCGCCTTCGAGGAGTTCAAGTTCGACGATCCGCAATGTGTGCCGGGTTCCGTCCTCCGGCAGCATTTTCTTGCCACGCCCGTTCTCCCGCTCGCGAAGCTCGCGGACCTGGCCGGGTATGTCGTCGGCGATAATCGTGCTGTTGTTCCAGCCGGCATGGTCCAGCGTGGTCGACACGACATACTTCGGCATGGCGTTGAATGTGCCGGCGGTGAAGTCACTGTCAGCTTGCCCATGAAGATCTCCTTCAGGTTGCGGCGCCTGGCTGTTATCCGCGGTTTCGGAGCCGGAGTGTTCGGGCCTCGTGGATGGCGGCCAGGGCAACTGCGCTGGCGGCGTGCCTGAGGGCGTGGACCCTGTACCACCGCTTCAGCAGGGGGTTGCGGAGCGTCTCACTGAGCGGTTGCGGGCTGAAGAACAGGTCGGGGTTGATGGACCGGAGCAGATAGGCGGTCGCGGCCGCACCCGTCGTCGAGCTGGCCGCAGCGACTAGCAGCCATGGCCTGCTGTCGGCATGATTCCAGCCTGCCACGAGGGCACCGATTGCCGCCGGCGCATTGATCGGTGCAATCGGTGCGTAATAACGGCCCGGGCTTCCCGCCCCAAAGGGCGAGCGGGGCAGTTCACGGCTTGCTTCCGCCGCCGCGACGCGGTGCGGGATTTTGACGAGGACCTCATAGAGATTGCCGAAAAACCAATGCGCGTGACTGAACTCCGCCACGCCCAAGATCCGATCAGCGAAAAAATCCCGGCGGCCCGAGGAAGCCTGTCCCATGCCCACAATCTACCGCCGATGCCCACCGCCGGGCCATGGTGACCAGCTCGCGCGCCCCGGGGCGGGAGTGCAGAACCCCGCGCTGCTGCCGTCAGTTCTGCACCCGCTGACGATAGTCCCGGGGGGTTTCGCCTGCGTCATTGCGGAAATGCCGGTTGAAGTTGGACAGGTTCGTGAAACCCACTTCGTAACAGATGTCCGAGATCGATTTGTCGCTCCGCTCCAGCAGGCGGCGGGCGTGGGCCAGCCGAAGTTTGCGCACCAGATCACTGAAATTCTGGCCGGTCGCGCGCTTGAAATACTTCGAAAATGTCGGCTCCGACATACCCACCAGCGCCGCCGCCTCGGACATCCTGACGCTGCCGGCGTGATTGCTGAAGACATACTCGAGGACGAGGTCCACCACCGCCGCGGCCTGCCCGTCCAGTTGCGGCCTGAACCATTCGTCTGCGAGGTAGCGCCGCTCGGACTCTGGCGCACGCGAAAGAATGGCCAACACGTCAAAGAGATGCTGAAGCCGCTGCAATCCGGTGGAGGCCCCCATCGCCTCCAGGGAAACGGCGGCGGCCCGGGCTGATCGTCCGAGGAACTCGATCCCGCGCGAGGACTGTTCCAGCAAGGGTTTGACCTCGGCCATTTCCGGCAGAATCGAGGCGGCCCTCTCCACCCATTTTCCGTCGAACTGAATAAGGACGTCCCTGCCCTGAAGCACTTCTCCGGGTCTCAGGTCGCTGACCCAGTCGTGCGGCAGCCCCGAACCCACCAGGGCCAGGTGCCCTGCCTCGAAAGTGCCGATGTGGTCTCCCACGATGAACTTTCCGGTGCCTTTCCGGATCAGGTGCAGCTCGTATTCAGGATGGTAGTTCCAACGTGCGACCGGGCTGGGGTAGTCGTGCTCGTGCCAGCGCACGGAATAGTTGGGGTCTTCCGGAATCACCTCACGGTTGGCCCGCATCCCCAGGAGTCTTTCGGCAAGCCTGGCCGCTGCGCCGTCATTGATGGCCGAGYCGCCGCCTGGGTCCGCCGCGCTCATCGTGGTTCTCCCTGCGTTCGGATCATGACAAATGTGCGGCATCTGTGCCGACTCTTCCCAGAATAGCGCCCGGATGGGGCCGCCCCCGGAAAATTAGTATCAGAATTCAGCAAGCATCGCGCTAGTTGTGCCCTATGCCACAAGCCTAATCTTGAGGAACACCAGCGAGGCACCCGGCATTGAGGCCCTCGTCCCGCTCACCGCCCCGCACCCCGACACAGCAATCGGAGTAGGGCAGCATCGCACCCCCTGACGAACAAAGGAGTCCTTAATGCGCGCAAAAACACGCGTCGCCATGGCGGCAGGCGCCCTGTGCGCGGCACTCAGCGCCTCGGCCTGTGCAGGCGCCGGCGGCGGCAATTCCGCAGGCGACCCGAATAGCATCAATGTCCTGATGGTCAATAACCCCCAGATGGAGGACCTGCAGCGGCTCACCGCTGATAACTTCACGAAGGAAACCGGCATCCGGGTCAACTACACCGTCTTGCCGGAAAACGACGTCCGCGCCAAGATCAGCCAGGAGTTCTCAAGCCAGGCCGGCCAGTACGACATTGCGTCACTGTCCAACTACGAGATCCCGTTCTATTCCGCCAACGGGTGGCTGGCACCGCTGGACAACGTGGCCAGGGATGCCGAGTTCAACCAGGCGGACATCCTGCCGGCCTACACGGCGTCGCTGACCGGCACGGACGGCAAACTCTACGGCGAACCTTTCTACGGGGAATCCTCCTTCCTGATGTACCGGAAGGACATCTTCGACGCCAAAGGACTGACTATGCCGGAGAAGCCGACCTGGGACCAGGTCGCCGACCTCGCCGCCAAGGCTGACGGGGCGACGCCAGGGATGAAGGGCATCTGCCTGCGCGGCCAGCCCGGCTGGGGCCAGGTCTTCGCACCACTGACCACCGTGGTGAACACCTTCGGCGGGACGTGGTTCGACAAGGACTGGAATGCGAAGGTCAACGCCCCCGAATTCACCGCAGCCACGGAGTTCTACACCAAGCTGGTGCGGGAGCACGGTGAAGCGGGCGCCGCCCAGGCCGGGTTCACGGAATGCCTGAACAACATGAGCCAAAGCAAGGTCGCCATGTGGTACGACGCCACCTCCGCGGCCGGTGCCCTGGAAGCCGAGGCCTCTCCCGTGAAGGGAAAGATTGGCTATGCCCAGGCGCCCGTGAAAGAGACCAAGTCCTCCGGCTGGCTGTGGACCTGGTCCTGGGCGATGCAGGCGGCCTCCAAGAAACAGGACGCTGCCGCCAAATTTATCGCCTGGGCCAGCTCGAAGAAGTACGAGGAACTGGTCGCGTCCAAGCTCGGCTGGTCCAAGGTCCCGTCCGGTAAGCGCATTTCCACGTACGAAAACACCGAGTTCCAGCAGGCCGCGCCGTTCTTCAAGGCCGAACGCTTCGCCATTGAGAACGCGGATCCGACCAACCCCGGTGTCCAGCCGCGGCCGGCGGTCGGCATCCAGTTCGTCGGTATTCCCGAGTTCGCGGCCCTGGGCACCAGGGTGTCCCAAGGTGTGAGCTCCGCCATCGCCGGCCAGGGCTCCGTTGCCGATGCGGTGGCCAAGGGCCAGGAAGCCGCACAAAAAGTCGGCGACAAGTACAAGAAGTAACAACCCAACCGCAGGAGAACATTATGACTACCGCAACGGYGCGCGTCTCCCGGCAAGGGAGCAGCACAGCCAAACCATCCAGGAACGCCAGGGCGCGGGAACGCGCAGTGGCTTGGGCACGGCGGGCACCGCTGCTGCCGGCCCTGATCTTCCTCATCATCGTCACCCAGCTTCCATTCGTGGTGACCCTGATCATTTCGTTCATGAACTGGAACAGCCTGAGCCCGGACAAGACCGGATTCGCCGGGTTCGAGAACTACATCCAGGTGGTCACCGACCCGTACATGCTCCAGGCAATCCTCACCACCATCGTCGAGACCGTCTCGGTGGTCCTGGTCAGCCTGGTCCTCGGCCTCGGCCTGGCCCTGCTCCTGGACAAGAAGTTCATTGGCCGGGGCCTGGCCCGGACTCTGCTGATCGCACCCTTCCTCATCGTTCCGGTCGCGGCTGCGCTCATCTGGAAGCACGCCATCCTCAACCCGGTTTACGGTCTGATCAACGGCTCCCTCACCTGGATCTGGTCGCTCTTCGGCTCCGACGCCCCGCCGCAGCCGGACCTGCTGTCGTCRGCACCCCTGATGGCCATCATCGTCTCCCTGGTCTGGCAGTGGACCCCGTTCATGATGCTCATCCTGCTCGCCGGCCTGCAGTCCCGACCCATGGACACCGTTGAAGCTGCCCAGATGGACGGTGCCACTCACTGGGCAATTTTCCGCCATCTCACCCTCCCGCACCTGCGCCAGTATCTGGAACTCGGTGGACTGCTCGGGGCCATCTATATCGTGCAGAACTTCGACGCCACCTTCGTCATCACCTCCGGCGGCCTCGGCACGGCCAACCTGCCCTACGCCATCTACGAGACGTTCTATTACGCCAACGAATACGGCCTGGCCTCAGCGGCCGGCGTCGTGGTGGTCATCGGCACCATCTTCGTGGCGACCTTCGCACTCCGCACCGTATTCTCGCTCTTCAAGAAGGAGGCAGCACGATGAGCACCCTCACCCCCGCCGGGCCCACGTCATCAGTCCCCACCCCGTCCACCCCGACCACGGGATCACGACGCCGGGGCAAGTCACGCATGGACCCCACCCGC
Source organism: Arthrobacter sp. 05N33_2 (assembly GCF_056397425.1). Classification (NCBI taxonomy): domain Bacteria; kingdom Bacillati; phylum Actinomycetota; class Actinomycetes; order Micrococcales; family Micrococcaceae; genus Arthrobacter; species Arthrobacter sp. 05N33_2. Next base: position 21,349 of record NZ_JBFTNJ010000048.1, read on the forward strand.
AACAACACCGCCGCCGGCCTTGCCGCCTGGCTGCTGGCGCTGCTGTTCGCGGTGCCGGTCCTGTGGATGATCCTGACCTCATTCCACTCCGAAATTGACGCCGCCACCAACCCGCCGTCGATCGCCGCCGACCTTAACCTGGACGCCTACAAGGAGTTCTTCSGCGCAACTTCCGGCGTCAGCCCCTGGCCGTCGCTGATTAACTCCGCCACCGCCTCGATCTTCTCCACCGTCCTGGTCCTGCTGCTGGCCATCCCCGCCGCGTACGCCCTGTCAATCCGGCCGGTGAAAAAGTGGACCGACGTTCTGTTCTTCTTCCTCTCCACGAAGATGATGCCCGTCGTCGCCGCAGTCCTGCCGCTCTACCTCTTCGCCAAAACCGCCGGCGCGCTGGATAACATCTGGTTCCTGGTCCTGATGTACACCTCGATGAACCTGCCCATCGCCGTGTGGATGATGCGGTCCTTCCTTGCCGAAGTGCCCGTCGAAATGCTTGAGGCCGCCCAGATCGACGGCGCCACCCTGCTGCTCACGCTCCGAAAGGTCATCGCCCCGGTGGCAATGCCCGGCATCGCAGCCACCGCGCTGATCTGCTTTATCTTCAGCTGGAACGAACTCCTCCTGGCGCGGGTCCTCACCGGCGTCGTGGCCGGCACCGCCCCGGTCTTTCTCACCGGCTTTGTCTCGGGCCAGGGCCTGTTCATTGCCAAGGTCTGCGCCGCCGCCGTCGTAATCTCCCTGCCAGTGCTGTTCGCAGGTTTCGCCGCCCAGGACAAACTCGTCCAGGGTCTCTCCCTGGGTGCAGTGAAATAGCGCCGTCAAATAGCCCGCCACCGCCTCTCCAAACCGCAAAGGATTCCTTCGATGACCACATCAACCGCACAGTCCCGCACCCCCGGACATCCGGAAGTGCCCGCCACCATGCGCGCCGCCGTCCTCAAGCGCCAGGGCGACATGGCCATGGAAACACTGTCCGTCCCGGAGTTGGACGCGGACCAGGTTCTGGTGCAGGTCGCCGCCGTCGGTGTGTGCGGCAGCGACGTCCATTACTATGAGCACGGCCGGATCGGCGACTACGTCGTGGACCACCCGTTGATCCTGGGCCACGAGCTCTCCGGACGCATCGCCGCCGTCGGCAGCGACGTGGACCCCTCCCGCRTTGGCCGGCGGGTCGCCGTCGAACCCCAACGGCCCTGCCGCACCTGCAAGCAGTGCAAGGCCGGACGGTACAACCTGTGCCAGGACATCGAGTTCTACGCCACCCCGCCGATCGACGGAGCTTTCACCGAATACGTGAGGATCCAGGACGACTTCGCTTACGACATCCCAGACAGCGTCAGCGACGAGGCGGCAGCCCTCATCGAACCACTCTCCGTTGGCCTCTGGGCCTGCGAACGCGCCCAGATCAAGCCCGGCAGCCGGGTCCTGATCGCCGGAGCCGGCCCCATCGGCATCATCGCCGCCCAAGCGGCCCGCGCTTACGGGGCGACCGAAATCTACATCACGGACATCGCAGAAGAAAGGCTCGCTTTCGCCCTGGAACACGGCGCCACCCATGCCTTGAACGCTTTGACGGACAGTACCGAAGGGCTCGACGTCGATGCCTTCATTGACGCCTCCGGCGCCCCGCAGGCCGTCCGTTCCGGCATCAAAGCCGTTGGACCGGCCGGCCGGGTCATCCTGGTCGGGCTCGGAGCCGACAACGTCGAACTCCCCGTCTCCTACATCCAGAACCGCGAAATCTGGCTCTCGGGCGTCTTCCGCTACACCAACACCTGGCCGCTGGCCATCCAGCTGATCGCGGACGGAAAAGTAGATCTGGACATCCTGGTGACCGGCAAGTTTGCGCTGGCCGACTCGGAAGAAGCACTCAAAGCGGGCAAGCAGGCCGGTCAGCTCAAAACTGTCGTCTACCCGGGCCGCTGATGCGCATCACCGACGCCACCCCAGCGCCCCGCCTCCCCGCGGGGGACGGTGTCCTGACGGTCATTGGCGAATCCCTTGTCGACATCATCCGCGACCCCCGCGGTCCTGCCGGCGGCCAGGCCCACCCCGGGGGCAGCCCCCTCAACGTGGCAGTGGGGGCTGCGCGCCTCGACCTCAGGACAATCCTGGTGACCCACTATGGCCTTGACCCGCACGGACACCTGCTGGAAGAGCATCTGCAAACGAACGGCGTCCAGGTGGTCAACGGCGGAAGCGCGGCCACATCTACGGCCCTCGCCACCCTGGGATCTGACGGTGCCGCCGAATACGCCTTCTCGATCACCTGGGCAATCAGTGGGGCGTCCCTCCCGGCCCTCGCTGCCGTCAAAGGTTCCACCCACGTCCACACGGGATCTATCGCTACGGTGCTCCCGCCGGGGGAGCAGGCCACCCTTGCCCTGGTAGAGGCCGCCCGRGAGCACGCGACGACCAGTTTCGATCCCAATTGCCGGCCCGCGATCAGTCCCGATGCGGCTGCGGCACGCCGGCAGGCGGAAGTGTTCGTGGCGGCGAGCGACATTGTCAAAGCCAGCGACGAAGACCTGCGCTGGCTCTACCCGGACCGGGCACCGGAAGAATCCCTGCAGGCCTGGCTGGAACTGGGGCCGGCGGTGGTGGCCCTGACGCGCGGAGCCTCAGGCCCGGTCATCCTGTCCGGAAACGGGCGGGTCGAGATGGCAGCTGAACCGATCCGAGTGTCAGATACTGTGGGCGCCGGTGATTCCTTCATGGCGGGGCTTATTTCCGGACTCGCCAAACTTGGAGCGCTCGGGGCGGAGGGAAGACGGCAACTGCAGACCCTGACCCTGGATCAGCTCCACGCAGTCGCCTCGTACGCGAACCGTGCAGCGGCGATCACCTGCTCCCGGAAGGGCGCCAATCCTCCGTGGTCGGCGGAACTCGGGGAACTGTCCTGATGACGCGGTCAGTCTGCGACCGTGACGGTGCCGGCGTCGCCGTCAACGCGGATCCGTTGGCCGCTGGTGAGCCGCTGGGTGGCCACGCCTGTGCCAAGCACGGCCGGGATGCCGTACTCGCGGGCCACGATCGAGCTGTGGCTCAACGGCCCGCCGACGTCGGTCACCACGGCGGAGGCCATCGCGAACAGCGAGGTCCAGGCCGGGGTGGTGATGCGGGCTACCAGGACTTCCCCGGGCTCCATCAGGCCGAAATCCTGYGGGCCCCTCAGGACGCGGGCCGGGGCGGTGACCCGGCCCGCGCTGGCGCCGACGCCCTTGATGACGTCGCCGAGCTGATCCTGTGGGCCTGCCGGCATCATTGAGCCGAAGGCCCGCTCCATCCACCGGCTCTCCGGCAACAGCTGCGGGGCAGCGGCCTTGGCCTGGCCCCGCCACAGCATCTTGCGCCCCTCGACGGCGCCGGCGCGGACGGGCCGGTCTGCCCCGGTAATTGCCACGGCTGCCGGTGTGCCCGACCCGGCAAGGCCGAACTCGACGGCGCTGCGCAACTCCCGGTGGCGCAGCCAGAACACGTCGGCGGGCTCGGCGATGACAGCGGAGCCGACGAGCCGTCGTCCGAGCTCGAACAGCATCCGCCGCAGCAGCGGCCACGCCAGTCCGACGTCGGCAAGGGCGTCCTCGCGGATCGGAGCCGCATTTTGCGCCCACCGAAGCAGCCGGAGGAATGCGGCCCGGCGCCGCGGCCCGAGCCGGGCGATGATTTGGCTGGTTTCATCTTCGCGGCGGGCGGCCGAGAGCCGCTGGCGCTCGTATGGGTCATTGCCATGTCCCCGCAGGTAAAACTTCACGGTCTCCAGCAGCGGCGAGGGATCGTCAGCAGGCACCGGACTGACGAAGTCCAGGTTATAGACCGCATGGCCGAACCGGCCGAGGTGCTCCTGGAAGCGGGCCTGCCATTGCTGCCAGGGTGCCGGGTCCACTCCGGCAGGCGTGGACCCGGTGCGTTGCGGCCCGGCCAGCGCAGCGGTGGGGGCGTTGAGGATCGCCGGGGCCAGCCCCGGGACGTCCCGGGCCCAGGCTGCGAGGTCGTATAGCGACTTCTCTGCGCGGATGGGTTCGCTGTCGTAACCAAGGAGGAAGGTCTGGGCGGGGGGATCGCCGTCGCGCCGAACGAACTTGTCGTAGTAGGCCCGGAAGGAGATTTCGCTTGTTGCGGCGATCGGAATGATGGACTGCACGGCCGTGTAGTACACCGTGCCGGCGTCAAGCAGCGTCTGAACACCCGCCAGCAGTTCCTCTCCGGAGAGATCCCCGACGGGCTTCGCGGACCAGTCCTTGAKCACCTGCTYGTAGCGGGGATGCGAAAATTCCCGCCAGCCGGCCACTCCCATATGCGCCTTGCCACGGGCCAGCGCACGCATCGCCGTCAGCGACTTGCCCATCACCCGCCACATTCCCGAGTTGCGGTAGTAGTAATAGGCGTAGCCGTTGATAGTGGGCAGCCCGACGTCGTCCTCGCGGATGACCTCCTTGCCGACGGCGCCGGCCATCAGGGCCCTCAGCGACCGTGACACCGAGCCGTCAATGAGGTCGGCGAACAGCGGYGAGAGCGGATCGGGCAGCTGTTCAACGATGCTTGCCCGGAAGTAGAGCCCGTGCCGGTAGGGCACCGGCCAGG
>NZ_JBFTNJ010000049.1:0-648 GCF_056397425.1 Arthrobacter sp. 05N33_2
GGTTATCAGCAGGTAGAAGAATGCGATGCCGACCAGGACCCACATGACGGCGTCGCCGTTGGCATTGGCCAGTTGCTTGCCCTGGCCGAAGAGTTCCAGCACGTAGAACGCGCCGGCCACAGAAGAGTTCTTGACCAGGGCAATCAGAATGTTGATCAACGGCGGGATCACGGTGCGCAGGGCCTGCGGCAGGATGATCAGCGAGAGCACCTGGGTGAACTGCATGCCGATGCTGCGGGCGGCCTCCGCCTGGCCCACCGGGACGCTGTTGACGCCGGAGCGCACGGCCTCGGCAATGAAGGCCGAGGTGTAGGCGCTCAGGGCGATGATGGCGGCGACCTCGAACTGCTGGAACGTAACGCCGAGGCGGGGCAGAACCACTGCGGCGAAGAAGAACGCGATAGTCAGCGGGGTGTTCCGGACGATCTCGACGTACGTCATGCTGAAGCCACGCAGCGCGGCGACGGGCGAGACACGGGCGGCAGCCAGGATGGTGCCGAAGACCAAGGCGATAATCCCCGAGACCAGGGACAGGAAAAGGGTTCGGAGAAAACCGTCCCAATACTGGGGGAGGTTTTCAATAATGACGTCCATAAGTTCCTTCAGCTGCGTTGAGGGGATTCCAGGCGAAAGACGGGAGTGGCGGGG
>NZ_JBFTNJ010000049.1:680-25821 GCF_056397425.1 Arthrobacter sp. 05N33_2
GGCCCGGCAGCCGCCACAGCCGGTTAGTAGCGGTCGATCGTGGGAAGCGCGGGCGTGGTCTTGATGACGGTGCCGGCCGTGTCTTCCCAGGCCTTCTTGTAGGACCCGTCCTTGTCGGAGGCCTCCAGCTGGTCATTGACCCACGTGCGGAAGGCGGTGTCGTCCTTCTTCAGGCCGATGCCGTAGGGCTCCTTGGTGAAGGTCTGATCCGATGCCAGCTTGAAGGCGTCCGGTTCCTTGGACACGAAACCGGCCAGGATGACGTTGTCGGTGGTGACGGCTTCAACCTGGTGGTTCCGCAGCGGTTCCAGGCAGGCTGAGTAGGTCGCGGCCGGAACCAGGACGGCTCCGTACTTCTCCACGATCGTCGAGGCTGGCGTGGAGCCGGTCACGGAGCAGACGTTCTTGCCCTTGACGTCTTCGGGCTTGGTGATGGAGTTGTTGTCCTTGTTCACCATGAGCGCCTGTCCGGCCTCGTAGTACGGTCCGGCGAAGTCGACTTCGGCCTTGCGCTTGTCATTGATGGTGTAGGTGGCGACGATCATGTCCACCTTGCCCTGCTTGAGGAACTGCTCGCGGTTGGCGGAGACAGTTTCGACCCACTCGATCTTGTCGGCGGGAATGCCCAGCTTGGCAGCCATCAGCTTGCCGATTTCGACGTCGAAGCCTACGGGCTTGCCGTCGAGGCCCTTCTGGCCGAAGAGCGGCTGGTCGAACTTGGTGCCGATGGTGATCTTGCCCGCGGAGGAAAGCTTGGCCATGGTGGAATCGGCAGGAAAGCTCGGCTTCTCGGCTACGGGCGGGTTGGTGGTCGTGGAGGAGCTGCCGCCACAGGCGCTCAGGCTGAGTGCCAGTGCTGCGGAAGCGGCAACCAGAAGGGATTTCCTTCGGGTCAAAAATGCCATCATGACATTCCTTTCATTGGGCGGCCGCCGTCCGGCAGCCAGGGTGCGAAAACGTAGTCGGTCAGTGTGTCAGCAGCTTGGACAGGAAATCCTTGGCCCGGCTGCTCTTGGGGTTGTTGAAGAATTCCTCGGGGGTCGCGTCCTCAACGATCTGGCCGTCGGCCATGAACACGACGCGGTCGGCCGCCTTGCGGGCGAAGCCCATCTCGTGGGTGACCACGATCATCGTCATGCCTTCTTTGGCGAGCTGGACCATGACGTCCAGGACCTCGTTGATCATTTCCGGGTCGAGGGCAGAGGTGGGCTCATCGAAGAGCATCACCTTGGGCTTCATGGCCAGGGCACGGGCGATGGCAACGCGCTGCTGTTGGCCGCCGGAGAGCTGGGCCGGAAGTTTGGGGGCCTGATGCCCGACGCCGACCCGCTCCAGGAGGGCCATGGCGTCCTTGTCGGCCTCGGACTTGGCAACGCCCTTGACCTTGATGGGGCCGAGGGTGACGTTTTCCAGAATGGTCTTGTGGGCGAACAGATTGAACGACTGGAAGACCATGCCGACGTCGGCGCGCAGCTTGGCCAGTTCCTTGCCCTCCTCGGGCAGTTCCTTGCCATCGATCTTGATGTCGCCGTCGTCGATGGTCTCGAGGCGGTTGATGGCGCGGCAGAGCGTCGACTTGCCGGAACCCGAGGGGCCGATGACAACAACAACTTCACCCTTGCGGACGTTCAGGTTGATGTCCTTCAGGACGTGCAGCTGGCCGTAATGCTTGTTCACGGCCTTCAGGGAGACGAGGGCATCGCCGGGCACTTGAGTAGTCATAGTACGAATCTAGCGAAGATTGACCAGATATGACGGCAATCACTCATTTTGGTGCAGATCGTGATTCAAGAGATACCTGCACGTCAGGCCCCTTGCTGGACTGCGTCGGACATTCGCCGTTGACCTCGGCATACGGCCTCGGCAGGCGGCTGCGGCCGTGCGGCGCCGACGCGCCGACGCGGCGGCGGTCGAGTTCCGCGCTAGCCTATGGGCATGAGTACCGATCCGCAGCACGGCCCCAAGCAAAACCCCGAACAGAACCCGGAACAGAATCCCGGCGGAAAGCCGGCAAGGGAGGCCCGGAGCACACCGGCGCCCAACGGGATCCGCCACAAGGGTCCGCTTGAGCTGCGCCGCAAGGCCGCCAAGGTCACGATGTCCGACCAGACCTTGCTGGACACCAAAGGGCCGGGACAGTTCGTCCACACCGACCCCTGGCGCGTGCTGCGGATCCAAAGCGAGTTCGTGGAAGGATTCGGCGCGCTGGCCGATCTCGGTCCGGCAGTCAGCGTCTTCGGTTCCGCCCGCACCGTGCCGGGGAGCCCGTACTACGAGCTCGGCGTCGAGGTCGGACGCCGGCTGGCCGAGGCCGGACTGGCCGTGATTACGGGCGGCGGCCCCGGCTCGATGGAGGCCGCCAACATGGGCGCCGTGCAGGGCAACGGCGTCTCCGTGGGGCTCGGAATCGAACTGCCCTTCGAACAGGGCATGAACCAGTGGGTGGACCTGGGCATCAACTTCCGGTACTTCTTCGCCCGCAAGACCATGTTCGTCAAGTACGCCCAGGGCTTCATCGTGCTCCCCGGCGGCCTCGGCACCCTGGATGAGCTCTTCGAAGCCATGGTCCTGGTCCAAACCCGCAAGGTCACTTCCTTCCCGATCGTCCTGGTGGGAACCGCGTTCTGGAGCCCCCTGCTCGAGTGGGTCCGGGACACGCTCGTCGCGGAGGGAATGGTCTCGGCCGAGGACCTGGACCTCGTGCAGGTGGTGGACGACCCCGCGCGGGCCGTCGAACTGGTCGTGGAAGGCGCCGCCCGCCACCGGAACCCGAACGGCGGCTCCACCAACGGGACCGGCACGGCAAACATCAAGGGAACGCGGGGCTGATCCGTCCGCCTGAGCGCTCCGGCGTCCGGCTTCTGGCACGATGGTCTAGTGAGTCTCTTCCTGGTTTTCCTGGCGATTGTGCTGATCGGCGTCGCCGTCCTCCTGGGCACCGGCCTGGCACCGAAAATCTTCCGTCGCCGCCGGGACGGTGGTGCGGGCGGTTCCTTTGACGACGGTTTCGACGAGCCGGTCGCATCCCTGCCGCCGGTCCTGTTGCCCGAGCGCGCGGCCGCGGCGGACATTGACCGTCTGCGCTTCGCCGTCGGACTCCGCGGCTACCGGATGGACCAGGTGGATCAGGTCCTGGATGATCTGCGGGAGCAGATCACCGCCAAGGACCAGGAGATCGAGGCACTCGGGGAGGAACTGGAGCGCCTCCGTCCGCCGACCGAACAGCGTCCGTGAGCCGCGTGGAAGACCCGAAGACCGTCGCGGCGCCTGAGGCCCGGAAGCCCCAGGGGTTGAACGCGGCCCTGTGGAGCCGCATCGCCGCCGCGGGCGCCGGGATGGCGCGGTGGCCCTGGTGGGCGCAGGTGGCCGGACTTTACATCGCCGCCAGGCTGGTCAGCGCCTGCATCTTCATGGCCGCCGCCCTGCACCAGGGCGTGAATCCGTGGTTTCCCGCCAAGCCCGACTATTGGAACTTCATCAACATCTGGGATGCCCGCTGGTACGCCCAAGCGCTGCAGGCGGGGTATCCGGCGCTTCTGCCGACCGACGACGCCGGCACCGTCCAGGAAAACACGTGGGCCTTCTACCCCCTGTTTCCCGTGCTGGGCCGGGTGGTGTCCGGGCTGACAGGCACGGGCCCGGCGTGGTCCCTGACGGCCATCGCCCTGGTCTCCGGTGTGGGTGCAGCCCTCGTGGCGTACAGAATTTTCCGGCACCGGGCCACGCACCGCACGGCGCTCTGGGGGACCGTGTTCCTGGCGGCTTTCCCGGTGGCGCCGGTGCTGCAGGTGCCCTACGCCGAATCCCTCAACCTGCTGCTCCTCGGCGCCGCGCTGCTGCTTGTCATGGAGCGCCGGTACCTGTGGGCCATGCCCGTTGTGGTCCTGATGTGCCTTTCCCGGCCTACCGGGGTTCCATTTGCGGCGATGATGGGCCTGTTGCTGCTCTACCGTCTCTGGCAGCGCCTCACTGCGCAAACCCGTACTGCGCAAACCCGTGCTGAGCAGACCCGCACTGTGCAGCATCCCACGGCACAACACGCCACGGCACAACACCCCGCGAACCAGAGCCCCGCGACACAGGGCGTCACAGTGCAGCGCCGGGACGGCGTCGCCCTCCCCGGCAACGCCGAGCTGTGGTCACTGGGCGGGCTCACCGCCGTCAGCGGCATCGGTGCCCTGCTGTGGCCGGCCATCGCCTGGGCCGCGACCGGCGATCCGGGCGCCTACACCAAGACCGAAACCGCATGGCGCGGCGAAGACCTGGTGCCGTTCAAGCCATGGTTCGACGCCGGCATCATGCTGTTCGGGCCGACCTTCGGCGTGCTGGCTCCCTTCGTGTTCGTTGCCGCGTTCACGCTGCTGATGCTGTCCCGGCCGGTCGTCGCCCTGGGCACCGAGCTGAGGCTCTGGTGCTGCTGCTATATGGGCTACCTGCTGGTCTTCCTGCACCCCCAGACCAGCACGTTCAGGATGCTGCTGCCGCTGTTCCCGCTCGCCCTCAGCGCCGCCCTTCTCTCGCGTTCCCGCGCCTACCGCGGCACCGTGGTGGTCATGTTCGTGCTGCTGCAGATCGTCTGGATTGTGTGGCTGTGGGCGTGGGCGCAACTGCCGGGCGGAGGGGACTACCCGCCGTGACGCACAGCACCATTTCGCGGTGCCGGCCCGGCCTGGCGGGACGCGCTGGAAAGTCCAACGATTAGCTACGGGCGCATTGTTACGCGATAATAGAGGATAAGCAAGGACAAGAAGCACACAGTTTGTAAGCGGTTTATTTGTGAGTTTGCCGGTCACGGCAGCCTCCTGGAGCGCTGCCGGACGGCTTGATTGGCCAAGCGGACGCAGCCCGGCCGGGCTGGTATGTCAGGGACTAATGGAGGGGATATTCCTTATGGCGGCAATGAAACCACGCACCGGCGACGGCCCTATGGAAGTGACGAAAGAGGGACGAAGCCTGATCATGCGTGTTCCGCTCGAAGGCGGGGGGCGGCTTGTAGTCGAACTCAATGCCGCGGAGGCGACGAACCTCAAGGAATGCCTCGTCGGCGTCACCGAATAGCRTCACGCCAAGAGCTTCGCAACAGGGCGGGGTCCCGGCCACCAGGCTGCGGACCCCGCCCTTTGCTGTCAGCGCCCGCCCCTGCACCCGGGCTAGTGAATCCTGGCGGCTACTTCTTCACCGCGATCAGCAGGCCGTCTCCGGTGGGCAGCATGGCGGAAGCGAGACGGTCGTCGTCGCGGATGGACTTGCCGATCTGGCGCAACACCACGGTGGTGGCTTCCCGGGCGGCCGGGTTCGCGACCCGGTCCTTGTCGAGGGCATCGTTGACGATCAGCAGCCCGCCGGATTTGAGYAGCCGCACGGCCTGTTCGACGTAACTGGGGTAGTTCGGTTTGTCCGCGTCAATGAAGACGAGATCATAGGCGCCGTCCGTAAGCCGGGGCAGGACATCCCCGGCCCGGCCCGAAATGGTGCGGGTGCGGTTGGCGGGGCTGCCGGCCTCCTGGAACGCTTCGCGCGCTGCCTTGAGGTGTTCGACGTCGACGTCGATAGTGGTCAGGACAGCCTGCGGACCCAGCCCGCGCAGGATGCACACGCCGGACACGCCTGCGCCGGTGCCGATCTCCACGGCGGTCTGTGCCTTGGACGCCGCCGCCAGCACCGTCAGCACGGCGCCCACGCCGGGGCCGATCGGGGTCACGCCAAGCTCGAAGGACCGTTCGCGCGCGTGCAACAGGACCTCATCCTCGGCAGGCAGATCTTCTGCATAGGACCAGCTCGTGGACTTATCGGCGCTCATGGGATATCGCTTTCTGGGCGGCAGGGGAGTGTTCCCTACAGCGTACTGTGTCCGGCGGGACGGGACGCGGAAGCGGCAGCACCGTGGCCCCGGCCGGAGGGGGTCGTTCTGCCTTCGGCGGAAGACCGCGGTGGATCAGGAAATTCCCAGCTTATTTTGAAATGATGGGTATCCGCTCATCCGCGTGGTGATCGGCGTCGAATGAAGGGTGCAGGAACCTGTGCAAGCAGGCACAATTCAGGCGTAGGTACCATCCACGAGGGGAGTGGACGATGTCGATTCTGGCACCTGTCCCGGCAACAGAGGCAACAGATTCAACCGGCCAGTCCCGGACCGCGGCGGAAGCCGAATGGGTCCGGCCGACCTGGGAGGAAGTGGTGACGAACCACTCCGCCAAGGTCTACCGCCTTGCGTACCGTCTGACCGGAAACAAGTACGACGCCGAGGACCTCACCCAGGAGGTGTTCGTGCGGGTCTTCCGTTCGCTCGAGAACTTCAAGCCCGGCACGCTCGATGGCTGGCTGCACCGGATCACCACCAACCTGTTCCTGGACCAGGCCCGGCGCAAGAGCCGGATCCGCTTTGATGCGTTGGCCGACGACGCCGAGTCGCGGCTGCCGGGCCGGGAGCCCGGGCCGGAGCAAAGCTTCGAATTCAACAACCTCGACGTCGATGTCCAGGCAGCGCTCGAGGAACTTCCGCCCGACTTCCGCGCCGCCGTCGTGCTGTGCGACCTCGAAGGGCTCTCCTACGACGAAGTCGCCGCCGCGCTGGACATCAAACTCGGGACCGTCCGGTCCCGGATTCACCGCGGCCGGACAATGCTCCGTGAAAAGCTCGCGCACCGCGACCCGCGCCCGGCGCAGCCGGCCAAGCAGTCCCTCAAGCCGCGGCTCAAGATGCCGCGCATCGCCGGCCTCCTCTGAACCGGTCAATGGGTCTGCTGAGACGGCTGCTGGGAGCACCAGGCTGCAGGTTCTGGGGCGGGCCCGGGGCTACCCGGAAATGGGCCGCCGGCCGCCACGACCACGTGGAATCGTGTGCCGAATGCCGCGCCCGGCAACAGCGCGAACGCCAGTACCTCGAGAAGCTCCGCGGCGCCGCCGTGCCCGAGGCCAGTGAGGACCTGACTGCACGGCTCCTGGCACGGACCGGTCAGCTGGCCGCGGAACGGGCGGCGGCTGAACGGACAGCCGAAGCGGAGCGGGAACAAACAGCCCCGGAAGCTGCGGTGCCTGCAGCTACAGCTCCGGCACCTACGGCTCCTACACCTTCGGCACCTTCAGCTCCGGAACGGGCCATGGCGGAACGCCCCGGCCCGGCGGACACAGCGGACGTATTGGATGCAGCGGAGCGGCCGGGCGCGGCGGACGCCGCCGGGGCCGGCCATCGTCCGTGGCCCTCGGACCGGTTCCCGGCAGGACACCCCGTGCCGGGTCGGCCAGGGACGGCGGGACCGGTCGCCGGTCGCGCCGCCGCCGCGGGTCCACACGGCGCCCGTCGCCGCGGCCCGCGCCTGCCGGTGCTTGCTGTCGGCGGAGCCGTCGCCGCTTTGGCCCTCATGACCGGCACCGCGTACGTCATGGGAGGCGACGACGCGGTCCCCGCCGAGGGCGCAGGGACTGCCACCCTCGCCCACCCGGATGCCCCCGGGCTGCCCGGCAGCGGTGAGCCGCTCGGTGCAACGGAGCTGTTCGACGCCAGCGGATCCGGCGTCCCCGGCGCTGAGGGAACCGGGCCCCGTGTTGCGTTCGGCCTCGGCGGCGAGCCCGACTTCACCCCTGCCGGGACGCTGAACACCGGTGAGCTTGCTGCGTTCCGGTCGCAGGGGTGGACATGTCCGGAGCTGCGCGAGCTCGGATTCCACCTCATCTGGGCCCGTGCCGGCGTCATCTCCGGGGACGAGGTCCTGGAACTTCGCCTCACGGATGGCCGGCACTTCGCCACGGTCCTTGAGCAGCACGCTTCGACGCGGGCGCCCGCGGCGCCCCCCGCACCCGCACGGGCCGAAGATTCGCCCATCAACGTGCTGACCGGACACGCCGCCGTGGCTGACGGCTTTATCCCGGCCAAGGCCGGCACGCCGTCGGCCGCCCCCGAACCCGGGTATGGCTTTCTTTGGGTCAACCCCGCCCCGCCCTACCGGGCCATCTACCAGACGTCGGCGGCGACATACACGTACATTTCGGACCTGCCGGCCGAGCAGGCGGACGACGGCGTTGCCGCGCTGACCCGGGTCAGCAGTGGCACTCCCGTGCCGGCCTCGCACAACGGAATTCCGGAACGGATCGAGCGTGGATTGAGCCGAATCCTGGAGCACCTGGCACCGTGAGGCAGGGACGGGCCGGACATGGCCGGCATACGGACTTCGCGGAATCGTCGCCAGCCCGAGCGAGAGGGTAACCTTCCTAAAGTGCTTGGAATCAATGGACCGGAGTTCTTACTTCTGCTGATCATCGGCCTTCTGGTGATTGGTCCCAGCAGGCTGCCCGAATACACCCAAAAACTTGCCAATATTGTCAAGGAAGTGCGACGGATGGCGTCGGGTGCGCGGGAACAGATCAAGGAAGAAGTCGGCATCGACATCGATGAGGTCGACTGGAAGAAGTACGATCCGCGCCAGTACGATCCCCGCCGGATCATCAAGGAAGCGCTCCTTGACGATGACACCAAGCCGATGAGCGCCGGGGCACCGGCAACGGTCTCCACGGCCGCTGCCGCGACTGCTGTGGCCGCGCACCGCCCCGAGCGGGTGCTCGAGCGGCTGCCCGAGGGCGAACCGGCCCCCTTCGACTCAGAGGCGACCTAGGACTTCCCGCGGCGGGCCTGCCGCAGTGCCTGCGCAGGGATGCGGCCGGGCGCTGTCAGCGGGGCTGCAGACCCAGCGGCATGCCCTTGAGGCCGCGGGGAACCGACGCCAGCCTGCCGGCGATCCCCGTCAAGGCCACGGCCGCAGGCGTCTCCGGACGGCCCAGCACCAGCGGCACTCCGGAATCCCCACCCTCACGCAGCAGGACTTCGAGCGGAATCTGGCCCAACAGCGGCACGTCCTCACCCACGGTGGCCGAGAGGCGCCCGGCGAGCACGGCGCCGCCGCCGCTGCCGAACAGTTCCATCCTGCCGCCGTCGGACATTTCAAGGTAGGACATGTTTTCCACGACGCCGGCCACGGTCTGGCCCGTCTGGGTGGCGATCGCACCCGCCCGCTCGGCAACATCCGCGGCGGCCGCCTGCGGGGTGGTCACGACGAGGATCTGCGCCTTGGGCAGCAGCTGGGCGACGGAGATCGCGATGTCGCCGGTGCCGGGGGGCAGGTCCAGGAAGAGGGCGTCGAGGTCGCCGAAGTAGACGTCGGTGAGGAACTGCTCCAGCGCCCGGTGCAGCATCGGGCCCCGCCACGCCACGGGCTGGTTCCCGGTGACGAACATGCCGATGGAGATGACCTTGACCCCGTAGGCCACGGGCGGCAGGATCATGTCGTCCACCCGCGTGGGGGCCTGTGTGATGCCCATCAGCGCCGGAACGGAGAAACCGTACACATCCGCGTCCACGATCCCCACACGGAGCCCCTGGGCGGCCAGGGCGCACGCCAGGTTGACCGTGACCGAGGACTTGCCCACGCCGCCCTTGCCGCTGGCGACGGCGTACACCTTGGTCAGCGAGCCCGGCGCGTTGAACGGGATGCCGCGCTGGGCGCCGGCGCCCCGCAACTGCTCCTTGAGGGCGTCGCGCTGGACCTGCGTCATGACTTTGAGGTCCACGTCCACGCCGGTGACGCCCGGGACGGCGGACAGGGCAGCCTCGGTGTCCGCCGTGATGGTTCCGCGCAGCGGGCAGCCCGCGATGGTCAGCAGCACCGCGATCCGCACGCGGCCGCCGTCGCCGATCTCAACGGACTCCACCATGCCGAGCTCGGTGATGGGGCGGCGGAGCTCAGGGTCGATCACGGTGGCAAGTGCGCCGTGCACTGCCTGTTCCAGCGGGGTGCTCATGCGGGCGATGCTCAGCTTTCGGGGATGGTGCGGTGTGCGGGCTGGCGGGTGGGATCGGCCGCGGCCCCGGAGTGGTTCGCCGACGGGTTCGGCAGTTTCCCCGAAGGGTTCCCTGTCGGGTCCTGCGAAGAGCCCTGCGCACGGTCCCTCGCCGGGTCATCGCGCTTGCCGCCGGCTTTTACCCGGGGGATTTGCTGGGTCCGGGGGCTGCGCTGCTTGTCGCGCCGCTCCTTCATCTTCTCCTTGACCTTTTCCCGCGGGGTCTCGTGGGCGCCGGCGGAAGGATCGTGGGTGCGCAGTTCCTCCTGGGCCTCCAGCATGTCCTCCAGCAGGCTGCGGAGCTCGGCGCGGACGTAATCGCGGGTGGCGACCTCGCGCAGCGCGATGCGCAGGGACGCAAGTTCCCGGGTCAGGTATTCAGTGTCGGAGAGATTGCGCTCGGCCCGCTGGCGGTCCTGCTGCAGCGAGACCTTGTCGCGGTCGTCCTGGCGGTTCTGGGCCAGCAGCAGCAGGGGCGCCGCGTAGGAGGCCTGCAGGGACAGCATGAGGGTCAGCAGCGTGAAGCCCAGCGCCCGTGAATCGAACTGCCATTCCTCCGGCGCCCACGTGTTCCAGCCCAGCCAGAACAAGCAGAACACCGTCATGTACATCAGGAACGCGGGGGTGCCCATGAAACGGGCGAAGCCTTCCGTGGCATGGCCGAAGGCGTCCGGGTCGGGACGGAAGTTGGGCAGGATACGCTGCCGGCCGCTTAGYGGCGTGTCGAGGCCGCCGGTGGTCCTGCCGCCAGGGCGGACATTGGAGGTCCGTGGTGCTGTGGGATCAGCCAATGCGGCCTCCAAGCTTTCTTATCGGGGCATCGTCCTCGTGGGCGCGCCAGTCGTCCGGCAACAGATGATCAAGCACGTCGTCAACAGTCACCGCCCCCACAAGCCGTCCGTCATCGTTGACAACTGGAAGCGAGTTGAGGTTGTACGTTGCCAGCGCGCGGGCGACCTCGCTGATGTGGGCCTGGTCGGAGACCGGCTCCAGGCTTTTGTCCACCAGATTGCCCAGCGGCTCCGGCGGCGGAAAGCGCAAGAGCTGCTGGATATGGACGACACCGAGGAATCGTCCCGTCGGCGTCTCCAACGGGGGTCGGGCGACGAAGATCGACGACGCCAGGGCGGGGGAGAGTTCCTCCCGGCGTACGTGCGCGAGTGCCTCGGCGACGGTTGCCTCCGGGGGCAGGATCACCGGCACGGGCGTCATGAGCCCGCCGGCGGTGTCCTCGTCGTATTCGAGCAGGCGGCGGACGTCTTCGGCGCCTTCGGGTTCCATCAACTGCAGGAGTTCTTCAGCCTGGGCGCTGGGGAGTTCGGCCAGGAGGTCGGCGGCGTCGTCCGGATCCATCTCCTCGAGGACGTCGGCGGCGCGGTTGACGTCCAGGGCGGAGAGGATCTCCACCTGGTCACCTTCGCGCATCTCCTGCAGGACGTCCGCGAGCCGTTCGTCCTGGAGTTCGCTCGCAACCTCGAAGCGGCGCTTGTCGCTCATTTCCTGCAGGGCCTCGGCGAAGTCGGCGGGCTTGAGGTCCTCGTGCGTGGCCACGAACTGGGTGGCGGCCTGGGGCTCGGTCTTGGCGCCTTGCCGGGCATCGGCCCAGTCGATGATGAGGGTTTCATTGCGGCGCAGCCGGCTCAGGGGCGAGAGGGAGTGGCCGCGGCGGACGAAGAGCTTGCYGACGAACCAGTCGCCGGAGCGGTGCCGGTCCATGGCGATGTCCTCGATGGTTGCGTCGCCGCTGCCGTCCGCAAGGGTCACCCGGCGGTCGAACATTTCGGCCACCACGAGGGTTTCCGCGCCGCGCTGTTCGAAACGGCGAAGATTGACCAGCCCGGTGCAGATGACCTGGGTCTGGTCTATGGACGTAATCCGGGTCATCGGCACGAAGACGCGCTTCTTGCCGGGGACCTCGACGACGATGCCCACCACGTGCGGGGCGCCCCTGGTTCCGCGGGAGAGCACCACGACGTCGCGCAGCCGACCCAGACGGTCACCCAATGGGTCGAAGACGTCCAGTCCGAGGAGGCGCGCGACAAACACTCGCGAAAGATTCGTGCTCACCCCTACAGGCTACCGAGTCTGCTCTCTTTTAGCTGAATTTCCAGCCGCACACCAGCCCGATGGGTGAGAATGGGCATATGTCAAACATTTTTGGTGCTCCCAGGGCCGGTGCCCCCAACGGCTCGGACGAGGCACGCACCGTCCCGAGAGGCGACGTTGTCGGTTCCTACAACTCCTACCTGGATGCCCAGAAGGCGGTGGACTACCTGGCTGACCAGCAGTTCCCCGTGCAGATGGTGTCGATCGTGGGCAATGACCTGAAGATGGTCGAGCGGGTGACCGGCCGGCTTACCTACCCCCGCGTCGCCCTCTCCGGCGCCCTCAGCGGCATGTGGTTCGGCCTGTTCGTCGGCGTCATGCTGTCGTTCTTCTCCACAACCCCCGGTTATTTCTCGATTGTGACGTCAGTGCTGATGGGTGCAGCGTTCTTCATGCTGTTTGGCATCGTCACCTACGCCATGCAGCGCGGCAAGCGTGACTTCACCTCAACCAGCCAGGTGGTGGCGACCAATTACGACGTCGTGGTCTCCTTCGAGGCCGCCGGCGAAGCGCGGCGCCTGCTCCACCAGCTGCCCATGACGGCGCATGACGCGTCCGGTGCCGCGGCCGGCGGTTTCGCGCAGCACGACTACCGTCATCAGCCACCGCAGCAGCCGGGCCCGCAGCAGCCGGGACAGCAGAGTCATGCGCCGCAGCGCCCCGCGGGCTGGAACGACCCGTACGGCCAGAGAACGCCGGAGACCGGCGCAGACCCCGCCGGACAGTACCAGGGCGGTGCACCCCAGCAGGAGGGCCCCGCAGGCCCCGCACCGACGGCACCGGCCCCAGCTGAGGAGGCGGCGGCCCGCCCGGCCGGCCGGGTTTCTGGGGTGAGCTATCCGGATCTCCCGGACGGCCGCCCGCAGTACGGGGTCAGGGTCACGGACAGCGAGAAGCCCGCGGCAGGCCAGGACGGCCAGCAGCACTGATTCAGGCAGGAAACAGCAGCAAATAGCAGCAAATAGCAGCAAAAAGGGAGCGTCCCGGTGCCGGGACGCTCCCTTTTTGCTTGTTGTTTACTGCCTGGCTGACCTACGGCGTCTGGCCGTCCGCTTCCAGGTAGATGCCCGCCATCCAGGACTCGACGTCGTCGGCCTTGCGCGGCAGTGCGGCGCTGAGGTTGACCGGGCCCTCGGCCGTCATGAGAATGTCGTCCTCGATCCGGACGCCGATGCCGCGGTATTCCTCGGGGATGCCGATGTCCTCGTTCTTGAAGTACAGGCCGGGTTCGATCGTGAACACCATGCCGGGCGTGAGCACGCCGTCGAGGTAGAGTTCCCGCTTCGCCTGGGCGCAGTCGTGGACGTCGAGGCCRAGGTGGTGGCTGGTRCCGTGCGGCATCCAMCGGCGGTGCTGCTGGCCYTCGGYGCTSAYGGCTTCCTCSACGGASACGGGCAGSAGGCCCCAYTCGGCGAGCCGCTCGGCCAGCACCGTGGTGGCCGCGGTGTGGATGTCCCGGAACTTCGTGCCCGGCTGGGCAGCGGCAAAGCCGGCGTCGGCGGCGTCGAGCACTGCCTCGTAGACCTTGCGCTGGACCTCGGAGAACTTGCCGTTGGCCGGCAGGGTGCGGGTGATGTCCGCGGTGTAGAGGGAGTCGGCCTCGACTCCGGCGTCCAGGAGCAGCAGTTCGCCGGCGTTGATCTTGCCGGTGTTCCGGGTCCAGTGCAGCACGGTGGCGTTGTTGCCGGAGGCGGCGATGGTGTCGTAACCGAGCTCGTTGCCTTCCTCGCGGGCCCGGGCGAAGAACGCCCCTTCCACGACGCGCTCGCCGCGGTGGTGGGTCAGCGCCCGCGGGATCGCCTTGACCACCTCCGTGAAGCCGGCCACGGTGGCGGCGACGGCGATCTTCATCTGTTCGATTTCCCACTCGTCCTTGAGCAGGCGCAGTTCCGAGAGGGCCTCTGTGAGTTTCTCGTCCAGGGCGTCGAGCACACTCAGGTCGAGGTTGTCGGGGTCCTTGGCCGTGTTGTAGCGGGCAGTGTCGACGAGGGCATCAATGTTCTCGTCAACCTTGCGGACCAGCCTGATGGAGATTCCGCCGATCTCCGGCGCACCGACATTCTTGGTGATGGCCAGTTCGAGTTCGGCGATGTCGGCCGTGTCCAGTCCCAGCTTGGCCTTGAACTCGGCCAGGGTCGGGCGTGCGCCGATCCAGAACTCCCCGGAGCGGGAATCGGCGTAGAACTGCTCGGTGTCGCGGCCGGCCAACGGGCGGAAGTACAGCGTGGCGTGGTGGTTTCCGCCGTCGTCGCCGGTGCCCTCCGCGACCGGTTCCAGGATCAGGACCGCATCAGGTTCGTGGTCCAGGCCGAGGCCGGTGAGGTGCGCGAAGGCGGAGTGCGGCCGGAAGCGGTAGTCGCAGTCGTTCGAGCGGACCTTCAGCGGGCCGGCGGGGATGACCAGGCGTTCACCTTTGAACTGGCCTGAGATGGAGCGGCGCCGGCCTGCGGCGTGGCCCGCGACGGCATCCCGCTCGGGGAGCTGTTGCGAGGCCGGCGCCCAGTTGCTGGCCATGAAGGCCTTGAAGGCGTCGGAGCTGGGCCGCTGCGAGCGGTTGTTGACGCGCTCTTCGAGGGGCTGGGAAGCGGAGACTAGGGTGTTATCTGCATCGTTCACCGTCCCATAGTCTCACCAGCGCCGCGGCTTAGGCCAACGGCGCGCTCGCGGTGCAGGGCCGCTGCAGGGCCCCGGCACGAAGGGGCCGAGGCTTTGGATCCTGCCATCTACTAGGCTGGTGAGGTGAGGATCGACCTGCATGCGCACTCCAACGTTTCCGACGGCACCCAGGCGCCGGCCGGCGTCATGGAGTCCGCCGCCGCCGCGGGCCTCGACGTCGTCGCCCTGACCGATCACGATTCCACTGCCGGGTGGGCGGAGGCCGCCGTCGCCGCCCGGAAAGCCGGGGTCGCGCTGGTCCCGGGGATGGAGATCTCCTGCCGCACCGCGGAAGGCATCAGCGTTCACATGCTCAGCTACCTCCACGACCCCGCGCATCCCGGACTGCTTGAGGAAATCACCAAGTCCAAGGACGCCCGGCACACGAGGGCGCAGAAGATGGTCACCCTTTTGTCGGAGGACTACCCGCTGACATGGGACGACGTGATTCACCACGTCGCGCCGGGGGCCACCCTGGGCCGCCCCCACATTGCCGACGCGCTCGTCGCGGCCGGTGTGGTGGAAGACCGGGCCGAGGCTTTTGGTTCCATCCTCACAGCACGCTCGCGCTACTGGGTCCAGCACTATGCGCCGGAGCCGGCCCTCGCCGTCGAACTGGTCCGTGCAGCCGGGGGCGTCCCGGTGTTCGCCCACCCAGTGGCATCCGCCCGCGGCCGGATCGTGGGGGAGGGGACCTACCGGGAGATGATCGACGCCGGCCTGGCCGGCCTGGAAATCTACCACCGGGACAACCCCGAGGAGGGCCGGACATTCCTGCGCCGCATCGCCGAACGCTATGGCCTGCTGATCACAGGGTCCTCCGATTACCACGGCGCGGGAAAGCCGAACCTGCTGGGCGAGAATCTGACCTCCGCAGAAGTCTTTGCCCGGATCGAGGAACTGGGCACGGGCTCGTCCGTGGTGCGCTGAGACCCAGTCCGCTGAGACCCTGGACCCGTGTTGAGCTATCACTTAGCGTCCCTATGAGGCCCCCAGGACCCGAATAGCCGCCACAAGTGATAGCGCAACGGGCGGGAACGGCGGGGCGTGGTGAGGGCGGCGGGTCAGAGGGTCGGGAAAGACGTGAACTGCGCCTGCGCGGCCAGGCGTTTGGCCATCACGTCGATGGCCGGCTGGTTCTGGTCCACGCACACGAACCTGCGGTCGAGTTTCGCGGCCACGGACCCGAGCGTGCCGGAACCTGCGAAGAAGTCCAGGCACCAGTCGCCCGGCCGGCTCGAGGCCGCAACCACGCGGCGGATCAGCCCCTCCGGCTTCTGCGTCGGGTAGCCGGTTTTCTCCTTGCCGGTCGGCGAAACGATCGTGTGCCACCACACGTCCGTGGGCAGCTTGCCGAGCTCGCGCTTGGCGGGGGTCACCAGTCCGGGCGCCATGTAGGGCTCACGGTCCACCTCGGCGCTGTCGAAGTGGTACTTCGCCGGGTTCTTGACGTAGACGAGGATGTTGTCGTGCTTGGTGGGCCAGCGGTACTTGGCCCGTGCACCGTAGTCGTACGCCCAGATGATCTCGTTCAGGAAGCATTCGCGGCCGAAGATCGCGTCCAGCATGACCTTTGCGTAGTGCACCTCGCGGTAGTCCAGGTGCAGGTACAGGGTGCCGTCGTCGGCCAGGAGCCGCCAGGCCTCCACGAGCCGGGGCTCGAGGAAGGACCAGTAGTCGCTGAACGCGTCGTCGTACTTGTGCAGCGCGCCCTTGATGGTGTCGTAGGACCGGCCCTTGAACCCGACGCGGTCACCCTCGCCGCCGGCGTTGAGCACCATCCTGGTTTCCTGGCGCCGCTGGACCCGGCCGGTGTTGAAGGGCGGGTCCACGTAAATCAGTGTGAAGGCGCCGTCCGGCAGCGTGGGGAGGTATTCCGCGTTGTCCGCGTGAACCACCAGGTTGCTGCCGTCCGGCGCCCAGACGGTGTCAGTCATGGAGGGGATTAGGCCTCGGCGCCGCTCGGCTGTGCGTCGCCGCCGGCCACTACCTCGCCGTTGCGGCGGCGGGTGCGGGTCCRGCGCCGGGCACGGGTCGCCCGGTCCACCTCGGTGGGGGCCTTCGCCGGCGCGGCGGCAGCAGCTTCCGGTCCCTGTCCGTTCGCAGTGGACGCCGTGGCGGCATCGGCCTCGGCGGGACGGCGACGGCGGTCGCCGGAGCGTCCGCCGGCTTCGGTGCCGCTGCGGCGCGAGTCACGTCCGCCGGTCCGGCTGCCCTCGCGGGCACCGTCACGGCTGCTCGTGCGGCTGCCTTCACGGGCGCCGTCACGGCTGCTCGTGCGGCTGCCGTCCTTTGCGCCGTCCTTTGCGCTGGTGCGCGAGTTCTTCTTGCCGGTCTCGCCGAGGTCTTCGAGGACCTCCGCGTCGACCCCGGCCAGCACACGCTTGTCGCGCGGCAGCCGGCCCTTGGTGCCTGCGGGGATGTCGAGTTCCTCGAACAGGTGSGGCGASGASGAGTAGGTTTCCACGGGCTCSGGGTAGCTCAGGCCGAGGGCCTTGTTGATGAGCCCCCAGCGCGGCATGTCGTCCCAGTCGACAAACGTCACGGCGGTGYCCTTGTTGCCGGCACGGCCGGTGCGGCCCACGCGGTGCAGGTAGATCTTCTCGTCTTCGACGCACTGGTAGTTGATCACGTGGGTGACGTCGTCGACGTCGATGCCGCGGGCGGCGACGTCGGTGGCAACGAGGACGTCCACCTTGTTGTTGCGGAAGGCGCGCAGCGCCTGTTCGCGGGCGCCCTGCCCGAGGTCACCGTGGATGGCGGCCGCAGCAAAACCGCGGTCCACCAGTTCCTCGGCCACCTTCGCGGCGGTGCGCTTGGTCTTGGTGAAGATGATGGTCCGGCCGCGTCCGCGGGCCTGCAGGATGCGGGCCACCACTTCCACCTTGTCCATGCTGTGGGCACGGTAGATCAGCTGGCGGATATCGCGCTTGGTCAGGCCCTCGTCGTCCGGGTCCGCGGCGCGGATGTGTGTCGGCTGGGTCATGTAGCGGCGGGCCATGGCGATGACCGGGCCGGGCATGGTGGCGGAGAACAGGAGCGTCTGGCGGACCGCGGGCGTGCCGGCGATCAGGGTCTCGACGTCCGGCAGGAACCCGAGGTCCAGCATCTCGTCGGCTTCGTCGAGGATAACGATCTTGACGTTCTTCAGGCTCAGGTGCTTCTGCTTGAAGAGGTCGATCAGGCGGCCGGGGGTACCGACGACAACCTCGACGCCGTTCTGCAGCGCCTCGACCTGCGGCTCGTAAGCGCGGCCACCGTAGATGGTGGCGATGCGGGCGTTGCGCTTCTTGGCGGCGTTTTCGAGGTCTTTGGCTACCTGGACGGCCAGCTCGCGGGTGGGCACGATCACCAGGGCCTGCGGGGCGCCGGGAACGGCCAGTTTGTCGAAGCCGGCGTCGTCGCGGCCGACGACGCGCTGCAGCGCCGGGATGCCGAAGCCGAGGGTCTTGCCAGTACCGGTCTTGGCCTGGCCGATGATGTCATGCCCTGCCAGTGCGACCGGCAGGGTCATGGCTTGGATCGGGAAGGGGTGGGTGATGCCGGCGTCGGCCAGGGACTCCACGATGTCGGCACGGACATTGAAGTCGGCAAAGGTCTTCTCGGCAATCTCGTGCGGCTTTTCGTCCGAGATGATGGTCTCTTCGGGCTCGATGGTCTCCGTGCCGGACTCATCGGTCAGAAGCTGGTGCGTGTGCAATTCACTCACAGGGGAGTTTCCTTATTCATTTTGGGCTGCGCTGCTTGCTCAACGGGGCCGGCCGTGGTGGCCGTTCCGGAGCACGCTCAGGCGCGCAAGCAATTCCAGTGGAAGCCGATCGCGGGCTATCTAAATGCTGGCACTGGGGACCAGCGGGTGTATCTCAAGATCGCGTAGGGGCGGGCTTGTTGAATTCGAAAATCATGGAAATCAACGACCGGGCATCCATTTCTACCTCTTCAGTCTAGCTGTACAAGGCGTGGATCCTCGACTGGGCGGGTGATCACGCCTCGGGAGGTGACCGGGAGGGCGGCCGGCAGCGCTGGCTGGCGACGGCGTGGGGACGGCGTGAGGACGGCCAGCGGGCCGTCAACGGACCGATAGGGGGCCGTCAGCCCACGAGCTCCAACTGGATTTCCCGCGTGGCGATGTCCGAGGACACCACCCGGACCCGGACTTTGGTGCCCGGTTCCAGCTCGCCGGGGCATCGTGCGGTCACGGCGGGCTCGGCGATCTGGACGATCCCGGACGGGCCGTTTCCGTTGCCGTTGGTCTTCCCGCCGTTGCCGTTGCTGGTGCCGTTGGTGCCCTTGGCCGGCTTGGGACCGGAGATGACGACAGCGTCGAATTCCTGGCCGACGTGGTTGACGAGCAGGGCCGCCTCAACGGTGTCCAGCGACAGCCGCTCCAGTTTCGCGGCCAGCTGGTCCGAGGTGCCCATGATGGCGGGGAGGGACGACAGCGCCTCCCGGGCCCAGGCAGGAACTTCGGTGCCGTTGCTCAGGGCCTCGCAGATTACCAGCACGAAGCGGTCGACCAGCCGCCGCAGCGGTGCCGTGGAATGGGCGTAGGCGGCGCCGATGGCGGACTGGACGGCGGCGTTGGGCACTGTGCCGTCGAAGGGTGTGTATCCGGCACCGCGGAAGAGCATCCCGGCCGAATGCACAATGGCCAGCTGCCGGGGGTCCGTCGGGTCAAGGGTCCGCAGGTACTCGCCGTAGCGCATTTCCCCGTCCCAGGGCTTGCCGAGGGCGTGGGTCTGCCGGTGGAAGTGGCGCAGTGATGCCTCGTCCGGGGCGGGCATGGTGCGCAGGATACCGACTTTGCCGTGGAGCATGAGCGCCGCGGCGGCCATCCCGGTCATGAGTGAAATCTGGGCGTTCCAGTCCTCCACCGGCAGCGGCGGGGCCGCTACGATCCGGTAGCCGCCGTCGGGCAGTTGCTGGATCTCCTGTTCCGGCATGTTCAGGCTCGCGCCGCCGCGCAGTCGTTCCAGTTCCACCCGTTTGAGGCCTACTTCTTTCAGCAGCTGCAGCACGGGCGCCGCGGTGCCGGCGTCGAGCTCGGCCTGGACGCCTTTGTAGTTGAGCTTCGCGCGGCTGCGGACCTGTGCCCGGCGCACGAGGACCGAGGCGACCTCTGCCGCGGCGTCGAGCTCGAACTCCCAGACGAACGCCGCGCACAGCTGCCCGGCGAGCAGACTGCCGGCGGCCTCGCTGATAATCTCCGGATGCAGCGGAATCCGGCCGTCCGGGGTGTAGAAGGTCTGGCCGCGGCGTCGGGTCTCGGCGTCCAGCGCCCCGCCCGGGGCGACAAAGGAGGGGACGTCGGCGATGGCGTAGAAGACCTTGTAACCGCCGTTGCTCCGTTCGATAAACAGGGCCTGGTCCAGGTCGGTGGACGATGCCGGATCGATAGTCACGAACTCGACGTGCGTGAGGTCAAGGTCCGGGAGCTTGTGCTCGGCCACCGCCGCCTCCGCGTCGCGCAGCACACCCTCGGGGAACGGGCCGGGCAGTTCCAGCGTGGTGCGCAACGCCTTGAGTGCCCCGGCAAGCTGGTTCTGCTGCTCGTGGACACTGGGGGTCAGGCGATGATGTGACACGAAAATCAGGGTAGCCCGATTTCCGCTATTAGTCTTGGATGATGAGCGCAACTGCGGACGATCCTGCCCTCTACAACAGCTTCCTTGCCGACCTGCTGGGAGTCTTGGCGTACGGCGAGCTTTCCGCCTTCGAGCGGCTGTCCTCGAGTGCCCGGTATTCGCCCACGCTGCATGACCGTGCGTTGCTGGGCAGGATGGCGGTGGTCGAGTTCCAGCATTACGAACTCGTCCGAATCCGCCTCGAACACATGGGCCTGGATACGGAGGCCGCCATGCTGCCGTTCCAGCCCTCGGTGGACCACTTCCACGAACGCACGCGCCCGTCGGACTGGTACGAGGCCCTCATGAAGGCCTACGTGATCGACACGGTCGCCGCGGACTTTTACGGCGTCGTGGGCCGGTACGTCGACGCCGCGACCCGTGAGTTGATCGGGCAGGTCCGCTCCACCGGTGAGTCCACGGCCGTGCTGCAGGCGCGCATCAAGGCGGCCCTGGCCGATGACCCCCGGCTGGCGTCGCGCCTGGCGTTGTGGGCCAGGCGTCTGCTGGGGGAAGTACTGAACCACGCCCAGCGTGTCAGCGCTGAGCACGCGTTCCTCGGCGGACTGTCGGGGCTGGACGACGCCGGCGCCCGGGCGCTGGTCAATGGCCTGGCGGCCGAACTTGCAGCGAACCACGCGCGCCGGATGACGGAGCTGGGTCTCGCCGGATAGTTTCAGTGCCGGCCGGCATCACTGGCTGGGGACCTGCTTAGGATGCGGCGGCGTCCAGCGCCGCCAGCAAGGCTCCGGCGGCGTGGGCCGGATCAGTGGCGTCGGTGATCGCCCGGACCACGACGATCCGCCGGGCACCGGCATCGACTACCTGCTCCACGTTACTGAAGTCGATCCCGCCGATCGCGAACCACGGCAGCGCGCTTTCGTTGACCTTGCTTGTTCCCTCCGCGTCCGCCCCGCCGATCGCCTGGGCGGCGTAGCGCACCAGATCGAGGCCGACGGCGGCGCGTCCGGGCTTGGTGGGCGTCGCCCACACGGGTCCCACACAGAAATAATCGAGCCCTTTGCGGCCTGGCGCGGCAGCGATGGCGGCGTCCACCTGCTTCGGGCTGTGGGTGGACAGGCCGATCACGGCGTCCTTGCCGAGAAAGCCGCGGGCGGCGTCGAGCGAAATGTCCTTCTGGCCGACATGGAACACCGGAGCCCCGGACAGGGATGCGATGTCCGCCCGGTCATTGACGGCCCACAGCCGCCCGTGGCGCTGCGCTGCGGTGTGCAGGACCTCCAGCAGTTCCAGCTCCTCGGAGGCCTCGAGCGACTTGTCGCGCAACTGGATGATGTCCACGCCGCCGGCGAAGGCGGCGTCCACGAAGTCCTCGAAGTCGCCGCGGTCCCTGCGGGCGTCGGTGCAGAGATAGAGGCGGGCGGTGGTGTGGAGGGGGTCCTGGCTCATGGGACCAGCCTAGTTCCTCTAAACTGGGCGCATACCGCGGGAGCCCGCAGCAGCCATGTCGCCGCTGCCCGGCTGAGAGGGCGTCAGAGCCGACCGCTTGACCTGATCCGGCTAGTACCGGCGTAGGGAAGGAATTCTTCATGGGCACACGAGCAGGCCGTGCGGCCGGAGCCGCAAATGACGCCGACGCCCAGGTTTGTGACACGGGGCCCGGTACCGCAGAGGGAATCATCGCGGGGGATACGACTGCCGACGTAGCCGTGATCGGCGGCGGGGTGATCGGCTATGGCATCGCGTTCGAGGCCATCCGCTCGGGCCGATCCGTGGTCCTGATCGATGATGCTCCCGGCAGCGGAGCCAGCTGGGCCGCGGCCGGCATGCTGGCCCCCGTGAGTGAACTGCACTACCAGGAGGAACAGCTCCTGGGACTGATGCTCGAGGCCTCCCGGTTGTGGCCAGGATTCGCTGCGGCTCTCGACGCCGGTGCCGCCGGCGCGGATTCCCCGGCGGGTACCGGCTACTTAACGACGCCGACCCTGGCGGTGGGGGCCGACGCGGCGGACCGGCGCGCGCTCGCGGACTTGAGGGAAGTCCAGAAGGCATGCGGCCTGGCCGTGGAGCCACTGACAGTGCGCGAGGCGCGCACCCGGGAGCCCCTCCTGAGTCCCGGCATCTCGTGTGCCTTCGACATCCCGGCCGACCACCAGGTGGACCCCCGCCTGCTGATCACCCGGCTCGCCGGCGTGCTCGGTGCGGAAGGCGGCAGCTTCGTCCGGCGGCGCGCGGCAGGCCTGCTGTGGCAGGACGGACAGGTGGCGGGTGTGCGGTTGGCCGGCGGCGGTACCGTGCGGGCTGCCGAGACCGTGGTCGCCAACGGGCTCGGCGCCGCCGCGCTCGAGGAGCTACCGGCCGGGCTGGCGCTGCCGCTGCGGCCCGTCTACGGCGACATCCTCCGGCTCCGCGTGCCTCCGCATCTGCAACCGCTGCTCACGGCCACCGTGCGGGGCATGGTGCGCGGCATCCCGGTGTACATCGTCCCCCGCCAGGACGGCACCGTGGTGATCGGGGCCACCCAGCGGGAGGATGGGCCGTCGGATCCGCACGCGGTTTCCGCCGGCGGCATTTACCAGCTGCTGCGGGATGCCCAGCAGCTGGTGCCTGCGGTCGCCGAGCTGGAGCTTTTGGAAGCCACGGCGCGGGCGCGGCCCGGAACCCCGGACAATGCCCCGCTGCTGGGGCGGGTCGCACAAGCGGACGGCGGCGACGTCCCGGGACTCATTATCGCCACAGGATTCTTCCGGCACGGCGTCCTGCTGACCCCCGCCGCTGCCGCCGTGTGCCGGCAACTCATGGATTTCACGCCGGACCCGCGCTGGGCCGGGTTCCGCCCCGACCGTTTTTCCCGCATCCCGGTTACGTCCGGGGACAGCCCCGAGAAGGAAGCAGCATGAACATCCGACTTAACGGAATGGATCAGAGCGTCGCCGACGGCGCCTCCGTCTCCACACTCGTCAGCCAGCTCACTGGCCGGAGCATCGGCCCCGACGGCCGCGCCGCCGACGGGCGGAAGCTCGGTGTCGCCGTCGCCCGCAACGCCGAAGTGGTGCCGCGCAGCCAGTGGCACGCCACGGCGCTCGCCGACGGCGACGACGTCGAACTTGTCACGGCAGTCCAAGGAGGATGACCAGCATGAACGAGACGACGTTCGCAGGAACACAGGCCGTCCCCATGACCGGTGCGGTGGCCGATCCGTTCGTGGTCGACGGCGTAAGGCTCGGCTCCCGCCTCATCATGGGAACCGGCGGTGCGCCGAGCCTGGACGGGCTCGGGGCGGCGCTGGTGGCGTCCGGGACGGAGCTGACCACGGTGGCGATACGCCGCTATTCGCCGGCGGAGACGGGCTCGCTGTTCCAGCTGCTCGAGGACCATCGGATCCGGGTACTGCCCAACACGGCAGGCTGCTTCACCGCCAAGGACGCCGTCCTCACCGCCGAGCTGGCGCGGGAGGCCCTGGAAACGGACTGGGTCAAGCTCGAAGTCATTGCCGACGAGCACACACTGCTGCCGGACGCCGTCGAACTCGTGGACGCAACCGAACAGCTCGTGGCCCGAGGCTTCAAGGTCTTCGCCTACACGAACGACGACCCCGTGCTTGCCCTCCGGCTCGAAAACCTCGGCGCGACGGCCGTGATGCCGTTGGGCGCCCCGATCGGCACCGGACTGGGCATCCTGAACCCGCACAACATCGAGCTGATCGTCTCGCGCGCGTCCGTGCCCGTGGTGCTGGATGCCGGGATCGGCACGGCCTCGGACGCTGCCCTGGCGATGGAACTCGGCTGCGACGCCGTGCTGTTGGCTACGGCGGTGACCCGTGCGCAGAATCCGGTGCTCATGGGCGAGGCCTTCAAACAGGCYGTYATCGCCGGAAGGCTGGCGAAAGCGGCCGGSMGGATCCCGCGGCGGGAACACGCACTGGCGTCCTCGGCAATGGAAGGCCGGGCCGAGTTCCTCTAACGCCCGCTCGGCCGGCGGGGCTGATCTGGTTGCGCCGGCCGGACCTCCTGATCACCCTTGCTCTTGATGACGCGCCGGCGCGATCATCGGTAGGCCCGGCCCGGCCCGGTCCGGCCCGGCCGGGTCGACGTGCGGCGGGGACGAACCGGGTATGCCGTCGGTCCGCATCCGGATGGTCCACAGTCCTCGTGGATCACGTGGTTGTGCGAGTACGCAGGGTCCCATTAGCGCGCTGGTGAAACTTTCACGAAGAATGGCGTTGCCACTTCTTTGCTTTTCCAGCTGCCCTTTTCGAGGTCAGGTGCCATCCCTTGCAGCCTCCGCATGGGTATATGCTCGCGGGCAACTTGCCCCCAGATGACGAGCCCTGCCGGATGATTTCCTTGAGCGCGCGGTTCGCGTGCCAGGGTGTGGAGTAGGTGATCTTGGTGCAGCTTGCCATCGAGCGAAACCCTTCTTGAAAGAGTACGCGCGTGGCTCATATCCACACTTGAGCGCCACCTAACAGTGGCGTCCCAGGTTCCACATGATTGTGTCGTTCAAGGCACAAACTATCGCAGCCCTAACTGCGTTGCAATCGTGAGTCTTCGGCGCAAGATTCTCTGAGGAATAACCACCGCTCCCAGAGCTCTTATTATCGACCTGTCCCGTTGTCCAGCCCAGTGGTTCCGGCGCGGAACTACTACGTGATTGGGTGGGCTTCGCCCCCGGACGCGGAGAGATTCGGCCGGTGTCCAGGACCTGGCCCTCGCCGCCGAGGACGACGGGGATCATGTCGAAGTCGCAGCCGATATTGCGCGCGGTGGAGGCGGTGACGTGTCGGCGGGACTAGCCGTAAGCGCCGCGGGGCGCTACTGGTGGGGGCGGAAGTATCTGTTCCACCCGGCCGTCCGGGCCGCTGCCGTTCGACCCCCACGGTGACCCGGCCGTCAGGGCGTCTGTCACGCGGCGGCCACGGGGTCACTCCAGGCGGAAGTAGGTGTTCCGGCGGGGTGTCTGGG
>NZ_JBFTNJ010000050.1:0-25086 GCF_056397425.1 Arthrobacter sp. 05N33_2
TGTTGGCGTTCTTCGTCGAGTCAACCTTCCTGGGTGTTGGCGTTCTTCGTCGAGTCAACCTTCCTGGGCCTGTGGATCTTCGGCTGGAAACAGCTCAAGCCCGCCGTCCACCTGGCCTGCCTCTGGATCGCCGTCATTGGTTCCGTCTTCTCGGCCTACTTCATCATCGTGGCCAACAGCTGGATGCAACACCCCGTCGGCGTCGAAATGGTCAACGGCCGGCCCGTCATGACCGACGCGTGGGCCGTCTTCACCAACAACACGGCCCTGGTGGCCGTGCCCCACACTCTCTTCGGCGCCCTCGCCGTCGCCGGCGGGTTCCTGCTCGGCATCGCSTGGTACCACCTGTGGCGGCGCCGCCGCGACGGCATCGACACCATCGGGGCCGACGGCAAGGTGATCCCCGGCGAAGCCGCCGGCATCCTCGGCCGGGACCGCAGTGACCACATCGTCTGGATCCGCTCGCTGAGGATCGGCGCCGTCGTCGCCATGATTTCCTTCGCGGGCACCGCCGTCACCGGAGATCTTCAGGGCAAGCTCATGTTCGAACAGCAGCCCATGAAGATGGCCGCCGCCGAGGCGGCCTGCCATGATGGCACCGGCTTCTCGGTCCTCAGCGTCGGCAACCTCGGCGCCAAGAACTGCGATGACATCGTGGCCGTGATCGAGGTCCCCGGCATCCTGTCCTTCCTGGCCAAGGGCGACTTCACCACGGAGGTCAAGGGCGTCAACAGCCTGCTGGGCGAGTACCAGGCCAAGTACGGCACCACCCTGCCGGACAACCCCATCTACGGGGACCGCGCCGGACAGCAAATCCAGTACGTGCCCGTCATGGAAGTCACCTACTGGGGCTTCCGGATGATGATCGGCTTCGGCGGCGTGGCCGCCCTCGCCGCCCTCCTGGCACTGTGGGCCACCCGCAAGGGAACCGTGCCGGCCTCCCGCGGCCTCATGCGCCTGGCGGTGTTCGGGATCCTTGCACCGTTTGGTGCCAACGCGGCGGGCTGGATCTTTACCGAGATGGGCCGCCAGCCGTTCGTCGTCGCCCCGAACCCGGACCCCAGCGGCATCGACCAGGTCTTCATGTTCACCGCCGCGGCCGTCTCACCGGGTGTTTCGGCCGGAGAGATCCTGACCTCCCTCGTGGTCCTGACCTCCATCTATGCTGTGCTGCTGGTGGTGGAGGTCAAGCTCCTGGTCAAGTACATCCGCGGCGGCGTGGCCTCGGCCATGCCGGAACTTGCCCACGCCCCCGTTGACGAAAACGAGGACACCACCCCCCGGGGCGGTCCCGGCAAACCCGACGACGACGTCCTGGCGTTCGCCTACTAGGCGCCCGCCCGCCAACCCACCACCCAGCAACCCACACGAAAAATACGCAGAGGATTCTCAGCATGGAACTGCTACCCACCATCTGGTTCGTTGCCATCGCGGTGCTGTGGACGGGCTATCTCTTCCTCGAGGGCTTCGACCTCGGCGTCGGCATGCTGATGAAGGGATTCGCCCGGAACAACACGGAACGCCGCGTCCTGATCAACACGATCGGCCCGGTCTGGGACGGCAACGAAGTCTGGCTCCTGACCGCCGGCGGCGCCACCTTCGCGGCGTTCCCGCTCTGGTACGCCTCGCTGTTCTCCGCCCTGTACCTGCCACTCCTGCTGGTCCTCGTGGCGCTCATTTTCCGGGCGGTCGCCTTCGAATACCGCGGCAAGGTGGACAACCCCCGGTGGCGCGCCCGCTGGGACTGGGCCATCTCGGCAGGGTCGTTCGTCGCGGCCTTCGGCGTCGGCGCCGCGCTGGCCCTGACCACCACGGGACTGCCGCTGAACGCCAACGGCGACCGAGAGGGCGGCCCGTTTGCCTGGTTCAGCGGCTACGCCGTGCTCGGCGGGCTCGCCGTCGTCGGTTTTTCCCTCCTGCACGGTCTCGGGTTCCTGGCCCTGAAGACCGACGGCGAGGTACGCCACCGGGCGCGGGCCTGGTTCGTCCGGCTGCTGCCCGTGCTGCTGCTGCCCATGGCCGGCTGGGCGGTGAGCCTCCAGCTCCTCAGCGGCGAGGCCTGGACCATCGCCGCCGTGGTCGGCGCCGTCGTCGCCGCGGTCCTGGCGTGGAATTTCGCCCGCAAGGGTGCCGAAGGCCGTGCCTTCATGTCGCTGGGTGCCTTCCTCCTGCTCGGCAGCGCCTCCATCTTCGGTGCCGCCTTCCCCGTGGTCCTGCCGTCCACGCTGGATCCCGCGTTCAATCTCACCGTCTCCAACGCCTCGTCCTCGGACTACACCCTGGGCCTGATGAGCATTGTGGCCTGCATCGGGCTGCCGCTGGTCCTGGCGTACCAGGCCTGGACGTACTGGGTGTTCCGGCGCCGGGTGAGCGCAGCGCATATCCCGGAGGCGCACAGCTTCCTTCCCGCGATCGCCGCCAAAGCGCTGGCACCGAAGGACTAACTTCCCAGATGAGACCGTTCCCCGCCGGCCCCTCGACCCGTTCCGCCCTCTACCTGCTGGGACTGCTTGCCGCCCTGAAAGCCCTCTCGCTCGTGCTCATGGCGCAGGCTGTGGCATCGATGCTCGCCGGGCTCGCCGCTCATGACACCGCCTGGGCAGACCAGCTGGTTCTGGGCGCCGCGGGGGCGGTGCTGCGCTCGCTGACGGTGTGGGGCCAGTCCGTGGCCTCACGCCGGGCGGCGCTCGGAGTGAAGGAGGAGCTGCGCTCGCAACTGCTGGAGCAGGCGCTCAGGAACGGCACGCGGTCTGCCGGGCCCGCCGACGGCGGCCTCGCCGTGCTGGCCACCCGGGGGCTGGACGCCCTGGATAGCTACTACACCCAGTTCCTGCCCGCGCTGGTGAACTGCGCGGCCATTCCGCTGCTGCTGGGCGCCCGCATCCTGTTCGCCGACTGGGTCAGCGCCGTGGTGATCGTGCTGACGGTGCCGCTGGTGCCGCTGTTCATGATCCTGATCGGGCGGTACACCGAGGAACGTGTCAGGGACGCCCAGTCCGCGCTGGCACGGCTCTCCGGGCACATGCTCGAGCTCGCCAAAGGCCTGCCCGTCCTCGTGGGCCTGGGCCGGGCCTCCGCCCAGCGCCAGGCGCTGGAGGACATGTCCGAGGAATATCGTTCCCGGACCATGGGGACTTTGCGCACGGCCTTTCTTTCCGCCCTGGCCCTCGAGCTCATCTCGACGATTTCCGTGGCGGTCGTCGCCGTGTTCATCGGCGTCCGCCTGGTCAACGGCGACATGGCGCTTGAGGCAGGGCTGCTTGCGCTCATCCTCGCTCCCGACTGCTACCTTCCGCTCCGGGAGCTCGGCACCGCACACCACGCCAGCGACGACGGCCGGGCAGCGCTCGCCGAAACCACAGCGGTCCTCGCGGATCCCGGAGCTGCGCCCCTGGATCCGACGCCGGCCTCCGTTCCTGCTGCCGGCCCGCCCGCCGTCACCGTGGACGGACTGACCGTCCGCTTCGGCGGACGCACGGATGCCGCCGTCGGACCGTTGAGCTTCACCGCCGCCGCCGGCCAGATCACGGCACTCGACGGTGCCAGCGGCGCCGGCAAGAGCACCGTGCTCGGAGTCCTCGCCGGGACCATCGGGACGGATGCAGGGACCGCCGTGTCCGGACGCCTCGGAGGATTCACGACGGCGGATCTCGCCTGGGTGCCACAGCATCCCGTCATGTTGGCTTCCACGGTGCTGGACGAGATCCGCCTGTATCTCGGCGTTCCCGCCGACGAAGCCGACGCCGCCACGGCCGGCACCGAGGCGGGCGCGGAAGCCGATGCGGCAGCGCAGCGGTGCCTGGCAGCCGTGGGCGCGGGGCACCTGGCGGCCAAGCACCCGGCCGAGCTGAGCCCGGGGGAGCTGAGGCGGGTTGCTCTGGCCCGCGGGCTGGCGAGGATCGAGGCCGGCGCCCGCGTACTGCTCCTGGATGAACCCACCGCCCATCTGGACCGGGGATCGGCCACACTGGTCAATCAGGCCCTCGCCGGGCTCCGGGGAAAGGTCACCGTGCTGCTCGTTGCGCACGACCGGCACACCCGGGACCTTGCCGACACTCTCGTCGCGGTTACGCCGGGCGCCGGCGGCCACCACGGCGGTGAATTTCCGGCCCTCGTCCCGCCACTGCCGGCATCCGCCGGGGGAGAGCCGGGCGTGCAGGCGGCGGCCACGCGGGCGCCCTTCCTCGTGGACGCCGCGGCGCCGGGCCAAAGCCAAAGCCAAAGCCCAGGCCCAACCCCGACCCCGGATACGGGCCTGGTCCCGGGCCGCCCCGAAACCTGCACCGCTCCTGCCGCGGCCGCCGGTTCGGTCAGCTCAATCGGCTCCGGCGCGGCCGGCCCGTCCGGTTCGGTCCCTGCCCAGCTGCGTCGCCTGCTGGCCCCGGTCAAGGGCCGGTTCGCCGCCGCCGGAGCCGTAGGCACGTTGGCGGCCCTGTTCGCCGTCGCCCTCGCGGGGCTGTCCGGCTGGCTCATCATCCGGGCCAGTGAACAGCCGCCCATCCTGTACCTGCTCACCGCGATCGTCGGCGTGAGGTTTTTCGGCGTCGGCCGGGCGTGCCTGCGGTACTCCGAGCGGTTGCTGCTGCACGATGCCGTGTTCGCCGCCTTGACCCGGCTCCGGGGCCGGCTCTGGGAGTCGCTGAGCCGCCGGGCGCTGTCCCTGCGCCGGCTCCTGCAGGGCGGCAACGTACTCGGCACGGTGGTGGACGACGTCGACACGGTCCGCGAGCTTTTGCCCCGCGTCGTGCTGCCGCCCGTGACCGCCGTCGCGGTCGCCGCGGCCGCAGTGGCCGGGATCGGGCTGCTGCTTCCCGCTGCGCTGCCTGCCGTGGCCGCGGCAGCGCTGCTGAGCATCGTCGTTGCCCCCGCCCTGGCGTTGGCCGCCGACCGCATGTCTGCCGGCACCGAACAAAACCTCCGTTCCGGCGTGCTCCGTCACGTTGCCGCAGCCCTGGACGCCCGCGCGGAACTGCACGCGAACGGTGTCAGCGCCCCCGTGCTCAATGCGATTGGCCGGGCGGACCGGGCCGCGACGGCAGCCTCACAGCGGTCGGCATGGGCGGAGGGTCTCGGCCAGGCCCTGACCGTCCTGGCCTGTGCCGGGGCCGCCCTGGCCAGCGCCGTGCTGGCCGCCCCGCTCGCCCTGAGCGGCGCGGTCGAACCGGAGACTGTTGCCGTCGTCGTCCTCGTGCAGCTGGCCATGGTGGACCCTTACGCAGCCATCACCACGGCCGTGCGGCAGTATCCCGCGCTGCGCGCCGTGATGCGGCGGATCAGCGCGGCGGGAGTCCTGGAGGCGGGGGCGGACAGTGACGCGGACGGCGGCGCCGCAACGGGCGGACTGGTACCCGTGGCTTCGCGCCCCGGCGGCCGGCCAGGGATTGAACTCGTGGACCTCGCTGCCGCGTGGCCTGGCGGCGGAAATGTCTTCAGCGGACTCACGGCCGAGGCCGGCCCCGGGCGCTGGCTGGCCGTCACCGGCGCCTCCGGCTCCGGCAAATCGACCCTGCTGGCCACGGTCCTGGGGTTCCTGCCGGCGGCCGGCGGCCACCTGTACCTGAGCGGACGCGCCGCCTGGTGCCCGCAGGAGGCACACCTGTTCGATTCGACCATCCGCGGCAACCTTCTCCTGGCGCGGCCGGAGCCAGCTCCCGCCAGGACGGACAGTGCGCAGCGTGGACCCGGCGGCGCCGTGGTGGCCAACGGGGACGAGCAGATGCGGGCTTCCCTCGACGCCGTCGGACTCGGCCCGATGCTGGCCCGGCTTGAGGCCGGCCTGGACACCCGGATCGGCCCGGGCGGGGCCTTCCTCAGCGGCGGAGAGCGTACGCGCCTGGCCGTTGCGCGCACGCTCATGACCGGGGCCGACGTCATCCTGCTCGATGAACCGACGGCGCACCTCGATGCGGAGTCAGGCAGGCTCATGCTCGCCGAATTGCGCGACGGGCTGCGCGACCGGACCGTTGTCCTGGTCACCCACAACCCGGACGATATCGACGCCGCGGACACCAGGCTGGACCTGGACGCCGCAGCCGCGGCTGCCGCCGTGGGCGCCGCGGGCGAGGGTCCAGCGGCGGCAGCCGTGCTGGCGCGCGGGTAACCCGCCTATTAGCCTGTTGCCATGAACCGCAACGGCGAGCTCCACCCCCGGCCCGCACTCGATCCCCGGCTGTCCTGGCGGCCGGCGGAGCGCCGCTACTTCGACGCGTGGGCCGGGCTGATTGCCCGCACGGCCGCCGTCGAGCAACCCGTCTGGTTCGAGCGCCAGGCGGATCTGGAACAGATCCTGGAGTCGAAAAATAACCCGGCAACGGCAAACACCATCATCGGCTTCGATCCGGAGGGCGTTGCCCGGGCTT
Source organism: Arthrobacter sp. 05N33_2 (assembly GCF_056397425.1). NCBI lineage: Bacteria > Bacillati > Actinomycetota > Actinomycetes > Micrococcales > Micrococcaceae > Arthrobacter > Arthrobacter sp. 05N33_2. Next base: position 6,360 of record NZ_JBFTNJ010000050.1, read on the forward strand.
ACGGCCGGATCACCAAGAACCGCGACGGTGACAAGGCGAACGGCTCCGGCTGCGTTGACCCCGAGTGGCAGGGGAGCGGGATCGGCACCTCGCTGCTGGGCTGGATGGAACAGCGGACCAGGGACCGCTTTGCCGAGGACGCACGGCCGGCCGGAACTGTTGGGGATGCCGGCACAGCTTTGGCGGCCGGCGATGCCGGGGGGACCGGGGACGTCCCGCGCCCGAGACTGCGGCTCCATACCGAGCAGCAGCACCAGCACCAGGCCGCCTTGTTCGCCGGTTCCGGCTACGGCGTTGTCCGCTATTACAACGAGATGCACCGGCCACTGAACCAGGCTGTGTCTGAATCCTCCCTGGACCCCGGACTGGAGCTCGTCACTTTTGGGCCGGAGTTGCATGAACCGGTGCGGCTGGCGCACAACGCGGCATTCCGGGACCACTGGGGCAGCGAGCCCCGCGACCAGGAGGGTTGGGGCTTTGTGGTGAATGATCCGCAGGCCCGGCCGGACCTGAGCGGCGTCGTGCTGGACCGTTATACCGGCACGGTGGCCGGGTACCAGTTGGCCACCCACGACGTCGGGGCCGCCCTGACCCGCGGCTTCCGCGAAGGCTACACGGAGCTCCTCGGCGTCCGGCGGGAGTACCGTGGCCGGGGCATCGCGCAGGTGCTTTTGGCCGATGCCATGCGCCGCTTCGCGGCCGCGGGCATGGACGTGGCCTCGCTGGATGTCGACTCGGAAAACCCGACCGGGGCCCTCGCGCTCTACATCAAGATGGGCTATGTGGCCGTCAACCGGAGCATGGCGTGGGACAAGGAGCTTCAGCCGGCAGCGCCGTAGGGGCCGCCTCAGGGAACCGCAGACCTGCGCCTGCCCGCCGGCCGTCCGCGTGGCTGCCGTCCGCGCGCCAGTTCTTCGCGTTAGCCGTCCACGTCGTGGAGATGGTGGACGACGTCGTGCAGGAAATACTGCGCGAAGGTCAGGACAGTGAACACTGAGCCGTTGCTCCGGGTCCCCAAGCGGACCCAATCCTCCTCCGTTACCCGTGCGAAGGACGCTGCAATCTGCTCGCCCTCGGCCGTCAACTCGACGCCGACCTGGGCTGGATCGGCGTTGGCGTAGTCCTGCTCGATTGCCGTCTTGTCCTGGTCCCAGTCATCGAACCGGGCATCGTCCTCGGACAACATGAGGGACAGGCGGTGATCGAAAAGCGTGAAGACGTCCCGGACGTGGCAGCCATACTCGAGGACGGACCACGCTGCCTCGTTGGGCCGTTCCGTCGCGTCCGGACGTCGGAGGGCTGCACGCCACCGCGGGAGCATGCTGATGACGATCCCCGGCGCCGTGGCCGGGGTCGCGGCGGAGGCATCGAAACCGCACTYGGGGCAGGGCCGCGACAGGACCCAAGTCCAGTCCTTGGAATCCGGAATGATAGGCATTCCAGCAGTGTAGGTGCATTTGTTCCGCCGGGCATCCCGACCCGTCGCTGCAGCCGGTGCGGCACCCAGGTACGAGGCCAAAGCAGCACCGCCGTCGGCCGATGCTTTGACGACGTCGGCCGTGGCCGCCCAGTTGACGGCCCCGGTCCGAAGACGGACCGGGGCCGGGACGCTGCTAGAGGCTGGCCAGCAGGTCCTTCATCTCCTGGATTTCAGCTTCCTGGGCGGTCACGATTGCCTTGCTGAGGCTGATGGCGTCCGAGTTCTTGCCTTGGCTGCTTTCAGTCTTGGCCATCATCACCGCGCCCTCGTGGTGGGCGATCATCTGGGCCAGGAACAGCTTGGCCGCGTCGTTGCCCTGGGCGGCGTCGAGCGTCTTGAGGTCGTCGTCGCCCATCATCCCGTCGCCCATGCCATGGCCGGACGCCATCTGGGTGGGTTCGTTCCAGGTCTTGAGCCAGCCCGTCATCTGCGCGATTTCGGGTGCCTGTGCGGCCTTGATCTTGGTGGCGAGTGCGGTGATCCGCGCGTCCATGCCCTGTTTCCTGAGCATCATGTCGCTCATTTCCACGGCCTGGGCGTGGTGCGGAATCATCCCTTGGGTGAACATGGTGTCTGCCGCGTTGTGGCCTGCGGTTGCGGGGGCTGAGCTGGATGCCATGCCCATGCCGCCGCTGACCATGCCCGGCATGGTGTTAGTGGGTGTGCTTCCGGAGGTGCCGGCGCAGCCGGCAAGGGCGATGGCGGCGGAAATGCCGAAGGCAGAAATTGTGGCAGAAATGGTCAGGGTTTTCTTCATGGGGTCAAGTCCTTCAATCATCAATCGGCGTCGTGGCACGCCTGCGGATGACACGCCCGCGCCGCTGGAAGAACGGGATGGAGCGTGTCGGGTAAGTAGGGACGCCGGGCACGACACGGCGCGATCCCGTCTTACGTCCGGCTGATGGACAGATCGCCCGGTGAAGGACTTGCGGGGAGATAGCAGTAGGCCCAGACGGCGGCGTCGGCGTGCGTGTCCGGGTTGTGCATTGAGGCCGGTGCCGTGCCAGGCGGGGGCGCGGCCAGGGACGTCATTGCCGCCGAGGGCACACAGACCGAGTGCATTGACGCAGCGTCGGCGCAGTTCGATTGGCATACGCACGAAGCCGCTGGGGCAGCGGCCCGGCTGTCGGCCGTCAGGTCGGGACCGGCTGGGGTCGCAGGGCGCGGAGCCACGGAGTCATGGCCCATGGTGCGCTCTTGCAGGGCATGGGCGGCCGGCTGAGGTGCGAGGTTGGTCTCCGGCCGGGAAGACGACCCCGCGGTTTCCGCGGAGGATGTCACCGCGGTCATGGCATGAGCGCCATGCATTCCGGTCATGATGTGCATCCCGAGGAATCCAGCCATGACCGCCAGCAGGCCCACTAGCAGGAATCCGCAGCGAAGGGCGGTTGCGGCATGGCCCATGAAAGCTGCGGCCATGGCATTCTCCCTCCGGTTGGCAGTGTTGGACGGTAGCCAGGTTAAGGCTACAGGCTGCGCATTGGCCGGGCCGTCGTCGGGATACTTGCTCCCGCTGGGCTAGCGGACTTCGATGACGCCCATCATTCCTTGGTCCTCGTGGTCCAGGATGTGGCAGTGGTACACGGAGCGGCCGGTGAAATCCTTGAAGTGGATCCGGACCCGCACCTGTCCGTTGGCGGGTATGTTGACGACGTCACGCCAGACGGGCTGGCCCGGCGCCTGGCTCTGTTCTTCGATGATCTGCATCGGCCAGACGTGCAGGTGGAAAGGATGGTCCATCGGGCTGGGATTGATCAGGGTCCACTCCTCCACCGTCTGCGCGGCCACGGTGGTGTCCGTCCGGCTTGCGTTGAATTCACGGCCGTTGATGGTGAAAGTCATTCCCATCCCCATCCCCATACCGCCGACGGCGAAGGTCAGCTGCCGGCGGGCGGCAACGGCCGCGGTCCTCAGGTCTGCCGCTGCGGGCCGGGCCTGCACCGCCGGAGGAGGAGCGGCCGGGGCGCCGGAGACCGAGAGGGTCGCCAGCACGAGATCCCCTAAGCCCTGGGCGCCGTTGGGGGCTGGCCCTGCCGGTCCCATCACGCCGGCCATGCTGCCACGGTTGTAGTAGACGGCACCGAGAGTGGCGTCGCCCTCGACAGCTGTGACCAGGACATCTGCACGGTTGCCCGGCGCCAGCAGCACCTCGTCCACGTTCCGGGGTGTGGGGAAGCGGCCGGAATCCATGCCGAGGAGCTGCATCTGCTGCCCGTCCAGGCGCAGCTGCAGGTAGCGGGCCACGCAGGTGTTCACGATCCGCCACCGCTCACGCTCGCCCGGCCGGGCGGAAAGTTTCGGGTTGCTTTGGCCGTTGACCAGGACAAGTTCACCTTCCCGGCCGAGCATTCGGTCCATGGGCGAGGGGCCGGCGACGGTTCCGGAGCCGTCCAGGGTGATGTCAGAGACGACCATCACCCGCTCGCGGCTGACGTCCACGGGCTGTGCGTCCTCGACGATGATCGCACCGAACAGGCCGGCGAAAATCTGATCGGCGACCATGCCGTGATGGTGGGGGTGGTACCAGTACACGCCGGGCGGGTGATCCGCAGGGAGCCGGTAATCGTAGCGGAACGAGTGGCCGGGCTCGACGACGTTGAAAACGTTGTCTCCGTTGCCCTGGGGTGAAACGTGGAGTCCGTGGACGTGCAGGTTTGTCGGGACGTCCATGCTGTTGACCAGCTCGACGGCGAACACGTCCCCACCCCTCAAACGCAGGGTTGGGCCGGGGATTCCGCCGTTGTAGCCAAGCGCCGAGGCCTGCTGGCCGCCGAGCTGCACTGAGCCAGCTGACGCTTCGAGCCGGACCTGCAACCGTCCGTTGCTGCTGCGCAGCTGCTTCGGCTCGGTGAAGTCTCCGCCCGCGACGGACGCGAACCGGGAACTGACCGTCCACCAGAGCCCGGCTCCGCCGGCGGCTACGGCTGCCGTGCCGAGGCCGCCCAGCAGGAGCGCGGTCCGGCGGCTCATTGGGAGCACTATTGGTCCTCGCCGAGAACCTTTAGCTGCTCGCGGTATTGCTCCGCCGTCAGTTCACCCCGGGCAAAGCGTTCATCGAGGATCTGCCGGGCCCGGCTCCTGCCCGGGTAAGGCCCCTGCGGTCCCTGCATCCCGCTGTGACTGCCGCCTCCGGCAAACATGCGCACGGCGACCAGTACCAGCAGCGCTATGCCGATGAGCAGGAGTATGCCCCACATCCACATCCAGGCCATATTCATGCCGTAGCCCCACATCAAGACCGGTGCCCTTTCGCCTCAGACCATTGCTATTCCGATTCTTGGGCCGACCTCGGCTGCCCGGTAGAGTCCGAAGGCCTCCCCGTCCGGGAGCCTCGAGCTACACGCACTCACGGATATCGAGTGCGCGCATGCCCGGCCGTGCCCCGCCGGCCAAGGAAATCGGCGTCGCGGTTTCTCAGGTACGTGGGGGATGTGGAGGAGTATCATTCCTTCCGGGGGGCGGGCCTGGAAAGAGAATAGCCATGCTCAAGGACAAGCAAGTCGGCGCAGTGCTACCGGCAGCGGACATCGCCCGTGCACGGGATTTCTACCGCGATAAGCTCGGACTCGAACCCGAGAACGCGGATGCCGAGGACAACCTGCAGTACAAGTGCGGCGGCGGTACCGGGTTCCTCCTGTACCAGACGCCCAATGCCGGAACGGCCAAGAACACGCAGATCGGCTGGGTGGTCGATGACCTTCCGGGTGCCGTTGCGGAACTCCGGGCCAAGGGAGTCGTCTTCGAGGAATACGACTTCCCGGGCCTAAAAACGGAGGACGGCATCGCCACCACTCCGGACGGAAGCTCGGCCGCGTGGTTCCTGGACACGGAGGGCAACATCCTGAGCCTCAACCACATGCCCTAGCGCCGGCCCACAGGATGCGGGCAAGGCTTCCGGGACTGAGATCGCCGGAGGCAACGCCGGATCACGAATCCCGGCCGGAGCGCGACAGCGCCGCCGGCCGGATTTCGTTCGTCCGCGGTCCTACGTGTCGTTGCCGGCTTCCGGGTCCTCTGACCACGCCATGCTGGGTCCAATGGCGTCGATCGCCTGGGACAGCGGAATGCCGGAGCCGTCGCGGCGGCCATGCTCGCCGGGGAGTGAGCGCGCCACACCTGCCAGGGAGGACGCCTTGGCCGGACCGTGCCCAGCCCAGCCGAGCAGCAGCGTGTCCTCGCCCTTGAGGAAACGGTGTGCCCGCACCCCGGCAGTCGCCCGGCCCTTGACCGGGTACTCGGCCAGGGCGGTGACCTTCGCGGCCCCGGGGGCTGTGCCCGGCAGCGCGCCTTCCGTCCCCGCGATGGTCACGACGACGGCGGCGGCGTCAGCGGGGCTGGCGGTCCCGAAGAACATCACCCGGTCCCCGGCGGCCAGCTTGATCCCGGCCATGCCGCCGGCGGTCCGGCCCTGCGGGCGGACGGCGGAGGCACTGAAGCGCAGCAGTTGGGCCTGGCGCGTGATGAAGACGAGGTCGTCGTCGTCGGACCCGGCGGGGGCAACGCCCACCACGGTGTCCTTGTCCTTGAGCGCGATCGCTTCCCAGTCTTCGCGGTTCAGCGGATAGTCCGGCTGCACACGTTTGACCACGCCCTGGGCGGTTCCGATTGCCAGAACCTGGTCCAGCGGCGCGAAAGCCACCAGCGATTCCCCCTTGAGCAAAGTGATGAAATCCTTGGCCGCTACCCCGCCGGCCATGTTGGGGGTACCCGAGGTTGGCGGCAGCACAGGCATGTCCATGACCTGCAGGCGCAGCATGCGGCCCTGCGAGGTCACGGCGGCGATCTCGCCGCGGGCGGTGGTTTTGACCACGGAGGAGAAAACGTCATGCCGGGTCCGCGGTCCGGCCTCGGCCAGGCTGTCCTGGTTGGCGGTGCGGGCAATCTGCCCGGACACGGTGAGGATGGCCCAGCAAGGATCGTCCGCGATCTCAAGGGCCAGCGGTGCGGCCTTGCCCTTGGCCCCGGCGGCTGCGCCCAGTGCCGCGGCGACGGTGGGGGAGACGGCCTCGGATTCCAGCAGGACGGTCCGGCGCGGTGTGCCGTACTTCTCCGCGATCTCGCCGAGTTCGTCGGACACCAGGGCACGGAGCAGCGCGGGGGAGCCCAGGATCGCCTCAAGCTCCGCGATCTCCCGGCGGAGCTCCTCTTGCTCCTTCTCCAGCTCGACCCGCGAATATTTGGTCAGCTGCCGCAGCCGCAGTTCCAGGATGAAGTTGGCCTGGATCTCGGAGAGATCGTAGATGGACATCAGCCGGGTACGGGCCTCGGCCACCTCGTCGGAGGACCGGATGATCTGGATGACCTCGTCAATGTCCACGATCGCGACCAGGAGGCCCTCGACCAGGTGCAGGCGGTCCTTCTTCTTGCCCAGCCGGAAGGCGGTGCGGCGACGGACCACATTGATCCGGTGGTCCACGTAGACCGAAAGCAGCTGGAGCAGCCCGAGGGTCTGCGGCTGGCCGTCGACGAGCGTCACATTGTTGATGCCGAAGGAGTCTTCCATCGGGGTGTAGCGGTAGAGCTGCTGGAGCACGGCAGTGGGATTGAAGCCGTTCTTGAGYTCAATGACCAGGCGCAGGCCGTGCTTGCGGTCGGTGAGGTCCACGACGTCGCTGATGCCGGTGAGCTTCTTGCCGTTGACGGCATCCTTGATCTTCTCGATCACCTTCTCGGGGCCCACCATGTAAGGCAGTTCCGTGACCACCAGGCCGGTGCGGCGGGCCGAGAGCTGCTCGATGTCCACCTTTGCCCGGGTCTTGAAGGAGCCGCGGCCGGTGGCATAGGCGTCGCGGATGCCGTCCAGGCCCACAATCCGGCCACCGGTGGGCAGGTCCGGGCCGGGGACGAACCTCATGATGTCCTCGAGCGTGGCGTCCGGGTTGTCGATCAGGTGCCGGGCCGCGGCGATGACCTCCACCAGGTTGTGCGGGGCCATATTGGTGGCCATGCCGACGGCGATGCCCGTCGCGCCGTTGACCAGCAGGTTGGGGAACGCGGCCGGCAGCACGTCCGGCTGGGTCAGCTGGTTGTCGTAGTTGGGAACGAAATCGACGACGTCCTCGTCGAGGTGGTCGGTGAGGGTCAGGGCCGCGGCCGCCAGCCGGGCTTCCGTGTAGCGGGGGGCCGCCGGGCCGTCGTCGAGCGAGCCAAAGTTACCGTGTCCGTCGATCAGCGGCAGCCGCAGGGAAAAGTCCTGGGCCATCCGCACCATGGCGTCGTAGATCGCGGCGTCACCGTGCGGGTGCAGCTTGCCCATGACCTCGCCCACCACGCGGGCGCTCTTGACGTGGCCGCGGTCCGGGCGCAGCCCCATGTCGGACATCATGTAGAGGATCCGCCGCTGGACGGGCTTTAGGCCGTCGCGGGCGTCGGGAAGGGCCCGCGAATAGATCACCGAATAGGCGTATTCGAGGAATGAGCCTTCCATCTCGGACGTGACATCGATATCGACGATGTTCTCAACGAAATCTTGGCTGGGTTCCCCTGCCGGGGGCGTGGTTTGGCGGCGTGCCATAAGGCTGGTGGATCCTTCTGAGGGGTGCTGAACGGGTACTGCGTAAGTTTATGACTAGGCTAAGCCTATGGTGGATCAGCCGGCGGACGGCGTATATCCGGAATATTGGGAAGCCGATGTTGTCCTGCGCGACGGCGGCACGGCGCATGTGCGCCCCATCCACCCCTCCGATGCAGATGCGGTCCAGGCCTTCCACGTGGGCCAGTCCCAGAAGTCCATCTACATGCGCTTCTTCGCCTTCAAGTCCAAGCTTTCCAGCAAGGAACTCAAGCGCTTCACCGAGGTGGATTACAAGGACCGGGTGGCCCTGGTGATCACCATCGGCGGCGAAATCCTGGGCATCGGCCGTTACGACCGGCTCGATGACCCGGCCGAGGCCGAGGTCGCCTTCAACATCGCCGACGCCCACCAGGGCCGCGGCATCGGCTCGATCCTGCTCGAACACCTCGCCGCCGCGGCCCGCGAGAACGGGATCCGCAAGTTCAGCGCCGAGGTGCTTCCGGAGAACCGCAAGATGCTCATGGTCTTCTCCGACGCCGGCTACGACGTCAAACGCCACTTCGACGACGGYGTGGTCAGCCTCGARTTCAACATCGACCCCACCGACAARTCCCGCGCYGTGATGGAATCCCGCGAGCACCGCGCGGARGCCCGCAGCATCCAGGAACTGCTCGCTCCGGCGTCCGTGGCCGTAATCGGAGCCAGCCGCAAATGGGGCACCGTGGGCTACCAGCTGCTCGAGCACGTCATCGAAGGCGGCTTCAGCGGACCGGTCTATGCGATCAACCCGGAGGCCCTGGAACTGGCCGGCATGCTTTCCTTCGCCCGGCTCTCCGAGGTTCCCGGCCCGGTCACGCTCGCCATCATCGCGGTCCCGTACGACGAGGTCCCCAAGGTGGTCCAGGAATGCGCGGCCGCCGGGGTCAAGGGAATCGTGGTGGCCACCGCGGGGTACGCGGACGACGGCGAACGCGGTCTGGCGCGCCAGCGCGAACTGGTGCGGCAGGCTCGAGAAAACGGCATGCGCGTGATCGGCCCGGCGTCCCTGGGCATCGTCAACACCAACCCGGCCGTGTCCCTCAACGCCTCGATGGCACCGGCCCTGGCCCGTCGCGGCGGGTTGGGGCTGTTCAGCCAGTCGGCCGCGATCGGCGTCTCGCTCTACGCGGCCTCCAGCCGGCGCCGGGTGGGCATCTCGACCTTCCTCTCSGCCGGCAACCGSGCMGACGTCTCCGGCAACGACATGATGCAGTACTGGGAAGACGATGCCGACACCACGGCGGTGGGCCTGTACCTGGAATCGATCGGCAACCCGCGCAAGTTCTCCCGGCTGGCCCGCCGGCTGGCCCGCACCAAGCCGGTGATTGTGGCCAAGTCCGACGCCATGGGCCTGAATCTGCCGCCCGGGCACTCCGTCCGCACCACCCAGGCTCCCTCGGAAGCGCTGGATGCCATGATGCGGCAGGCCGGGGTGATCCGGGTCGAGACCATCGAAGAGCTCATGGACGTCGCCCAGATCGTCTCGAGCCAGCCGCTGCCCGGGGGCCCCGGAATCGCCGTCTTCAGCAACTCGCGCGCCCTTGGCAAGGTGGTAGCAGACAGTGCCGCCCGCCAGGGGCTCGGCGTGGAACGGATCGTGACAGACGTGGACCTGGACGCGGGCATGTCCCGGGCGCTGCCGGCCCTGCGCCGGAGCCTGCAGGAAACCCTGACCGCAGACACGGTGTACGCCGCGGTGGTCGCGCTGCTGCCGGCGCACGGTCTCACCGTCGAAAAGATCGCCGGAGTGCTGGCCGAATGCTCCGCGGCGGCCGGCAAGCCGGTGGTTGCCGCCTTTAGCGGAATCCTTGATCCCTCCATCTATGTGGAGGGAATGGTCGGCGCCGAACCTGAACAGCAGCACCAGCCCGCGCCCGCTCCGCCGGTCCCGTGCTACTCCAACCCGGGTGCGGCGGTCGCGGCCCTTGCCGCCGTCGTGCGCTACGCCCAGTGGCTGGACCGGGACCAGGGACTGTTCGTGGAGCCCGAAGGGTGCCACCCGGAGGCCGCCCGGGCGGACCTGGAGCTGCTGCTGCGCGATGTGGGCGGCGAGCAGCTCGTCCGGCTGGACCAGGACACGGCCGCCCGGCTGCTGGGCCACTACGGCATCCGGCTGGTCCCGTCCGTCGGGTTCGAGACGGCGGAGGAGGCCGTGGCCGCGGCCGGGCAGCTCGGCTGGCCTGTGGCCTTGAAGACCACGGACCCGGCACTGCGGCACCGGCTGGACCTGGGAGGTGTGCGGCTGGACATCCAGGACGCCGATTCGTTGCGGCGCAACGTGCTGGAGATGCGCAAGTCGCTCGAGCGGTACGGCTCGCCGTCCCTGGAAGTGCAGACCATGGTACCCGTGGGGCAGGCCTGCACTTTCCGCGCCATCGAAGACCCGCTGCTGGGGCCGGTGATCTCCTTCGGCCTGGCCGGAGACGCCGTGAACCTGCTCGATGACTGGGCCCACCGCGTGCCGCCGCTCTCCGGCTCCGACGTCCACGACTTCATCCGGGCGCCCCGGGCGTCGCGGAAGCTTTTCGGCTACCAGGGCCTGCCCGCCGTCGACGTCGCGGCACTCGAGGACCTCGCCGCCCGCCTCACCAGGCTGAAGGACAACCACCCGGAGATCGTGCTGGTGCATTTCAATCCCGTCCTCGCCGGGCCCGATGGTGCCTCGATCCTGGCCGCCGATGTCAGGATCGCGAACGCCGCCCAGCGGACCGACAGTGCGCGCCGGGCGATGCGGAGTTAGGGTCTAACCTCCCCGGCTGCAGCCCGCGTCCAGGGCCCGGCAGTTAGCAAGTCCCATGCTGATCTGTGAAAATGGAGACTATGAGCACCCAGCCTCCAGCACCCAAGCCCCTGGCGACCGCCCCCGCACGCCAGACCGCGCACCACCACGGCCTCCATGACCACAGTGCGCAGGGCCAGAGCCTGGAAGGGGCCCTCCAGCAGGCCGGTTTCTACCCCCGGCTCGTGGCCGACGTCGTCGCCGATGCCCTGGATGGCCGCGATTGCGTGGCCCACCTCGTACATCTCGAGACACACTTCGACCGGGCCGAGGTCCGCCGTCACATCACCGTCCTGGTGTTGACCGACGACATGTTGGTCATCACCCATGTCGACGACCAGCAGCTCGACGAGGCCGGCGAGCAGACCGTCGCCCAGGTGTCCACCGAGTCCGTTCCCGTCACCCAGATCCGCTCCGTCGTCTTGAGCTATGTCTACGCCCAGCCGCAGGACTACAAGCCTTCCGACCCTGTCCGCGAGCTGACGTTGTCCATTGCATGGTCCGGCGGCCAGCGCCTCGACATGGGTCCGGCCAGCTGCGGGGACCCGCAGTGCGAGGCCGATCACGGCTACAGCGGCACCATTGCCCAGGAAGACATCGTCCTGCGCATCAGCGCCGAAGCGGACGGCCTGCAGGCCGTACAAGACGCTAAGCTCTTCGCCCGCGCCCTCCGCGCTGTGAACACCGGCTCCGCGGCGCCGGTCCCGCACAACGGGCCCGGGCTGCCGCCCCGACCGCGGATGGGCGTGTTCGGAAACCGCCTCAGCCGCGGCCACCAGCGCTGACATGGCCCATTTCCGTCAGCCTGAGCCCGCTGAAGTTCAGCTGCCAGTCCCGGTATTGGCTCCCTCCCTGGCCGCCGGCGCCGCCGCGGCCGTTCCGCTGGCCGCCGGTGCTGGTCCGTCCCCGCTCCCRCCCGCCCCGGCGTTCGGACATCGTTCCATCGCCGAGGTGCTCACCAGCGCCGCCGCCAGCCTGGGAGTCCCGGGGTTTGAGAACAAACTGAACCTTCCGGCCGCCAAACGCGTGTGTGTGGTGCTGGCCGACGGGCTGGGCCGGAACCTGTTGAAGCAGAAGAGCGCCCACACCCCGTTCCTGCGTGCGGTCCAGCAGGCCGGCCAGGGCCAGGTGCCCGTGTCGCTGGACTCGGCGTTCCCGTCCACCACCGCGGCATCCCTCGCCAGCTTCGGCACCGGACTGTCGGCGGGCCAGCACGGCATGGTGGGCTATGACGTCCTGGATCCGGATCAGGACCGGGTAGTGAACATGCTGGGCAACTGGGACGCCGGCGTGGACCCGCGGACGTGGCAGCCGTTCCCCACCGTTTTTGAACGGGCCGCGGAACACGTCGATGTGACGACGGTCAGCCTGCCGCAATTCAGCACCTCTGCCATGACCGAGGCCGCGCTCCGCGGAGGCCGCTTCCTCACCGGAACCACGTCGCACGCCCGGACCGAAGCGGCCGCCGAGGCCATGGCCGGCGCCGGTCCCTCGCTGATGTACTTCTATGTCAATGAGCTCGACAAGGCCGGGCACCGCCACGGCTGCCAGTCAGCCCAGTGGGAGCACCAGCTGGAAGAGCTCGATGCCACGGTGCGCCGGCTCAACGCCACCCTGCCGGCCGGCACCACGGTGCTGCTGACGGCGGACCACGGAATGGTGGACGTGCCCGAATCGCAGCGGATCGACTACTCCGCGGAGCCGGCGCTGCTCGCCGGGGTGCGGCACACCGCCGGAGAGCCGCGCATGGTCCACCTCTACCTGGAGGATAGGACGGACGACGCCGCCCGCGGCCGCCTGCTGGCCAACTGGCGGTCCCGTTTCGGGGACAGAATATGGGCCTTCACCCGTGAGGAAGCGATCGCGGGCGGCCTGTTCGGCGACGTGAGGGCCGAGGCCGCCTTGCGGATCGGCGACGTCATGATCGCGGCCCGGGACGCGCTGGCGCTTTACGATACCCGCAGGGTCCGGCCCACTGCCCTTGAGGTCGTGGGCCAGCACGGTTCCCTGACGAAAGCCGAGCGGGAAGTCCCGCTGCTCTATTTCCAGGCCGACGGTAAAAAAGCCCCCCGCGGCTGACGTTCCCAGCCTGAAATTCGGGACTGAAAATCGGGACGGAAATTCCTGCCTGAATTTCCTGCCTGAAATTCGGGACTGAAATCCCTGCCGGAAACGCGCGCCCGGCTCTTATTGGTCGTTGCGGGTTCCGAAGACGATTTCGTCCCAGCTCGGAACGCTGGAGCGCTTCGGCTTGGCCGGCTGGCGCTCGGGCTGGTCCGTTCCGGCTTCGTTCCGGGCAGCGGCGTGGGACTCGCGGTGCTGCCGCCGGGACGTTCCGCCGCCGATCAATTCATCCAGGCCCGGGCTCGCCGTCGGGCCGCTCTTAGGGGCCGGGCGCAGTTGCGAGGCCGCGATGGTGACTTCCCGGGTCTCGGTGCTGACGCCGTCGTGCAGTTTCAGGGCATCGTCCTCCTCCGGGAGGCGCGGTGCGATGCTCTGCCGCGAGAGCATCGAGGGCCTGCCGTCGCGCCGTCGCGTGAAGGGGTCGGTTTCCGACGGGGCGGCCGCCTCCACTGCAGGAACGTCCGGCAGACCGGGGTTGATGAGGGCTGGATCGGTCTCGGCCGGGGCGGGATCGTTCTCCGCAGCCGATTCGGGGATGGCATCCGGTTCCACAGATGCCGGAAGCCCGGGTGTTTCCGGGACCTCCGAGGGACGGGGGTGGGCAGCGGGGACGCCGGTGGTCAGGAGCGTGGCAAGGGCGTCGTCCGCGTCCTCGTCCACGCCGATCCGCTGGCCGCGGCGGGAACGCAGCATGTCCAGCAGCCCGTCGGCGTCTTGTTCCTGGTGGATCCTGTCCTGCTGGAGCAGCATCTGGTGAATAATGCTGTGCTGGCCGGTCGCTGTGCGGGCCGCGGCCTCGGCATCGGTTTCAAAGTCGAAGGGCCGGTCGGAGACGGCCGTAAGGCGCCGGGTCGGCACGGGGCCTTCGAGCGGCTCAAGTTCGCTCAGCTGCTGGGCCCAGCGGTTGGCGTTTTGCAGGGTCTTCCGGGCGGGGTGGAAGGTCCACAGGGCCGGCGGCTCCTCGCCGATTCCGGCCGGGCCGCCGGGCTTGGGCTCGAAGCGGGCCACCACGTTCCAGCTGCCGTCGGGACGTCGCCAGGAATCCCACTCCAGTGTTGAGGGCTCGACTCCGTAGGCCCTGAGCCGGTGCTCGACCATGTCGCTGAGGGACGCCGGGTTTTCACCGAACACCGACCGGTAGGCGTCGTGGCCCGGGGCGGGGGAGGCTACCTCCACCTTGCGGGCCTGCTGCGCGATGTACTCGCGTTCGGCCAGGACCGGGCCCTCGTAGCGCTGGACTTTCTCCAACGGAATTCCGGACAGTTCCGCCACTTCGGCGGCGGTGGCCCCGTTGCGAATCCTGGTCTGGATGTCGCGCGGTGACATGGCAATAGGGGGTGCGGCCGCGCTGGACGCGGTCTTCGCCGACGCCCGGCTGGCTGCCACCCGAAGTGCTTCATCGATCGGCAGCTGGAACATCTCGCCGCCGGTGCCACTCAACAGGAGATGCTCTCCGTCGTCGTGGACGCCTACAAGCCGTAGATCCTGCATACAAATCCTCCACCCTGGCATTACTAACAATCGAAACTCTGCCACCAGCCGGACGCATTTCGGGTTAGGACGGCAGGCGCGCCGTGATTTTCCGCGACTTTCCGCCGGATTTTGCCGGTCTGCGGGAGAGATCGGGGCGAGGAGACCGGTGGGCTCTGGCATTCGGGAGGCGCTTAAGCAAAAATGACCCGACACCGGGCACAAAAACCGCATGTCCGGCGTTACAACGGTGAACCGTTCCCGGAGCCCAGGGTTACCATCCCGGCGGGCCACCCAGGAACGGCAAATCAATCGAACGAATGCGGAGTGTGAGCAACAAATAATGGCGACTGATTACGATGCGCCGCGTAAGACCGAAGAAGACCTCAGCGAGGATTCGATTGAGGCTCTGAAGGCGCGGCGTACGGAGAAGCCTTCCGCCGTGGTGGATGAAGATGAGTCCGACCTCGCCGAAGGCTACGAACTTCCCGGCGCAGACCTGTCCGGGGAGGAACTGCTGGTCCGGGTCCTGCCCGCCCAGGCTGACGAATTCACGTGTGCCTCCTGCTTCCTCGTCCGCCACCGTTCGCAGATTGCCCGCGAAAAGGACGGCCTTAAGTACTGCAAGGATTGCGAGGGCTAGGCACGCGGCAGCCCTGACCAGGACCCCCGATCCCGGGCCCGCATTTCGGGACCGGGGAGGAGGCGACGTGAGGTGCCCTCCGGGACTTGGGGAGAGCCGTGCAGGGGGCGGTGGGAACTAAGCGTTGAGCGCGGCGATCAGTTGCTCCGGGTGGCGGCTGGACGCCAGCCAGTACGGCGTGCGGTCCGAGGGGTCCTCGATCTCGATCCGGACCACCGGATCCACCCAGCCGCGGATACACAGGAACGCCAGCCCATTGAGCCGGGTGCCCCGCTCCGCCGTCGCTTCTTTGCCCCGGAACGCCGTGGCCTTGCCCAGGAATCCGCGTTCAATCGTGGCCCTGCCCACCTTCAGGGTGGTCCTCGTGACCGTGATTGACGGCGTGGACAGGACCAGCAGCACGGAGATGATGACGAAGAGCACGATCGCTGCGGTGATACCGGCCCAGATGCTGATGGGCGCCAGCATGAGGATCCCGGCGCTGGAGAACCCCGCCGCGACCAGCCAGATCCAGAAGTTCGGCCAAAGCTTCTCGGAGTAAAGGGCAGTGGAGTCGCGCGGGGCGCTCTTCGGGGCAGGCGCGGCTGCGCTGGATTCGGGCATAAGCACAGCTTTTCATCTTTCCCGGGCTATTTCACCTCGGCCCCGCCCGGCTCCAGCCCTGGATCAACCCGGAACAACCCGGATCAACCCGCATCCACCGCGCACCAGTCCCGCGGGCGGCGTGCCCGGGCAGGCCAGCGGCGGCTAGGACGATGTTCCTTGCGGGCGTTAGAGTGAGGGACTGTGACTGAAGAAAACACCGCCGTCGCCAGTGCCGCACCGACGGCCAGCGACGCAGCCTACGGAACGCCCACCTTGACGGTACAACTGAAAATGCTCGACGACGGGCTCGAGCCGCCGTCGTACGCGCACCCGGGCGACGCTGGCGCTGACCTTCGCGCCCGCGAGGACGTCGTCCTCGCCCCGGGGGAGCGCCGCCTCGTCCCGACGGGCGTCTCGATTGCGCTCCCGGATGGATTCGTTGCGCTGATCCACCCCCGGTCCGGCCTCGCCACCAAGCACGGACTCACGGTGGTGAACGCCCCGGGGACCGTGGACGCCGGCTACCGCGGTGAAATCGCGGTGACACTGCTCAATACGGACCGGGACGAGGCGATCGAGCTCCGCCGCGGCGATAGAATTGCACAAATGGTCATTCAGCGCGTGGAGTACGCCAGGTTCCTCCCGGTCGAGGAGCTCGACGGCTCCGTCCGCGGCGGGGGAGGCTTCGGCTCCACCGGCGGTTTCGGCGGACCGGCCTGAGCGCAGGCCCCGGCAACGCCACGGGAGCCAACTGCGTTTCTGCAGTGCCGCAGGCACTGCAGCACATGCAGGCAATGATGCACGAAATAAGGAGCCGGCCGCGGGGTAGCGGGCGGCCACGCGGACAGGCGCCAGGACGACGCCGGGCGGCGGTACAGGATCACAACTGAAGGAGACACCCCATGGTTTTTGGGCGCGGCAGGAAAGCCAAACAGGAGCAGCCGACCGGG
Source organism: Arthrobacter sp. 05N33_2 (assembly GCF_056397425.1). Taxonomy (NCBI): domain Bacteria; kingdom Bacillati; phylum Actinomycetota; class Actinomycetes; order Micrococcales; family Micrococcaceae; genus Arthrobacter; species Arthrobacter sp. 05N33_2. The sequence continues at coordinate 22,944 of NZ_JBFTNJ010000050.1, forward strand.
GCCGATACGGACCAGAACGCTGTGGCCACGGAAGCTGCTGGTGACGCCGCCGCGACACCGGCCGGGAACGTTGCCGAGACCGCCGGCCGGGCCGCGACGGGGCCCTTCGACGTCTCGGAAATCGACGACCAGGACGGGTACGTGGACCTCGGTGCGCTGCTGATCGCGCCCCGCGAGGGACTCCAGCTCCGCTTGGAGGTTGAAGAGGCGAGCCAGCGCGTCGTCGCCGTCACCATGGACCTGGAGGGCTCGAGCCTTCAGCTGCAGGCCTTCGCCGCCCCCCGTTCCGAGGGCCTGTGGGATGAAATCCGTGAGCAGATCGGGCAGTCGGTCGGCAGCCAGGGCGGCCAGGTCGAGGAGGTCGAGGGCAGCTTCGGCACCGAACTCGTGGCGAAGCTTCCCGCCGGCGGCGCGGACGGCAGCCAGGGCTACCGCGTGGCCCGCTTCATCGGCGTTGATGGCCCGCGCTGGTTCCTCCGCGGAGTCTTCGGCGGCGAGGCAGCCCTTGACCGCGACGCGGCGGCCGGGCTGGAGGGGCTCTTCCGGAAGATCGTCGTGGTCCGCGGCGAGAACCCCATGCCGCCGCGTGACCTGCTGCAGCTGCGCCTGCCAAAGGACACCGCCGCTGCACCGTCGCCGCAGGCGGCCCCCGAATTCGAACAGCCCGAACGCGGACCGGAGATAACCCAGATTGGCTGATGCCGCCGGCAAAAAATCCACCGCCGCCATGTCCGTCCGGGACTTGCCGGACCGCGGGCGGGTGCTGTGCCACGGCTTCATCGAGTCCGTCACGTACGTGCCCGCCAACCAGGTGGCCTCCTTCATTGCGATCCTGATCGATCACGACGTGCCTGCGCCCGTCAGCCGTTTCCCGGGATTTGGTGTCAAAGCCGGCTCCGGTGCCGGGACGGCCAGCAGCCTGCCGGCCAGCACCCTGCCGGCCAGCGGCGTGTCCGCCCACCGGGTGCGCCCCGGCGCTCAGCGCCAGCGGCCAGCCGGTCCCAAGGAGCGGCTGCGCGTTGTATGGCTGGGCCGGCGCCGGATCCCTGGCGTCGACGCCGGAACGGAGCTCCGGCTCGAGGGCATGGTCACCATCCGCGACGGGCTGCCCACGATCTTCAACCCACGCTACGAAATACTCTCCCGCCAGGAGGAGCAATGACCTTGCCCGAACACCCCGAGCGGGACCGCCCGGAGCGGCCTCAACAAGACACCGACCGGCAGGAGCCGGCRGAATCCGCGGACGGCGGCCGGGACATTTCCGCACCCGTGACTTCCGAGCCCACAACCGCCCAGCCCACAACCGCCGCGCCCACCGTCGCCCAGCTTGCCGGGGACTACGCGGCCAAGGCCGGCCTGCACCGGTCGAGCAACGGCAACATCGACGTGCTGAAAAGCGCCGGCGGCATCCAGGGCATCGCCGAGAGCATCCTCCCGGGCCTGGTCTTCCTGATTGCCTTCACCATCGACCGGGAAAACCTGGCCATGGCCGTCACGGCCTCCCTGGCGGTGGCCGCCGTCTTCACCGTGGCCCGGCTGGTTCAGCGCAAACCGCTGACGCAGGCTCTGGCCGGCTTCATTGGCGTCGGCCTCTCCGCCTGGCTGGCCACCTCGACCGGCAAAGCAGAGAACTTCTACGTCCTGGGGTTCTTCACGAACGTCGGCTACATCCTGGCCATGTCGATCTCCGTGGCCGTGCGCTGGCCGATCGCCGGCCTGYTCTTCGGCTTCATCCGCAACGAGGGCGTGGAATGGCGCAAGGACCCGAAAAGGATCAGGGCGTACAGCATCGGCACATGGGTGATCGTTGCCGTGCTGGTCCTGCGGCTCGTGGTGCAGGTTCCGCTCTACTTCATGGGCGAGCAGGGCCTCGCCGCCCTCGCCACCACCAGGCTCATCATGGGCGCCCCGCTGTACATCCTCGGCATCTGGGTTGCCTGGCTGATCACCCGGCCGGCCCCGGTGCCCGCCGCAGCCCCAGAAGCGAATTGACCCGTTGCGCTATCAGATATGGCCGTTCCCAGACTTTGTGCTGTCTCACCTCATCGTTGACACTTCATGTCTCAACTGATCGTGGACGGTTCATGTCTCAGGACTTCGTGGACGGTTGCCTGCCCGTGCCGTTGAGGCCGATGTAGACGGT
>NZ_JBFTNJ010000051.1:0-25057 GCF_056397425.1 Arthrobacter sp. 05N33_2
GCACGCCGCCACCGAGCGGCACGTCAGCCTCCGCCCGGCCCCCGACACCATGTGCCACCTCACCGCCCTGCTGCCCGTGACCGCCGGCGTCGCCGTCTACAAGGCCCTCACCGGGCACGCCGACACCCTCCGCGCCGCCGGGGACCCGAGGGGCCGCGGGCAGCTCATGGCCGATGCCCTGGTCGAACGCACCACMGGCACCCCCGGCGGGATCACCGGCGTCGAAATCCAGCTCGTCATCACCGACCGCACCCTCCTGCAGGGAGACTCCGAACCGGCCGTCCTGCCCGGCTACGGGACCGTCCCCGCCGGCTGGGCCCGCACCCTCATCAACGGCACAAGGGGTGCACACAGAGGTGACGGCGGCCGTCCCCCCGGACCGGGCGGCGCGGCCACAAACAGGGACAGAAACACGGACAGAAACGGTGACGGCCAGTCCGGCGGTCCGGGGCACAGTGGTCGCCCTGGACCGGGTGGCACCGGAGGGAGCGGCGATGACCCCGCGTTCAACCTCTGGCTCCGCCGGCTCTACACCCACCCCGGGAGCGGCGAGCTCGTGGGGATGGACTCCCGCGCCCGGCTCTTCCCGCCCGGGCACCGCCGCTTCATCCAAACCAGAGACGACACCTGCCGCACCCCGTACTGCGACGCGCCCATCCGCCACCTGGACCACATCATTCCCTGGCACACCGGCGGCCCGACCACCACGGACAACGCCGCCGGCCTCTGCGAAGCCTGCAACCACACCAAAGAAACCCCCGGCTGGAAAGCACGCYCCAGCCCCGAAGCCGCACCCGGATCCGCCTCGAGCATCGGCGCGAGGCACACCCTCGAACTCACCACCCCCACCGGCCACACGTACCGTTCCACCGCGCCACCCCTGCCCGGATCGCCTGCCGGCGAAGCGAGCGCGGATTCCCGCCGCCAGCGCCGCGACGAGCGCCATCGCGCGAAGACGCTCAAGCGTATGCGGCACTCAGGCTCACTGGCGGCYTGAGCGTCGAACGGATCTCAAGCTGTCCAGGCTTGCACGCACAAAAAAGCCGCCCGCCGATCAGAATGATCAGCGGGCGGCTTTAGGGCAACTCGTCGGCGGGCTTTAGCGCGCGCCGATCTCCTCCGGCTCGGGCTCGCTGTCGGCCGAAGCTGAGGCTGAAGCCGCGGGCCGGAGCTTGGCGCCCTCGACATCGACGTCCGGCAGGATCCGGTCCAGCCAGCGGGGCAGCCACCACGCCTTCTCGCCGAGCAGGTACATCACGGCCGGAACGATCGTCATGCGGACCACAAACGCGTCCACCAGGACACCGAAGGCCATCGCGAAGCCCAGCGGCCGGACCATATTCAGGTGCGAGAAGATGAAGCCGGCGAACACGCTGACCATGATGATTGCGGCGGCGGTGACTACGGACGCGGCATGGCTGAAGCCGGTGCGGACCGCATGCCGGGCCGATTCGCCGTGCATGAAGGACTCACGCATGCCCGAGGTGATGAACACCTGGTAGTCCATGGCCAGCCCGAACAGCACGCCGATCAGGATGATTGGCAGGAAGCTCAGCACGGCGCCCGGGTTTTCGACGCCGAACACCGTTCCCAGCCAGCCCCACTGGTAGACCGCGACGACGGCTCCGAAGGCGGCCGCGAGCGAGAGCAGGAAACCGCCCGTGGCCAGCAGCGGTACCACGATGGAGCGGAACACGAGCAACAGCAGGATCAGGGACAGCCCGACGACGATGGCCAGGTACGGGGGCAGGGCATCGCCGAGTTTGGCGGAGACGTCGACGTTGCCGGCAGTCTGCCCCGTGAGGCCGATGCTGACCCCGGTGGAATCCTTGATGCGGTCCTTTTCGGTGCGTAGCTCGGAGACCACCTGGACAGTGCTCGCACTGGCCGGGCCCTCCCGCGGGATGACCTGGAACACCGCGGTGCGGCGGTCCTCGCTCAGGGCCACCGGAATGGCGGCGGTGACGTTGCCAGTGCCACGGAGGATGTCGGCGACGTCGAGCTGCTTGGCTGTGGCTTCCTCCGCGCTCAGGCCGGCCGGGAAGTCGCCCACCACCACGATCGGGCCTGTCATGCCTTCGCCGAAGCTGCGGCCGGTGACGTCATAGGCCTTGAACGCCTGCGACTCCACAGGCTCGGACCCGCCGTCGGGCAGCGCCAGCCGCAACTGGCTGGCTGGCAGCGCCACGATGCCCAGCAGCAGGACGCCGGCCAGCAGTGCCAGGACCGGGTGCCGGGTGACGAGTCCGCCCCAGCCCTGTTTGCTGCGGCGTTCGTCGCGGGCACGGTCCGCGCTCTCGTGGCCGGGGGCGGCGTTGTGCTTTTCCGCCTTGGCCCAGACCCGGCGGGAGATGAGCCGGGGCCCGATCAGGGACAGCACGGCGGGGGTGAGGGTCAGGGCGACAACGACGGCGACTGCCACCGTTGCGGCGGCGGACAGGCCCATCACGGCCAGGAAGGGAAGGCCCGGGATCACGAGGGCCGCGAGGGCGATGATGACGGTCAGGCCCGCGAACAGCACCGCGTTGCCCGAGGTGCCGGTGGCGAGGGCGACGGATTCCTCGCCGTCCATGCCGGCCAGGAGCTGGCCGCGGTGACGATTGACGATGAACAGGGAGTAGTCGATGCCGACGGCGAGGCCCAGCATAAGCGCCAACATCGGGGAGATGGAACTCATGTTGACGGCGCCGCTGAGGGCAAAGGTGCCGCCGACGCCCACCGCCACACCGACCAGGGCCATTAGCAGGGGGAGCCCGGCGGCGATCAGGGTTCCCAGCATGACGATGAGCACCAGCGCCGCGATGGCGATGCCGAGGATCTCCGAGATGCCGAACAACTCCGAAACATCCTCCGTGATTTCCTTGCTGGCCAGGGCGGTCACGCCGGCGGAGGAGACTTCGTGGGCGACGTCCTGGACCTGCTGGCGCACGGCGGGGGCCAGCCCGTTGATCGAGGTCTTGAACTGGACCTGGGCGATTGCCGCAGTGCCGTCCTCGGATACGAACCGCATGCCCTGCGAGGCCTCCAACTGGCGTTTGGCCAGGGCGAGCTTGGCCGCGCCGGCCTCGAGTTCCTTGGTCCCGGCGTCGAGCTTCTCCTGGCCCGCGGCGAGGGCAGCCTTCTGCTGGCCAAGCTGGGCGTCGATGGCCTCGGCGGACATGCCGGCCGCGGTCATCTGCTGCTCGGCGGCGGCCAGCTGGGCCTTGCCGGCGGCCAGTCGGGCGGCCGACGCGTCCAGCTGCGCCTGTCCTGCGGATGCCTGCTGCTCGCCGGCGGCAAGATCCGTGACGGCCTTGTCCAGCTGGGCCTGGGTGGCGAACGGGTCCACGGTGCCCTGAACATCGGGGAGGGCTTTCAGCTTGGTCAGCGCAGCCGAGACCGCGTCCTTGCCGGCCTGCGTGAACGGGCCGTTCTGCGACTCGAAGACGATGCCGGCCGAGCCGCCGGAGGACTTGGGCAGCTCCTGCTTCAGCTTGTCCGCCATCTGCTGGGTTTCAGTGCCGGGGATCTGGAAGTTGTTGGACATGGTGCCGTGGAAGGCCGCAGCCGCGCCGCCGACGGCCACCAGGACGGCGAGCCAGAGGGAGATGACGAGCCAGCGGTGGCGGTAGGAGAACTTGCCGAGACGGTAGAGCAACAGGGCCATGTCAGTGCCGATCTGGGGAAGGGGTGGCGGGGGAGTGGGACGCGAATCCGGAGCCGAGGAGGCCCATGGAATCGATCAGGAGCTGGCGCAGGACGGACAGGGACTCGGGGGTCAGGTCGCCGCCGCAGCGGGCAAACCAGACATCCATGGCGGCTTTTCCGCACGAGATGACGGAGCCGGCGAGGGCGCGGAGGTAGAGCTCGTCGACGTCGCCGGCCGCCGTCAGCGCAAAGCGTTCGCGGGCGGCTTCGATGATCTGTTCGGTGCAGTGGTCCCAGGCTTCCAGCTCGGAGCGGCTGAGCTGGGGGTTGGTCTGGCCCAGGCTGTAGAGCTCGGCCACCGGTGCGACGGTCATGGGATCGGCCAGTTCAACGAGGGCTGCGCGGGCCGATTCCAGGATGGGCTCGCCTGCCGGGCGGAGCCGGAACTGCTGAAGTGCCGTGTCCAGGAAGCCGAACGTCACCGAGGCGAGCGCCGCCTCGGTGCTGCCGAAGTAGTTGAAGAACGTGCGCCGGGAGATCCCGGCGGCGTCGGCGATGTCCTCCACCGTGAAGTTTCCGGGTCCCCGCGTGCGGAGCAGGTCCATGGCGGCGTCCGTGATGGCCTGCCGGGTAGCGGCCTTGTTTAGTTCGCGGCGCGAGGGGACACCGAGGTCGCCGGATGCGGCGGCGTGGGCGGCGGAGGGGGAGGGCGATGGGGACACGCGCTTACACTACGTGCATGTTTGCACTCTGGGCAAGTATTTTCCAGGGGTGGGGGCTGGCAGGATTGGCGCTCAAGGCTTGAGCTGGGCTGCCGCGTCGCCGGAATTGGTCAGGTAGATCGACTGGCCCGTTGCCCCGGGCTCATTCTGCGAGAGCGGAATGGCAAAAACGGCTGTGCCGTAGGCGCAGATCTCCGTCCAGTTCTGCCCGATCGCCGATGTATCGAAGCGCATGGTAACGATGGCGTTGGCGCCGCGCTGCTCGGCCTCGGCCACCATCCGGGCCATGACATCCTGCCGGCTGTCGTAGAGGGCCCTCGTCATTTCCAGCACCTCGCCGCCGCCCAGGGAACGGAAGCCCGCCATGAGCTGGGCCGTGATGTCCCGGGAGCGGACGGTCAGGCCCATGACTTCGCCGAAGACGGCGTCGATCCGGTGGCCCGGGATGTCATTCGAAGTGACGATCAGCATGCCCAGAGCCTATCCACCTTTGCCGCCATTTTGCCCTCTTTTTGCCCTCTGAGCGTCCCTGCCGGATTCACAGGAAAGTGAAAGCTGGGRAACAGCTATCTCTGCTGGGGCAGGTGCAGACTGAAGATGCTCGTGGAGCAGCCTTCCCCGGACGAACCATCAGCTTCAAGCGCCGTCACCGCGCGGCAGATCCAGGAGACAGCAGATGTCACGCACAACGAAAATCGCACTCGGCCTCGGGGCGGCGGCCGTTGCACTGGGCGCAGGGCTCGGGGTCGCCGGGATGGCCTCCGCCACCACGACGCCGACGCCCGCCCCGACACCCAGCTCGAGTGCTCCCGGGAACAACTTCGCCGACGGCTACGGCATGCGCGGCGGACACCGCGGCCACGGCGGTGCGGAGTTCGGCGCCCGCGCCAAAGAACTCGCCGCCAAGCTCGGCGTCGACGAGGCGAAGGTCACCGACGCCCTGAAGACTTTCCGCGACGCCAACAGGCCGGCCACCCCGCCGGCCCCAGGGCAGAAGCCGGACCGCGCCGCGATGGAGAAGGCCCTGGCCGCGTCCCTGGCGAAGTCGCTCGGCATCGATGAAGCCAAGGTCACCGCTGCCCTGGAGGAATTGCGTACCGCGGAACAGGCCAATCACGCCGCGGCACTGAAGCCCCGGCTGGACCAGGCCGTCAAGGACGGCACCCTGACCCAGGCAGAAGCGGACGCAGTCACCAAGGCCGCCGAAAAGGGTGTGATCGGCGGACACTAGGCACGTGCGGACTCGGGCCGATGCCGGCTAAAAGCCGAAGCCGGTAAACCAGAGAAGTCCCCGGGATTCCAGGGGACTTCTCTGGTGAACACTCGTTCTGTTGTTACGCCCTGGCGTCAGCCAGTTCCCGCTCGTCCCGTCCTGCCGCGGGAGTGGCGGCGGCGGAGGGGTCGACGGCCGCGGTGCCATCGACGTCGTCGCTAAACGGATCGCCGTTCCGCGGCGCGTTGTACAGCGTTTCGTCCAGGATGCCCTGGCGCTTGGCCACGATCGCCGGGATCAATGCCTGCCCGGCCACGTTGACGGCGGTGCGTCCCATGTCCAGGATCGGGTCGATGGCCAGCAGCAGGCCGACGCCGGCCAGCGGCAGTCCCAGCGTGGAGAGCGTCAGCGTCAGCATCACGACGGCGCCCGTAGTGCCGGCGGTCGCGGCAGAGCCGAGCACGGACACCAGTGCGATCAGCAGGTACTGGGTGAAGTCGAGCTGGATGCCGAAGAACTGGGCCACGAARATCGCCGCSACGGCCGGGTAGATCGCCGCGCAGCCGTCCATCTTGGTGGTCGCGCCGAGCGGCACGGCGAAGGAGGCGTAGGCGCGGGGGACACCCAGGCTTCGTTCGGTCACGCGCTGGGTCAGCGGCAGGGTGCCGATCGAGGAGCGGGAGACGAAGGCCAGCTGCACGGCCGGCCACACGCCGGAGTAGTACTGCTTGATGGACAGTCCGTGGCTGCGGATCAGCACGGGGTAGACCACGAACAGCACGAGCGCCAGGCCGATGTAGATCGCCACGGTGAACTTGCCGAGCGAGCCGATGGTGTCCCAGCCGTAGACGGCCACGGCGTTGCCGATCAGGCCGACCGTGCCCAGCGGCGCGATCCGGATGATCCACCAGAGGACCTTCTGGATGACGGCGAGGGCGGAGGCGTTCAGGGCCAGGAACGGCTCGGCCGCCTTGCCCACTTTCAGCGCGGCGATGCCGACGGCGATCGCGATTACCAGGATCTGGAGGACGTTGAAGCTCACGGCGGTGGTGGCGACGCCGTCAGTGACGGTGGTGGTCGCGCCGAGGCCCAGGAAGTTCTTCGGGAACAGCCCGGTCAGGAAGGCCCACCAGTCACCGGACTTGCCGGCGTACTTCGCTTCCTGGCTGATGCCGGTTCCGGCGCCGGGCTGCAGCAGCACGCCCAGGCCGATGCCGATCAGCACGGCGATTAGCGAGGTGATCGCGAACCAGAGCAGCGTGTTCCAAGCCAGCCGGGCCGCGTTGGAAACGGCGCGCAGGTTGGAAATTGAGCTGACGACGGCGGTGAAGATCAGGGGGACCACGGCGGTCTGCAGCAGCGAGACGTAGCTCGAGCCGATGGTCTGCAGCGTGGTGCCGAGGGCGTTGGGGTTGGCCTTGGTGCTGCCGGTGTACTTGGCCAGCAGGCCAAGGCCCAGGCCGACGATCAGGGCGGCAATGATCTGGAAGCCGAACGAGCCGGCCCATTTGGGCAGCTGGAACCCGGTCTTTCCAGCGGGTGCGGGGGTGCTTGTCTGAGTGGTCACCGGAACACGCTAGGACCGTTGCCAATAGCATGACGAACGGATGTTGAGAAATGTTACGGCGCCACGGGTGGCCCCGCGCCGCGGAATGCCCGGGCTTGCCGCGCCGGCAGGGGCTTTGTGAAGTTATTCCGGCAAGCGGTGTGGCGATTGTCTCGTCGCCGGGCGGCCCGGGCCGCCCGGTGAGGCGCGAGATGACGGTTCGCGGCAATGCTCTGGAGAAACACTGCCGCGAACTGCCATCCCGGGCAGGGAGGGCCTAGCGTGCGCAGGTGCCTGCGACGCCGCCGCCTGCGTGGTAAATCATGTCCTGGTACGCCACGGAGGAGCGCACCGGGGTGTTGCTGGTGACTGTCTGGACCGTGGCTCCGCTGCGTGCGAGCTTGAAGGACGGTGTGGTCCCGGCCACGAGCGGAACCTTGAAGGAGGTCAGCCCGGCCGGGGCGTCCATGGTCTTGACGTTGCTGCCCTGGGTGATGGTCAGGCGCCCCGGAGTCTTCAGCACGGCCACGAGTTCTACTTCGTTCTTCGCCGCGTCACCGTTCGGGATGTACATCGGCGTGGGTTTGCCGTTGCGACCGATGGGGGTCATCGAATACGGAGCGTTCGTGGGGTGCGAGCGGTGGCTCCAGTACAAGGCATCCTGGGTGATCGCGGGCTTGACCCCGTTCTTGAACCAGGAAATGTAGTAGGCAGCCATGTCCAGCACGGCATAGCCGCGGTCCTTGGAAGGTGCCACCCAGGACTCGGTGTAGTCGTTCCAGGCGATGAGCGCAATGGAGTCGGCGTTGCTGGTGACCGCCGAGGCCAGGGAATCGCGCAGGGTGGAGCTGTTGGATGATTCCCAGTACCGCCCGTCGTAGGACCGTGAATCCTCGAACGCCACCGGCTGCATGTAGGTCTTGCCGCGGCGGTGGGCTTCAGCGCTTTCCTTGGCGAGGGTCGGAACGCCGCTGGCGGTGCGGGTGCCCCATTGCGAATACCCGGACACCGAATTGTTCCAGTCCGTCTTTTGGGTTCCTCCGCCCCACGAAATGAAGATGGGTACGAGGTTGGATTTGACGCCGGAGGAGGCGAGGCGGCTCCGGAGCCCGTCCCACCACGAGGGAGTCTTGCGTTCCGGGAAGAACGGGGCGAGCACGATGCCGGCAGTGTTCCGGTAGATGGACGGGTCGTCCTTCACCTTCATGACGTTGTTGTAAACGCTGTCAGAGGTGGAGCCGGCGGCCGTGTTGAAGTCCGGGCTGAGCATGATCTTGAAGCCCGGGTCAACCGCCTTGGCGGCGGCGAGCATGGCCGGCAGCTGCTGCCAGCGGATATCGGTGGAGCTGTTGTATTCCCAGATGAATCCGTCCAGGCCCGCCCCGACTGCCTGCCGGACCTCCTTCTCGAAATCGGCCTGCCGCCAGGTGGTCTGGGTTGCACGCTGGGGAGCAGCCGGACGGTCCCGGAGGTCGTACGCGCCGTTGGCGGAGTTGTGGGTGTCCATCCAGCGCGGGTAGACGTCGCGGGTGGCGTCGGGGCTGTCGACTGCGAGCGGGAACGGCGGGAAGTAGTAGGCCCACGCCTTCTTCACCGAGGTGTGCCGGTTCGCGGGCGCCGGGAGGTTGAAGGGCAGCGGATTGCACGCCGTTGTCGTAGCGGTGGGCGTGGCAGTCGGCGTCGCGGCGTTCAGGGGTGCCGGGGCGCTAAGCGTGGCCGCAGCCACGACGACGGCCGTCGCAACCACGGATGCCGCTGTGCGCTTCCGGATCCGCGTCCGCGCTTTCGCGGCGTCATTGGTCGGTGGACTTAGGAATGAGGCGATATTCCTCATAGGGGCTCCAATATGGGGTCTTGTGTATGCCCGGCAATCGTCAGCCGCTGCAGGATGCCTCAGCGAGGTTCCGGCAGAAGCTCAGCGCCTGGCTTTTCCTCTGCGCTCCTTCGCGGAGCGCCGGGATGCTGGCGCTATTCGTTCACGCGGGATTCTATTGTCAATAGCTCGCACCGGAGACCAAGGTGCTGGTACCTCTATGCATGCGCCTGGTTCATAGGCGTTGTCCCGCGTAATTGCTGCGGGGACGACGCGCGCATACTGACAGTCAGCAAGACCATGCCGCAGTTGCGGAGGTACTTGCATGACCGGCGCCCTGCCGGAGGGCAAAGGTACACCGGACACTTGAGTCGCAGCCCCAGCCGCCGACCCGGGCGTTCAAAAGCCCAGAAAATGTGTCCCCCAGAGACTAGTCGACTATTGGGCCAAGGTCCATTTGCCCGGGACAGACGGACGGCCGGCTGCGGCGACTTCGCCCCGCGAATAGTCGCCCCAACCGGCCGTCTGCCCACTGTCCGTGCAGGTCAGCCCCCGGAACCCGGCTTACCCCAGGAGCGCGCGCTTGAGGGTGTCCAGGCCCACCGAGCCGATGTTCAGGGCCTTCGTGTGGAAGGCCTTGAGGTCGAAGCCGGGGCGGGATTCCAGCTCTTCCCGGATCTGCTCCCAGAGCCGCTGGCCCACCTTGTAGGACGGGGCCTGTCCCGGCCAGCCCAGGTAGCGGGTGAACTCGAACTTCAGCTGCCCCTCGCTGATCGGCAGGTTGGCGCGGAGGAAGTCAAAGCCGTTCTCCGAGGTCCAGATGCCGCTGCCCCAGCGCTCGGGGACTTCGAGTTCCAGGTGCACGCCGATGTCGAACACCACGCGGGCCGCACGCATGCGCTGCATGTCCAGCATGCCCATGTGGTCGCCGGGATCATTGAGGTAGCCGAGCTCCTGCATGAGTTTCTCCGCGTAGAGTGCCCAGCCTTCGCCATGGCCCGAGGTCCAGCACACGCTGCGGCGCCACTTGTTCAGCAGCTCCCGGCGGTAGGTGGCGGTGGCGACCTGGAGGTGGTGGCCRGGCACGCCCTCGTGGTASACGGTGGTGGTTTCGGCCCACGTGGTGAAGGTGTCTTCACCGGCCGGCACGGACCACCACATGCGGCCCGGGCGGCTGAAGTCCTCCGAGGGTCCCGTGTAGTAGATGCCGCCTTCATCGGTGGGCGCGATCCGGCACTCCAGCGTTTTCATGACGTCCGGGATCTCGAAGTGGACGCCGGCGAGCTCCGCGACGGCTTTGTCGGACAGTTCCTGCATCCAGGCCTGGAGGGCGTCGGTGCCCTTGAGCTGGCGGGCGGGATCGTTGTTGAGGATCTCTTTGGCTTCCTCCACCGTGGCGCCGGACCGGATTTCGCCTGCCACCCGTTCCTGTTCGGCGATGAGGCGGTCGAGTTCCTGGACACCCCAAGCGTAGGTTTCCTCCAGGTCCACGGTGGCGCCGAGGAAGTCCCGGGAAGCCAGGGCGTAGCGGGCGCGGCCCACAGCGTCCTTGGCCGGGGCGACGGGCAGGAGCTCGGACTCGAGGAAACCTGCGAGCCGGGAGTACGCCACCCGGGCAGCTGCCGCGCCGGCGTCGAGCCGGGACTGCAGTTCCGCCGGGAGCGGGCCGTCCGCGGTCTTGGCGCCGGCGGCGAGCTTGGCGAAGAAGCCGTCGTCCGCGGCGTGCTTGGTGGCCTGCTCGATCACGATCGAAACCTGGCGGGCCGCGGCCACTTTGCCGTCCTGCATCGCCGAACGCAGCGACTCGATGTAGCCGTCGATTGCGGCGGTGACATTGTAGGCCCGGCCCGCGATGTGCTCCCACTGCCCGGCGGTATCCGTCGGCATGAGGTCAAAGATCGCGCGGATGTCCTGGGACGGGGAGGCGATGTTGTTCAGATCGGCCGTGGCCCAGCCCGATTCGTGGATTTCCAGCTGCAGGCCCAGCCGCTCGCGCATGGCGTCGAGCGTGACGGCGTCGACGTCGTCAGCCGGCTCCAGCCCGTCCAGCGCCGCAAGTGCCTCGCGRGCGGCGGCCGCGAATTCCTCGTGGCCGGCGGGGGAGAAATCCTGGTACTCCGTCTCGTGCCCGGGCAGGCCGAGTTCGGTGGCGAAGCTCGGGTTAAGCCGGATCAGGGTGTCCGTGTAGGCGTCGGCGACGGCGTCAATGGCCGTCTGCTGGCGCGCGGGGGCAGTGTTGTCTGAGGCGATGATTTCGGTAGTCACCCGACGAGACTAGCCCGGCCGCCGCGGTTATGAAAGAGTCACTGAACTTTTTCGCGCGCAACTCTCCCGTGCAGATTTCGGCTGCGGGCAGGCCCTGCCAGGACGCTGAACCGCGTCGGCTCAGCCCAGGCTGCGGCGCCAGGCCTGCGGACCGGGCCTCGGCGCCAGCCGAAGCTGCTGCCGGCGGACCCAGTGCCGGACGCCGGGGCTTTCCGGTGCCGCCTGCTGGGTCTGCCCCAGGGACAGCACGACGGCGGTCAGCGCCGCCAGCTCTTCCGGCGTCGGTTCGCCCTTCACGACTGAGAGAAGCGGCGAGTCGAGGCTGTCGGCGGGTCCTTCTGGCCGTGGGCCCACGCCGGCGAGGGACCCGGCCTGAGCTTGCGAAGGCTGGGAGCCGGTGGGGACTTGCGAGGTTAGGGGGCGGGTGGGGATCACAGCGGGATGTTCCCGTGCTTCTTGGCGGGCAGGGCTGCCCGCTTGTCCCGGAGGGCGCGCAGGCCCTTGATGATCTGCAGCCGGGTCTCGGACGGTGCGATGACGGCGTCCACGTAGCCGAGCTGGGCGGCCTGGTAGGGGTTGAGCAGCTCTTCCTCGTACTGGCGGATCACCTCGGCGCGCTTGGCCTCGACGTCGCCGCCGTCCTCGGCCACCGCGGCGAGTTCGCGGCGGTACAGGATGTTCACGGCACCCTGGGCGCCCATGACGCCGATCTGGGCGGTGGGCCAGGCCAGGTTGAGGTCCGCGCCGAGCTTCTTGGAGCCCATCACGATGTAGGCCCCGCCGTAGGCCTTGCGGGTGATCACGGTCAGCTTGGGCACGGTGGCCTCGGCATACGCGTAGAGCAGCTTGGCGCCGCGGCGGATGATGCCCTGGAACTCCTGGTCCTTGCCCGGCAGGAAGCCCGGCACGTCCACGAGCGTGATGATGGGGATGTTGAAGGCATCGCAGTGCCGGACGAAGCGGGCGGCCTTTTCCGAGGCCGCAATGTCCAGGGTGCCGGCGAACTGCATGGGCTGGTTGGCCACGATGCCCACCGTGTGGCCCTCGACCCGGCCGTAGCCGATGATCACGTTCGGGGCATAGAGGGACTGCATCTCGAGGAAGTGGGCGTCGTCGACAATTTGCTCGATGACCTTGCGCATGTCGTACGGCTGGTTGGCCGAGTCCGGGATCAGCGCGTCCAGGGCGAGGTCGTCGTCGTCGACCTCCAGTTCCTGCTGGTGCTCCAGCACCGGGGCCTCGGCGAGGTTGTTGGAGGGCAGGAAGTCGAGCAGTTCGCGGACGAACTCGACGGCGTCGGCCTCGTCGGAGGCCAGGTAAGTCGAGGTGCCGGTGTTGGCGTTGTGCTGCCGGGCGCCGCCGAGGGTTTCCATGTCCACGTCTTCGCCGGTGACGGTCTTGATGACGTCCGGGCCGGTGATGAACATGTGCGAGGTCTTGTCCACCATGACCACATAGTCGGTCAGGGCGGGGGAGTAGGCCGCGCCGCCGGCGGAGGGGCCCATGATCAGCGAGATCTGCGGGACGACGCCGGAGGCGTGGACGTTGTTGCGGAAGATGTCCGCGAACATCGCCAGGGAGGCGACACCCTCCTGGATGCGGGCACCGCCGCCGTCGAGGATGCCCACCACGGGGCAGCCGTTGCGCAGCGCGAACTCCTGGACCTTGACGATCTTTTCGCCGTTGACCTGGCTCAGCGAGCCGCCGTAGACGGAGAAATCCTGGCTGTAGACCGCGACCGGGCGGCCGTCCACAGTGCCGTAGCCGGAGACGAGGCCGTCGCCGAGGGGCTTCTTCTTCTCCATGCCGAAGGCGGTGGAGCGGTGCACGGCCAGCGCATCGAATTCGACGAAGGAGCCGGCGTCCAGCAACAGGTCGATGCGCTCGCGGGCGGTGTTCTTGCCGCGCGCGTGCTGCTTGGCGATCGCTTCCGGGCCGGAGGGCTGTTCGGCACGGGCCTGGCGGTCGCGGAAATCTGCAATCTTTCCCGCAGTCGTGGTCAGATCGTGGCTCATCAAGTTTCTCCGGCTCTGTCGCAAGGTTGTACGGCGCCCGTCGCGTGGGGTCCTTTGGCTGGAATCCACAAAAGCAGGGCTCTGCTGGCAAGTCTAGTGACGGTATTGGCCGGTGCCGCTGTAGGGAACCTACAATTTTCCCGCCGCGAAGCTCCCTCACCACTTTGTTACCCGCCAGTAACATTGGTCGGCTAGAGTGTGGGCATGACTTCAAGCAACGATGCTTCGGGCACCGCCACAGGGCCGTACCAGGCCGCCGGTTCCCTTCAGGGCCGCACTGTCCTCATCTCGGGGGGCAGCCGCGGCATCGGCCTGGCCATCGCGCTCCGCGCAGCCCGGGACGGCGCCAACATCGTCCTGATGGCCAAGACCGGCCAGCCGCACGCCAGGCTCGAGGGCACCGTGTATACCGCGGCAGAACAGATCGAGGCCGCCGGCGGCCAAGCGTTGCCGCTGGTCGGCGACGTGCGCAACGACGCCGACGTCGCCGGGGCTGTCGGCGCCGCTGTGGACCGCTTTGGCGGGATCGACGTCGTCATCAACAATGCTTCGGCGATCGACCTCTCCTCGACCGACGACGTGGACATGAAGCGCTACGACCTCATGCAGGACATCAACGTCCGTGGCACCTTCCTGCTCTCGAAGATGGCACTGCCGGCGCTGCGGGCATCCGATGCAGGGCACATCCTCACGCTCTCCCCGCCCCTGAACCTGGATCCGAAGTGGGCCGGCCTGCACCTGGCCTACACCATGGCCAAGTACGGCATGAGCCTGACCACGCTGGGGCTGGCCGAGGAGCTCAAGGCCGACGGCGTCAGTGTGAACTCGCTCTGGCCGTGCACCTTGATCGACACCGCGGCGATCCGCAACATGCCCGGCGGCGACATGATCGTCAAGGGCGCCCGCAGCCCCGAAATCATGGCCGACGCCGCCCACGCCGTGCTGACCGGCGGCAACGCGGTCCCCGCCCACGGCAGCCGGAGCGGTAACTTCTACACCGATGAACAGGTTCTCGCGGCGGCAGGGGTGACGGACTTCAGCCCGTACAGCCTCGGCGCGCCCGAGAACCAGCTCGTCCCGGACATCTTCCTCTGAACTTGCTGGGTGTTTGCGGCCGTCTGCCCCGCGGAATTTCCCCTCATTTCGCGGCCGGGCGCCGGAATCAGCGGTGTGTCCGGCCGACACGCCGGACATCCCGGCCAAAGGTGGGGAGTTTCGGCGGAGGCATGTGAGGCAGACGGCCGGGGCCCCGGTGCGCTTTCCTCGGTAGGATTCAAGGATGGAAACCGCGCAGGAAACCCCGGACCGTCCGCCCCTGGACCTGAGTGCCCTCAGCGATGAGGCGTTCCTGTCCGCGAACGGAATTCCGCGCCTGACGGTGCTTGAGTCCACCGGCTCCACCAACGCTGATCTCCTCCGCGGGGTGACCGAGGATCCCGGCGCGTGGCCGGACCTGTCAGTGCTGACCGCCGAGTACCAGAGCGACGCGCGCGGCCGGCTCGACCGCCGGTGGGAGGCGCCGGCCCGCAGTTCGGTCTCCGTCTCCCTGGTGCTCCTGCCAGTCAACGCGGCCGGCCGGCCGCTGCCGACCCACAGGTACTCCTGGCTCTCCCTCCTGGCCGCCCTCGCCCTGCGTGAGGCCCTGACGGAAACGGCAGGCCTTCCGGCGGAACTCAAATGGCCCAACGACGTCCTGGTCCGGGGCCGGAAAATCGCCGGCATCCTGGCCCAGCTCGGCCCGCTCGGCGCCGGCGGCGCGCCRCCGGTCATCCTCGGCACCGGCCTGAACGTCACGCTGACGGAGCCCGAACTCCCGGTTCCCACCGCCACCTCCGTGCTGCTGGAGAATCCCGACACAGTGGACCGGACGGAGCTCCTGAAGAGCTACCTGTCCCGCTTCGCCACCCTGTACCGGAGTTTCTGCAACGCCGACGGCGACCCTACCGCCGGCATGGCCGGTGGCCCGTCGCTGCACAAACGCGTGGAGCACCTTCTCTCAACCCTCGGCAAGCAGGTCCGGGCCCAACTCCCGGGCGACCACGAGATCATTGGCCACGCCACGCGCCTGGACGAATACGGCTCACTCCTGGTGGTCGATGCCGCGGGCCATGAACATGTGGTGACCGCCGGCGACGTCGTGCACCTGAGGCCGTGGAACCCGGCCGGGACCGGCGGCCAGGGCACCGGCAGCGGCGGAGCAGAAAGCGGCTATGCGTAGAGTGCTCCTGCCGGGAGAGCAAGTGATTGTGGTGACCCGGCCCCAGCCCAGGATGCTCATTGTCCCGGCGCTGATGTTCATTGTTGTTCCGGCCTTGGCCGCGTACGCCTGCGCCTGGGTTGTCAAGGGTGGTCCGGCGCGGCTCGTCCCCCTCGTCCCGAAAGAGTGGACGCCCTGGCTCCTCGCCGTGTGCCTGGCGTTGGCGGCGTGGGTGCTGCTGGGCTATTGTCTCCCGCGGGTCATCGCGTGGCATGCCACCCGCTACATCCTCACCAGCCAGCGCATAGTTGCCCGATACGGCATGCTACGGCGGCGCGATGAACAGATACCCCTCGCCGCCGTCCGGCATGTGGCCATTGAGCAATCCTTGTTGCAGCGCCTATTGCACTCCGGGAATATATCCTTGGAGACCGGGTACCCCCTTGGAACGGTGGTCCCCGATGTCCCGGAGGTCGCGACATTCCGTAATTTCCTGCTGGACGCCATCGACGACCTCCCGCAGGGCGAGGCGTCCGGCGCCGATGGCATGAACTACAACCCGGGCGAGGCCTGGCCGTGGGAGACGAGAGAAGGTGGAAGAGATGAACGCTGAGAACGTCCACCAGGACATCGATCTCGCTGCCCCGGATTTGCCCCGGGAGCCCGAGGACGCCGCCGGTTCGGCTGCCGCCGACAGCGACGCCGGGACCGCCTTCGGCGCCCAAGCCGGCGCGCTCATCGAACCCGCCGCCGAACCCGAACTCGAACCCGACGAAGTCGAGCCCAACGAACCCGCCGAACCTGAACCCGTGGCCCCGCCCACCGGCACGATGTCCGCTGAACGGCTTGCCGCCAAGGCCCTGGAAGCGCGGCTGCTGGGCGGAGAACGCAAGCTTCGGCGTCGTGAAGTCGCCGCCGGTGCGGGGCTCTCGCTGCTCTCTGCCCGGAAACTTTGGCGCGCCCTGGGTTTTCCCAACCTCGGGGATGAAGATGTCGCCTTCACCGAGCGTGACCAGGCCGCCCTGTCCACCATCGTGGACCTGGTGCGCGACGGCAAGCTCACCGAGGAAGCCGCAATCTCCATCACCCGGGCCATCGGCCAGATGACCGACCGGATGGTGGTGTGGCAGATCGAGGCCCTCGTGGAGGACATGGTCCAGGAACATGGCGTGACTGACGCCGTCGCCCGCAAGCGCCTCGTCAGCGAGTTGCCGAACCTGATCGACCCCCTCGAGGAGATGCTCGCCTACTCCTGGCGCCGCCAGCTCAACGCCGGTGTGCAGCGCCTGGCCGTCCGGGCCGAAGCCGGGCTGCAGTCCAGCGAAGAGGGCCGCGAAGGCGACGAGGACGATGCGCCCCTGCCGTTGGCCCGGGCGGTCGGCTTCGCCGACCTTGTCTCCTACACCAGCCTGTCCCGCCGGATGAACGAGAAGACGCTCGCCCAGCTGGTGCAGCGCTTCGAGAACAAGTGCGCCGAAATCATCTCGGTCGGCGGCGGCCGGCTGGTCAAGACCGTCGGCGACGAGGTCCTGTACATTGCCGAGACTCCGGCGGCCGGCGCCGAGATTTCCCTGGCCCTGTCCCGCGCCTTCACCGACGACGAGATCCTGCCCCAGGCCCGCGTGGCCATGGTCTGGGGCCGCATCCTCTCCCGCCTCGGCGACATCTACGGACCCACCGTCAACCTCGCCGCCCGCCTGACGGCCCTCGCGGACCCTGGAACCGTGCTGGTGGATTCGATGACCGCGGCCGCGCTGGAGCAGGACGAACGCTTCGTCCTGGTGCCCCGGCCGGCCGAGGACGTCCGCGGGTTCGGTGAAATCCACCCGGTGCAGCTGCAGCCCGGCAGCGGCCGGGGCCTGATCCTGGACTGAACGCCGGATCAGCCCGGCGGCAGGCCGTGGCGGGCTTCTCAGCTGAGCGGCGCATATGCAATAGTCGGACCGGCAGTTGCGATCCGGCCGGGTTGTGAACGCCGTCAACCCCCGCGCACCAGTGAAGCCGCGCACCACTGTATTGAGGACCGCCATGAACCCATCGCCAGACGCCCCCATCCCGCCCTCGGACGGAAAACAGGGACCGCTACTGCGCTGCGGGTACGGCACGGACCGGGGACTGCGCCGCGAGGCGAACGAGGACTCCTTCATTGCCGCTGACCCCGTCTTCGCCGTGGCGGATGGCATGGGCGGGCACGAGGCCGGCGAAGTTGCCAGCAGCATCTGCGTGCGCACCCTGGCCGAGCTGCCACAGTCCAAGACCGGCAGCCGGGATGCGACGGCGGACATCCTGCAGGAGTACCTGCTCATGGCCGATGCGGGCATCCGTCACGCCACCGGATCGCGTGCCGGAACCACCCTGTCCGGCGTCGTGGTGGTGGAACAACAGGACGTTCCGTACTGGCTTGTCCTCAACATCGGAGACTCCCGCACGTACCGGTACAGCCACGGCCAGCTCGCACAGATCAGCGTGGACCATTCCGAAGTCCAGGAACTCCTCGACACCGGCCAGATCACCGAGGCCGAGGCCGCCGTGTACCCCCGCAGGCACGTGGTGACACGGGCGCTGGGAACCGGGGATGACTCCGAGGCCGACTTCTGGCTGGTTCCCCTTGAAGACGGCGACCGGATGCTGGTCTGCTCCGACGGCCTCAACGGCGAACTCAGCGATGAGAAGATCGCCGGCATCCTCGCGGCCGAGGCCGACCCCCAGGCGGCCGTGGACGAACTGATCCAGGCGGCCTTGCGCAGCGGCGGCCGGGACAACATCACGGCGATCGTGGTCGACGCCCGGACTGCAAACGTGGACGAGCCCGCCTGACCTCGCGGTCAGCGTCAGACCAAATTCGGAAGCGGACCCCAGACCGGACCCTGGACCGGACAATGTCGGGGATCTAGGGCAGGATAGGTCTGTGAGCACAGGGAAGACCGCAGCAGAGACCGCAGCAGGGACTGAAGAAGCAGCCGAAGCAGCCCCCGGGCACGTCACGGACCCTCAAGGCCCCGCGGGGGAGCAGGTCCCGTCCGGGGACATCCGCGCGGAGTATGAAGACCTCGTGGAGCAGGTCCGCAAGCACCGCTTTGCGTACTACCAGCAGGACGCGCCGATCATCTCCGACGCCGAGTTCGACGAGCTCTACCGTCGGCTGGAAACGCTCGAAGCCATGCATCCGGAACTGGTGGCCAACGATTCGCCCACGCAGGAAGTCGGCGGCGAGGTGTCAGCGGCGTTTGCCGCCGTGCAGCATTTGCAGCGCATGTACAGCCTGGAGGATGTCTTCTCGCTCGAGGAGCTGGAGGCCTGGATGGTCAAGGCCGAGGCGGGCGTCGCCAAGCTCGGCAACGGCGGGAACCCGCCGTCGTGGCTCACCGAACTGAAGATCGACGGCCTGGCCGTCAACCTGCTCTACCGCGACGGCGCCCTGGTCCGGGCCGCAACCCGCGGGGACGGCACCACCGGCGAGGACATCACGCACAACGTCCTGACCATCAAGGAAATCCCGCAGCAGCTCAGCGGCACCGGCTTCCCGGCGGAGGTGGAAGTCCGCGGCGAAGTCTTCATCCCGTCGCAGGCCTTCGCGGAATTCAACGAAGCCCTGATCGAGGCCGGCAAGGCGCCGCTGGCCAACCCGCGCAACGCCGCCGCGGGTTCGCTGCGGCAGAAGGACCCCGCGGAAACCGCCAAGCGGCCGCTGCGGATGTACGTCCACGGCATCGGCGCCCGCGAGGGTCTCGACACCGCCAGCCAGTCCGAGACCTACCGCAAGCTGGCCGAGTGGGGACTGCCGACGAGCCCGTATTTCGAGGTGCTGGCCGGGCTGTCCGACGTCCTGGAATTCATCAAGCGCTACGGCGACAAGCGGCACAGCCTCACCCATGAGATCGACGGCATTGTGATCAAGGTGGACGACTTCGCCACCCAGCGGGCCTTGGGCTACACCACCCGGGTGCCGCGCTGGGCCGTGGCCTACAAGTACCCGCCCGAAGAGGTCCATACCAAGCTGCTCGACATCGCCGTCAACGTCGGCCGCACCGGCCGGGTCACCCCGTACGGCGTGATGGAACCGGTCAAGGTTGCCGGCTCCACCGTGGAAATGGCCACCCTGCACAACCAGGAGGTGGTCAAGGCCAAGGGCGTGAAGATCGGCGACATTGTGGTGCTGCGCAAGGCCGGAGACGTGATACCGGAAATCGTGGGCCCGGTGCTGGCGCTGCGGGACCAGCAGGACCCTCCCGTCCGCGACTTCATCATGCCCACCGAATGCCCCGCGTGCGGCACGCCGTTGGCCCCCGGGAAGGAAGGGGACGTGGACATCCGCTGCCCCAACTCCCGGTCCTGCCCGGCGCAGCTGCGCGAACGCGTCTTCCACCTTGCCGGCCGCGGCGCCTTCGACATCGAGGCCCTCGGTTGGGAAGCCGCCATCGCACTGACCCAGCCGGCCGAGCCCGCGGAGCCGCCGCTGACCACCGAGGCGACATTGTTCGACCTCACTCCGGAGCAGCTCGCGGACGTCCGTGTCCGCCGGGAGAAGCGCTCCAAGGGCGCCGGCACAGGGGAATTCGAGCTGGTGCCCTACTTCTTCACCAAGGCCACCACCAAGACCCCGTCCAAGCCCACGGCCACGACGGACAAGCTCTTCCGGGAGCTGGAAAAAGCGAAATCCCAGCCGCTGTGGCGGATCCTGGTGGCCTTGTCCATCCGGCACGTCGGGCCGCGGGCCTCGCGCGCCCTCGCCACCGCGTTCGGCAGCATGGACGCCATCCGGCAGGCCTCCGAGGAGGAGCTCGCCCACGTGGACGGCGTGGGCCCGGTCATCGCCCAGGCGCTGACTGAATGGTTCGCCGAGGACTGGCACCGCGACATCGTGGACCGCTGGGCGGACGCCGGCGTCCGGATGGCGGACGAACGCGACGAGTCGACGCCCAGGACGCTGGAGGGGCTGACCGTGGTGGTGACCGGGAGCCTCGAGGGCTTCAGCCGCGATGAGGCCAAGGAAGCCATCCTGATCCGCGGCGGCAAGGCGGCCGGATCGGTGTCGAAGAACACCAGCTACGTGGTGGCGGGCGAGAACGCCGGCACCAAACTGGACAAGGCCGAACAGCTTGGCGTCCCGGTCCTGGATGAGGACGGCTTCCGTGCCCTGCTGGCGAACGGGCCGGCCGGCGAATGAGTTCCCACTCCGCGGGTCCTCCCGCACCTGGCGTTCCGGGGCTGCTCGAACTGGCCAAATCGGCCGCCGCGGCGGGGGCCGCCGTCCTGGCCACCCGGAAGACTGCGGCCCTGGACGTCAGCAACAAGGGCGACTCAGGAGACTGGGTGACCGCCTTCGACCTCGCCGCCGAAGCCGCCGTCCGGGACGTCATCACCGCCGCCCGGCCGTGGGACATCATCACGGGGGAGGAGGGCGGCACCGTCCTGCCGGCGGAGCCCAGCGGCTACCGCTGGTCCATCGACCCGCTCGATGGCACCACCAATTTCATCCGCAACATCGTCTACTACGCCACCTCCGTGGCGGTGGCCGACGCCGACGGCGTCTGGCTGGCCGGCGTCGTCAGCGCACCGGCGCTGGGACGCACCTACTACGCGTCCCGCGGCGAGGGCGCCTGGCTCCAGGAACAGGGCCAGGTGACCGCCCTGTTCGGCCCGGTCCCCGGACGGACCGGCCAGATCCTGGCCACGGGTTTCAACTACGATCCCGGCGTGCGGGCGGAACAGGCCGCAGGCCTCGGCAGCCTGATGGACGGCTTCGCCGACATGCGCCGGCTCGGGTCCGCGGCGCTAGACCTGTGCCTCGTGGCGGACGGCACGCACGACGCCTACGGTGAGCGCGGGCTCAACGAACACGACTTCGCCGCCGGAGCCCTGATCGCCGAGGAGGCAGGCTGCTGGGTGCGCCGGCCGCGGCTCACCAGCCCCCTGGCCGGCGGCCCCTCCGACGACGAACGCCTGGCCGCATGGACGTGCGCCGGTCCGCTGGAACTCTCCGGCAAATTCCCGCTCTAACGTCGTCCCGCTGGGCCGGCTCTACGCCTGTCAGATGCGCCTGAGTGATAGTTCAGTCACGGAAACGGCCTTTCCGGGCACGGCCCGGGCCGGGCGCCCGTACCATTGACAGGTGCCTTCGCAGATCCTCATTCGCCCCGCCGTTCCGGCCGACTTCGACGCCATAGCGCGCATCACCCGGGACGCCTACCTGGCGGCGGGCTACTTTGAGAGCGCCGACCACCCCTACATGCAGCAGATCCAGAACGTCGGGCAGCGCGCGGCGGCCGCGACGGTTTGGGTCGCCGAGCGTGAGGGCCGGATCCTCGGCTCCGTGACGCTGGCGGTCGCCGGCGAGCCCTACGCGGACATCGCCTTCAGCGACGAGCTCGAGTTCAGGATGCTCGTGGTGGACCCCTCCGTGCAGCGCAGCGGCGCCGGCAAGGCCATGGTCCAGGCCATCATGGAGCATGCCAGGGCCCTGCCCGGTATTCACGCCGTGGCCCTCACCACGGGCGAGAGCTGGGAAAGCGCCCACGGCCTTTACCTGAAGACCGGCTTCGTCCGGGCGCCGGAGCGCGACTGGCTCGTGCCGGGCACGGACATCAAACTGCTCGTTTACCGCCAGGAACTCTAGCCGGGGCGGTGGCCCCGCGCAGGTCCGCCGACACAAATCAACCCGGTTTGGCGGCCCGGCCGTCCTGCGCCCTACAGTTGTGCCGATCCCTGCGGCAACTGCGAAAGGCCCACCATGCGCAAGACCTTCGGTACCGGCTCCACCTGGGAACAGACCCTCGGCTATTCCCGGGCTGTCCAGGTGGACAACACCCTCTACATCTCCGCGACCGCCGCCAGCGGCGAGGACGGAATCGTGGGCGAAGACTTCTATACCCAGACCAGCTACATCCTGCAGAAGCTCGGCGCCGTGCTGGCCGAGGCCGGCTTCGGCTTCGAGGACGTGGTGCAGTCCAAGCTGTACCTGACGGACATCAGCCAATGGGAAGAGGCCGGCCGGGCCCACGGCGAGGTCTTCGGCGACATCCGCCCCACGCTCTCCCTCGTTCACGTGCTGCCGTTCCTGGATCCCAAGATGCTCGTCGAGATCGAACTCGTCGCCCAAAAGAGCGCCGCCTAGGGCCAAAGCGACGCTTGCCCGGGGCGTTACGGGGGCCGGGGGGACTCTGGCGGAACCGCCGGACTTGGAGTAAGAAGAGCGCATGACCAAGGCACCCGGGCAGGGGCCCGCCAGGATCCCCCTCATCGGCCAGTTCCGCTCCTATGACCGCTCGTGGCTGCGCGGCGATCTGATTGCCGGGGTCACCGTCGCGGCCCTGATCGTTCCGAAGAACCTCGGGTACGCAGGCATCGCCGGGATTCCGCTGCAGAACGGGCTGTATGCCGCGGCCGCCGGCGCCATCGTGTACGCGATCTTCGGCACGTGCCGGCAGATCTCGATGGGCCCGAGCTCGGGCCTGGCGGCGGTGGCCGCGAGTGCCGTGCTCGCGGCAGGCATCACCGGCGAACAGGATATCGCCTCGTTCGTTGCCGGAATCACCCTCGCCTCCGGGATTCTGTTCCTGATTCTTGCCGTCTTCAAGATGGGCTGGATCGCGCAGTTCCTCTCGAAGGCCGTGGTCACCGGCTTCCTTTTCGGCGCGGCGATCGACGTCGTGATCGGCGAGCTCCCCAAACTCACCGGGACCGAGGTCACCGGCTCCAACCCGCTCCAGGAGCTGTGGTCCTGGCTGGGCACCCTGGGCGAGGCGCAGCCGACCACAGTGGTGGTGGGGGTCATCGCACTGGCTGTCGTCTTCGGGCTGAAAGCCATCGCTCCCCAAGTCCCCGGCGCCCTGGTCCTGGTGGTGGGCGGACTGGCGGCGGAGGCGCTCTTCGGTCTCGGGGCCAAAGGCGTGGCCCTGGTGGGCGATGTACCCAGCGGGCTGCCCTCGCTGCAGGTCCCGGACGGCCAGCTGATGTGGGACCACGTCGGCACCGTGGCGCTCGCGGCKGTGGCGCTGGTCCTGATCGGTTTCTCCCAGACCGCCGGGGATGCGAGGGCGTTCGCTGCCAAACACCGCTACCAGATCGACATCAACCAGGAATCCATTGCCCAGTCAATGGCCAACATCGCCTCGGGTCTCTTCAAGGGGATGCCCGTCTCGACGAGCCTGTCCGCGAGCTCGCTGAACGACCACTCGGGGGCGAAGACCGGACTGGCCTCCCTCACCTCCGGGATCACCGTCCTGCTCACGCTGCTCTTCCTGGCGCCGCTGTTCTCGATCCTGCCCAAGCCCGTGCTGGCGGCGCTGATCATCGAGGCCGTCGTCATGGGCATGATGAACGTGCCCGAGCTGCGGCGGCTGGCCCGCGTGCAGAAGTTCGACTTCTGGATTGCGGTCGCGGCGATCATCGGGACCCTCATCTTCGGCGTGCTGGCGGGCGTCGTCATTGGAATCGGACTCTCGCTCATCTGGCTCGTCCGGGTGGCGACCCATCCGGAGATGCCCGACCTGGGCCGCGAGCCCGGTACCCAGGTCTTCCGCGATGCCGGTGAGCATCCCGGCGACGAGAAAGTTCCCGGCATTGCCGTGATCCGGTTCGACGGCGGCCTGTTTTTCGCCACGGCCGATGCACTGGAGGACCGCCTGCGCGACGTCATCCAGTCGACGCCGGGGCTCACCGGGATCGTGCTCGACTGCGGCGGGATCAACTTCGTCGACTCGCAGGGGGCGGCAAAGGTGGCGGACATCGTCATCCTCGCCCSGGAGGCCGGGGTCAACCTGCGCCTGACCCGGCTGAAGCCCGCGGTCCGGGCGGTCCTGGAGCGCGACGGCGTGATCGAGCGCATCGGGGTGGACATGATCCACGGCAACATCCACAGGGCCGTGCAGGCGGAGCAGGCGGCGGCACAGAAGGAGCCCGACGGCGCCTAGGTTGGCTTCGCTGCTTGTGTCGCGGCGCCTAGCGGGCGGCCGGGGCGGGGATTCCGTAACGGTGCTCGGGCCGCCCGGTGGTGCCGTAGCGCAGCTGGATGTCGACGGCGCCGTCGTCCGCCAGCGCGGACAGATACCGCTGGGCGGTGGCCCGGGACACGCCGACCCGGGCGGCGACGTCGGCGGCCGAATACTGCTCGCCCGGCACCAGGGATTCCAGCACCGCGGCCTCGGTGGCGGAGCGGGGACGTGCCGAGGCGACGACGTCGCCCGGGATCAGGGCGCGCTTGGCGCGCTCCACCGTCTCCTGGCTGACGGAGCCCGGCTGGGCCAGGATCCGGCGGTAGCGTGCATAGGAGCGCAGCTGCTGTGAAAGAGATTCGGCTGTGAAGGGCTTGAGCAGGTAGCCCAGTGCCCCGCGGCGGAACGCGAGGCGCAGCGAGGCCGTGTCCGARGCCGCGCTGAGGATCACGGTGTCGACGTCCAGTTGGTGCAGCAGGTCCAGGCCGGAGGCGTCCGGCAGGTAGACGTCCAGCAGCACCAGGTCCGGGCGGAGGCTGTGGATGGCCTGCAGCGCCTGGGACGCCGAGCCGGCCGGCGGCAGCGCCAGGAAGCCGGCCACCGAATCCACATAGGCGGCATGCAGCTTGGCGACGTGGAAATCATCGTCGACAATCAGCACCCTGAAATCCTCAGACATCGTTGTCCTCCCGGTTTGCTTCAGTGATTCCAGATTCGGTATTTCCC
>NZ_JBFTNJ010000052.1:0-25013 GCF_056397425.1 Arthrobacter sp. 05N33_2
GCATCTCACCGTCCGGAAAGACATAACGGGGAATGAAGGAGTCAGGGTCCGGCGGGGTCGCGCCGGCGTTCCAGGAAATCGCGTGGTTGAGCAGCCGTCCTCCCGGGCGGAGCAGGCCCTGCAGGTGGGAAGAATAGTGCTGGATCTGCTCGCGCCCTACATGCTCTGACATGCCGATGGAGCTGATCGCGTCGAACGGCCCGTCGTCCACGTCGCGGTAGTCCTGCACCCGGATGTCCACCCGGTCCGTGAGTCCGGCGTCCGCCGCCCGCTTGCGGGCCAGGGCCGCCTGTTCGACCGAGAGCGTCACCCCGACGACGTCGGCCCCATAGTGTTGCGYGGCATGCAGCGCCAGGCTGCCCCAACCGCATCCCACATCCAGCACCCGCATGCCCGGCTGGAGCCCCACCTTGCGGCAGACCAGATCGAGCTTGGCGTTCTGGGCGGCGTCTAGCCCGGTCTCGTCCGACTCCCAGACCGCGCACGAGTACACCATGGAAGGGCCCAGGACGAGGGCGTAAAAGTCGTTCCCGACGTCGTAATGGTGGGAAATGGCCGCGGCATCGCGCCCCTTGGAATGCCGCCGGCCGTGCCGGCTCACGCGCGCTTCCTCCGGCGGCGGCGCCGGGTTCGTTCCGAGCGCGCCGAGCCGGACAGCTGTTTTGACCAGCGCGAACACCTCGCCGGGCGTCGGCGGCCGGAACGGTCCGGGCTCGGCGAACTTTCCCGCCGCACTGATGGCCGCGAAGGCAGCGAAGATGTCGCCGGGTGCCTCGATATCGCCGGCCACGTAGGCGCGGCTCAGTCCAAGCTGTCCCGGGGACCACAGCATCCGTCGAAGTGCCCGCCGGGACCGGAAAACGACGACTGGAGCGTCTTCCGGTCCCGCTTCCGAGCCGTCCCAGGCCTTCAGCCGCAGGGGGATGCCGTCGGTGCCAAGGATGATCGCCAGCGCGTCAGCCAGCCGTGAAGCCGCATTCGTGGATGCCGTCATGTCCAGTGCCTCAATTCCAGTGCCTCGTCTCCGGTGCTGCGGGCTGAGCCCGCCAGTTCCAAATCTAAGGGCATGACACGCCCGGCAACCAGAGCTTTGGTTCCGATTCCTTTCCCCGCCCCCTCCCGTCTTCCCTGCACACCACGCCTGCCCAAAGCATCAGCGGCGGACGCCTCTGGCGCGTGGGGGTGCTGTTGCCTATGGTGTGTCCTATGTCTGAGTCTTTCTCGTCCCTCGTGGACACGTTCAAGAATGTCGGTGTGTCCCGGGCCTACGGGCCCGCCGTGAACATCGCAGGAGAAGAGATCGTCCCGGTAGCGGTGGTGTCCTTCGGCTTCGGCGGAGGCAGCAGCCCGGAAGACGCCCAGCCCGGCAGCGGCGGAAGTGGAGGCGGGGGCGGCGGCTTCGTCTTGCCCCTGGGCGTCTACGCCAAGGGCTCCTCGGGCCGCATGACGTTCCGGCCCAACACCGTCGTCCTTCTGGTGGCGCTGGCCCCTCTGGTGTGCGCCGTTGGCGTTTCGATCCGCGGCATTCTTCGCACTGTCCGTTCCCACCGCTAGCACCGCGGCCGCAGGGCCAAGGATTCCCCAAGCCCGTCCGGGCATCGTTGGGTCTGGCAGCCTGGGTCTCGGGCAGCCCTGTGGTCGGGCGTCGGACGGACTTGATCGACGATGAACTTATTCAGAACTGCATGTGCAGCAAGTCTGGGCGCGGCGCTCCTGATGACGGGTTGCGGCGCTCCCCCGGCCATACCGGGCCCCACAACCACGGTGACGGCGACGGCCCCGCCGTCGGTGGTGGTCTTCGATCCGCAGACCAGCGGCAAGGTTCTGGCCGAGCGGATCAAGGCCCGCGCCAAACCCACGGACCCTGGTGTCACGATTTCCGAAGTGGAGTGCAAGAACTTCCCGGATATCAAGGTCAACACGCATACGGATTGCCAGATGGTGGTTAACGGGGTCAAACGCGGGTACCGGGCCACGTTCACCGAGCGGGACGGCCACTACGTAATAAAGGCCCAGGAACTTACCTGGTAGGGGTCCCGGCGTAGGACATGGCGGGTTCCCGGTCGTCGTCGGCGTCGACCCAGGCCGCGAAGTCCTTCAGCGACATGAAGCAGTAGTAGTCGCAATACCGCAGGTTCTTCTTCTCCGACTTGCTCATGCCGGTAATTCGATGCAGGAGCGGCCACGGATGGGCCGGCGGGTGTTGCCCGTCCGCGCGGGCAGCCTCAGCCGCTGTTGCGCGCCCGGCTCGGCTGCACCCGCGGCGGTTCCCCCGGCATCTTCGGGAAGTCCGGCGGGAACGGCAGCTCCCCCAGCCCGGCTTCGAGGTCTCTGTTCCACCATTCCAGCAAAAGATCGACGGAGCCGGCGCCGCCTGCGTGCATGCCCTCCCACGGATCGCCGGAAACTTTGAGCCGCTCCGGAACGGTGGCGATCGTGAAATCAGCCGGGTCGACGGACCCGAGCTCTTCCCAGCGGATCGGGCACGACACCGTCGCGTTGGCGAGTGCGCGCGGGCTGTAGGCCCCCGCGATCGTGCGGTCGCGGTTCGCCTGGTTGAAGTCGACGAAGATGCGGGCGCCGCGTTCCTCTTTCCACCACGCGGTGGTGACTTGCGCGGGCATCCGACGCTCGAGTTCGCGGGCTGCCGCGATGACGGCGTGGCGCACGTCCAGGAACTCCCRGGTCGGCTCGATCGGGGCAAAGACRTGAAGCCCCCGGTTGCCYGAGGTCTTGATGAAGGCSTCCAGCCCGGCCTCCGCGAGKACGCGCCGCAACTCGCGTGCAACCGGAACGGCATCGACGAACCCGGTACCGGGCTGCGGGTCGAGGTCGATCCGCAACTCGTCCGGATAATCCGGTTTGCCGGCCCRGGAGGCCCAGGGGTGGAAGACCACCGTATTCATCTGCACCGCCCACACCGCGGCGGCGATTTCGTCAATGACCAGCTGGGGATGCGTGCGTCCGCTTGGATAGACGACGTCGACCGCGCGGATGAAGTCCGGGGCACCCTTGGGCGGGTTCTTGGAGAAGAATTGCTCGCCGTCCACCGTGTCCTTGAACCGCTGGAGCGTTACCGGCCGGTCCCCGTTCGCGGCCAGGAAGGCGTCCCCGACGTCCACCAGGTACCGGGCCAGGTCCAGCTTGGTCAGTCCCGGGCCGGGCCAGAGAACCCTCGCCGGGCTGGACACCCGCAACTCCCGGTCGCCGTGCGGACCGCTGACGGTGAGGTGGACTTCTTCCTTGGCCATGGGGACAACCTACCCCGGCGGCGAGGACAGTTGAAGAGCGGAACAGCCGTCCACCCGGCATGATGGACACATGACAACGCCCGAGTTCCCGATCACCCTTGAAGTCGGCGACGCCGCAGTGTCGGGCGTATTTGCCGGGCCCGAGGACTCCTTCGCAACCCTGGTTGTTGCCCACGGCGCCGGGGCGGGAATGGACCATCCGTTCCTTGTGGGCTTCACCCGCGCCCTGAACGAACTCGGCGTCGCCACCCTGCGCTTCAACTTCCCCTACCGCGAGGCAGGACGAAAATTCCCGGACCGGCCGCCGGCTGCCATCGCCACCTGGCGGGCGGCCATGGCCGCAGCCGCGTCCCGTTCCGCGGGCCGGCCGTTGTGGGCCGCSGGSAAATCSTTCGGCGGACGCATGGCCTCMATGGCCGTCGCGGAAGGCATGCCTGCCGCCGGGTTGGTCTATCTGGGCTACCCGCTGCACCCGCCGGGGAAACCGGAAAAGCTCCGCGACGAGCACCTCTACGGGCTGACGCTGCCGATGCTGTTCCTGCAGGGCACGCGGGACACGTTCGCCACCCCGGAACTGCTCGAGGCCGTGGCGGCCAAAATCGGGCCGTCCGCGACGGTGGAGTGGCGCGAGGGCGGGGACCACTCCTTTGCCGTTGCCGGCGCGAAGCGCAGTGCCGACGAGGCGGGGGCGTCACTGGCGGCGACGGTCGCCGACTTCCTGAAAACACACGGCGATATTCCCGCGGCCGCGCTCCCCTGACCGGTCTGGCATCACGGCCCGGCCTAGCCGACGTCGCCGAACCGGCCCGCCCCGTGCTGCACACGCGCCTCGATGGCGTCGGCGGCAGCCACGGCCCCTCCCGCGCTGCGGGCAACATCGCGCATCGCGGCCAGGTTGCGCCGGACCTGCTCGTCCGTATGGACCGCGGTGACCGCGGCCCGGAGCGCGTCGGACCCGACATCCTCCGGAGCAAGGCGCCTGCCCAGACCCAGTTCTTCCAGCCGGCGGGCGGTGGCCGCCTGTTCCGGCTGCTGGGGCACGGCCACCATTGGGACGGCGTAATACAGCGCTTCCATGGTCGAATTCATGCCGGCGTGGGTGATGAAGACGGCGGTCCGGCGCAGTACCTGCAATTGCGGGAAGAACGGCCGGACCCGGACGTTCGGCGCAATCGTGCCGAGATCGGCCAGGCTGGTCTGGTCCCCAACGGCCATCGCGACGTTCCACTCGCTTCCGCCGAAGGCATCAAGGCACATCCGGAAGAAGTCCGGCCGGCGGTTCAGCGGGGTGGTGCCCAGCGAAATAAACAACAGCGGTCCCGTTCCCTCACGCTCCCATTCGCCGTCGGTATCCCGGCCGCCGACGCTGGGACCCACAAACCGGAACCGGTCATCGAAGGTCGCCCCCATGGGCTGGAATTCGCGGGGTAGGAACACGATGTTGAACGGCGCAGGCGGACCATCGAACATCCGCGGTGTCCGCACGCCCTGCCCGGCCGCGAACTCCGCCAGCAATCGGCCCATGGCCAGCGCAACCTTGGCCATCTCATCGGCGCCGTCCGGTGGCGGGGCAGGCATCAGCGATCTCAGCGAGAAGTGCTCGTTGGTGGCATAGGTGGGCATGAGGGCAATGGCCGGGGCACCGATCTTTTCCGCCGCCATGCTGCCGCTAAGCGTCATCGCGTCAAAGCAGATAGCGTCCGGCGGGTCCTGGCGGAGTTGATCGACCAACGCCGGAAAGCTGGTTCTGAGGTCCTCGAACACGCGGTGCATGATCGGCAGCATCAGGTGCGCCTGTGCCCGCTGCCCGGGCCCCAGGGCGGGCAGCGATGCCATCCAGTTCCCGCCGGACGCGTGAAAGTCCGCGCCGGCCTTGCGGATCAGCGGTCCGAAGTCGGCGGACGTGAAATATGTGACCCTGTGCCCCCGGGCCACGAGCTCCGCCACCAGCGGCAGGGTCGGGTTCACGTGTCCGTAGGCGGGAATGGAGACGAACGCAAGGTGCATGGCCATCACTCTTCATCGCGTGGCTGATTTTTGTTTGACGGGCAGGTTTGACCCGCCCGTTTGACCGGCCTGTTTGCCCGGCGTCCCGCGGGCCGGGAGGCCCGCCGGTGTCGTGCTCCTTCATCATGCCCCTGTTGCCCGGGCGGCGCGAGTGGTCAGTTGGCAGCGCCGGGCTGCTGGTCCGGCGTCAGTTCCGCGGCTTGGTCCGGGCTGTCGCGGGTGCGGTCCATGGGTCTTCAGGCCACGGATGCCGCGGATAGCGGCCGCGCATTTCGGCCCGGACCTGGGCGTAGGGCCCGGACCAGAAGGATGCGAGATCGTCTGTCACGGCCAGGGGCCGGCGGGCCGGCGAGAGCAGGTGGAACAGCACCGGCACGTGCCCGTCGGCCAGCCGCGGCGTCTCGGCCCAGCCAAAGCACTCCTGCAGCTTGACGGCCACTACGGGCCGGCCGGTGGCGTCTGCCGCGTCCGGGTAGTCGATCCGGATCCGGGATCCGCTGGGGACCGCCAGCGACTCGGGTGCCAGTTCGCCCAGCCGGGCCGCCTCGGGCCACGGCAGCAGCCGGCTCAGCGGGCCGGCGAGGTCGATCCCGCCCGTCGATGCCCCGCCGGCCAACGCCGCGAGCTCCGGGGCCAGCCAGTCCTGAAGCCGGGCCAGCAACGCCGGCTCGGAAACGTCGGGCCATGCCCCGCCCAGCTCCCGGTGCAGCAGGGCAAGACGGCGGCGCAAGCCGTCCGCCGCGTTCGACCATCCGATGGTGGCCAGCCCCTCGCTGGCCAGGGCGCGGGCCACGGCTGCGCGGCCCTCCTCCGCAGGAGGCCGCACCGGGGTGGACGAGAGCACGATCGCGCCCAGGCGGCGCTCCCGCCGGGCCGAGACCCGGCCCTGGCTAAACCGCGCCTGCAGCGTGTCGCTCAGGAGGTTGCCGGCGGCGGCCTCTGCGGTGTCCGCCGTCAGCGGCGCCGCAGAGCGGATGACGGCACCGGTCCCCGCGGCGTCGCGCCCTTGTGCGCGGGACACTTCGGCCACTCCCAGCCATTCGTGCCCGGACAGGGCGCTGCCGGCCGGCAACCCGGCCCGCGTTCCGGAGGTCAGCAGGTATTGCGCCGGCCCCTGGCCCGGAACGCGGCGCGCCACCCGGTCCGGGAAAGCCAGGGCGACGACGAACCCGACCGCCTCCGCGGCACCAACGGCCCCAGCAGACGCAACCGGCGCGGCGCCGGATGGCTTCTGGTGCCCGCCACCGGTGGATTCCTGCCTGGCGATTGACTCCATCCGCCGGACGTCCTCCGACCAGCGCCGGGATCCGGGATCCCGGCCCGTCCGCAGCGCGGCAAGCAGCCTGGTGAGGTCTGCGCCCGGTGCGCGCTGGTCCCCCGAGACCAGGGCAACGGCCTCGGCCGCCGTGCGGTAGCCCACCGTCGCGGCGCCGTCCAGCAGGGCGCGGGCCAGCCGGGGATCAGTCGGGACCCGGGCCAGGATCTTGCCCACCTCGGTTGCGTGACCGTCCGCGGTGACGGCGCCGAGTTCCCGCAGCACTTCGACGGCCTCGTCCATCGCGGCCCGGGGCGGCGCGTCCGGCAGCGCCAGTCCCCGGCCGCCGGGGGCTCCCCAGCAGGCCAGGACCAGGGCGGCGCCTGTCAGGTCAGCTGCCGCGATCTCCGGCGTCGGGTGCGCCGGCGCAGCGCCAAAGGCCCGCTGGTCATAGCAGCGGATCACCGTGCCCGGGCCCTGGCGTGCGGCACGGCCGGCACGCTGGTCCGCGGACGCCCGGGAGCAGGACACCGTCACGAGTCCGGACATTCCGCGGCCGGCGTCGCGCCGCGGCTCGCGGGACAGCCCGGAATCGATAACCAGCCGGACGCCCGGAACAGTGAGGGAGGACTCGGCGAGTGCGGTGGAAACGATGATCCGGGCAGCCCCGCCGGGCTCACGCCCGGAGACGGCGCGGTCCTGCTCCGCCGGCGGGGCCTGGCCGTGGAGTTCCAGAACCTCGGCGCGGCTCCGGCCGCGAAGCCGCGCAGCCACGTAGGAAACCTCCCAGGCGCCGGGAACGAACACCAGGGCGTCCAGATCCCGTCCGCCAGCCAACGCGGCCGCGTGCCCGGCCGCTGCCGTGTCGGCCACATGGTCCAGGAAGGCCCGGGCCACGCCCCGCTCATCCAGCCGCGGCGCCGGCGCGGGGGCCCATTCCACGTCCAGCGGAAACAGCACGGACGGACAGTCGATGACCGGTGCCGGCCCGCCGCCGTCGTCGTCGTTTCCGTCCGCCGCCCCACCGATCAGCGCGTCTCCAATCAAGGCGGCGAAGCGGGGGGCATCGAGGGTGGCCGACATGGCGACGAGGGCGAGGTCGCCGCGCAACTGGCGGACTTCGGCGAGCATGCCAACGAGGAGGTCGGTCTCCAGCCCGCGTTCGTGGACCTCATCGAGGATCACGGCGTCCGTGCCCTCGAGCCCCGGGTCAGCGAGGAGGCGGTGCAAGAGGATGCCGGGGGTAACGAACTCGATCACGGTACCCGGGCCGGTCTGGCGTTCCCCGCGGACCGTGTAGCCCACGCGGTCGCCGAGCCGGGTGCCGTCCAGGGCGGCCAGGCGCCGGGCGGCCGCACGGGCAGCGACGCGGCGCGGCTGGGTGACGACGATCCGCGGGCGCCCGCCCCTCCCGCCGGCGGAGATGTTGGCGAGCAGCGGCGGCACCAGTGTCGTCTTGCCTGTGCCAGGAGGCGCCTGCACCACCGCGGACGCCCCCGCACCACCGGCTTGCAATGCCGCCGCGAGGGCTCCCAGCGATTCCGCAAAGGCCAGGCCAGCCCCGATGGCGCCGAGGTCGAAGAGGCCCTTCGCGCAGGCTGGGTCCAGGGGTGCGGTCGCGGAAGTCACGCCTCCATTGTCCCTGCAATGGAGTCCTGGCCATCCATCCGGCGCCGCGCCGCTGTGCCGGCGCTACGGGCGCGCGGCCAGCAGCGTCTTGCCGCTCGCGACGGCACGGATTTCAATGCTGCGGATATCGGCGCTCGGGACAACCGTGGTGGCCGTCGGCGTCGCCACTGTCCCCGGCGTTGCTGTCCAGGTGGCCACCTGGGTCGTGGCGCCGCGGGAGTCGACAACCACCAATCCGTACTCCTCCGGCGCGCGGAGACCGCCCGGCAGAGCGTAGTCGGCCGGGGACGGCGTGTACGTGCACTGCCAGTCGATCTGCGTTCCCCACGGCTGCGTGGTCAGGGATCCGGTGGCCACCATGGCGCTGTCGGCGACCGGCGTGAAGTCCAGGGCCGTCGCGGATGCGGCCTGGATCTGGGCAGCCGGGGGCGGGGAGGCCGTGACCTCAACGTAAACCGCGCCTGCGGCGGCAGCGGCGCCCAGCATGATCCCGGCGACAGCCAGGCGGGTGCGCCGGCGGCCGCGTTGGACCTTATGCGCCAGCCCGGGCTGCAACGTCGGCGTCCGCCGTTCGCCGTCCGTCCGCCCGAGGGACTGGGCTTCCTCGGGTGAGAGTGCTGCCAGCAGCGACGGCAGTCCGGCAAGGTCGGCGACGGCGGCCCTGCAGCCCGCGCAGCCGGACAGGTGCTCCTCGAACTCGCGCCGCTCGGAGGAGATGAGGGAACCCAGCACGTACGCGGCATCCCAGCGGCGGTACTCATCGGTTCCGTTCTGGTTCATGGCGTCACGCCTCCCTCCTGCAGGGCCAGCCGCATCGCCCTCAGCGCGTAGTGCAGGCGCGACTTCACCGTTCCCTCGGCCAGTTGAAGATTTTGCGCGATCTCGGCGGTTGTCTCCCGCAAATAGTACGAATGAATGACGACGGCCCGGTGCTCGGCGGACAGCCCGGCGAGCGCATCCGAGACAAGCCACCCGTCCAGGATCCTGTCGACCCGGTCCGCCTCCGGAATCTCAGGCAGCTGATCGGTTCCCGTTTCGTGCCGGCGCCGGGCGCTGCGCCGGTCATCGATGACGAGGTTGCGGGCAACCGTGTAAAGCCAGGCCCGCACCGCCGTCTCCGGGCGCCGCAGAATCGCCGGGTGTTTCCACGCGCGGATCAGCGTCTCCTGCACGACGTCATCCGCCAGGGCGCTGTCACGGGTCATCCCCATGACGAACCGCCATAGCGCCGGGCCGTAAGCCTCCTGCAGCGATCGCAGTAACTCGGCCTCCTGATCGGACATTTCCGCCTCCTTGGAGGTAGGACGACGCCGGGGGGCAAACAGTTCACTTGCGCCCGGCGCGGTCAATGGCCGCAGCCGGCGTTGAACCTGCAGGCTGCCGGAACCGTTGTAGGGACAGGTCCGGCCGCCCCTGGCCGGCCATCCCAAAGGAGAGCACAATGAAGATTCTTCGCCCGGCGACTGCCGCCGCGGCGTTGGGCGCCATCCTGCTGCTGGGGGCCTGCTTCGCCGGGCGCACAGCGACGCCGGCACCGGCCCCCTACACAGTCCCGTCAGTTCCTGCGACGGGGACCCCCACGCCGTCGCCCAAGGACCCAGCCGGCAACGCGGCTCCGCCGTCGACCGTTGCCCCGCCCGTTGTGCCGGCTCCGCCGTCGACCGTTGCCCCGCCCGTTGTGCCGGCTCCGCCACGGTACGCTGCGCCGCCCGCCCCGGCACCCATGATCCGGCCGCCGGCGCCCGCCCCGCGGCGCGTCGTTCCACCGGCGCCGCGGCCCATGGTTCCGCCGCCCGCCCGGGTGCCTGCCGGAAACGATCATGATGCCGACAACAACGGAGGACCGGACGACGGTGACGGCAACAAGTAGCAGCCACGGGGCGCTTGGGCCGGGCCCCGGCAGGGGGCTCCTGTTCGGGGTGCCGGCGGCGCTAGCGGCTTTGGCCCTCAGCGCGTGCGGCAGTCCGGCCGGGAACCAGACGGCGGCGCCTGCCTCCGGCCCCACCCCGTTCGCGTGGTTCCGTTCCGGACCGGCCCCGGCAGGATGGCAGCCGCTGGAGCTTCCGGACACCACAGCCGTGCTGGCCATCCCGCCTGATGCCGCTCCCGTGCCGGGCGACCCCGGCAGCGTGTCCGCGACCGTCACCGCCCCCGACGGGGACCTCCATATCTATCTCAATGCCACGCCGCAGCAGGGCGACGAGTCGCTGGCTAATTGGCCCGAATTCCGGCTGGCCCATCTCACGGGCGAGAACGCCGCATCCGCGAGCCGGCTGCAGTACCGCGCCGGAATGGGGTTCCGGGGAGGCACCGGTTCCTGCGTGGAAGACACCTATGTAACGCGGATCGGTGCCCACAAATACCGTGAAATAGCCTGCCTCGTTGCAGGAACCCGGGGAAGCAGCGTCCTGGTTGTGGCCACGCCGGCCGATTCCTGGGACCGCTTCAGCCCCGTGCTGCAGCAAGCGGTGGACGCGTATGCCCCCCAATAGGGGCACGGCCTAATCCCCATCGAGCAGGGTGGCCTGGCCCGCTGGAGGAAGCCGGCTGGTCCTGGCCGGTTGGTTTAGTCACAGCGAAGGCGGGAGACTGGATCAACTCGATCACGAAAGTGGGAACCACATGATCAATCTCAAGCAAGACGCCGAGGGGTTCATCCGCATGAACCGGCACTTCCCGGAAAAGTCGCTCATCAGCATCACGTTCACCGATGGCTCAGAACACGTCTATTCCGGGCACCGGCTCAACGGCATCTACGACGAGGCCCTGGCAGAGTACCGGGCGCAGAACCACCTGGATGCCAAGGGGTTCTCGCGGGCGCCCAGGAAAACGGTTCAGCCCGCGAACAAGATCGAATTCGTTCCGGTGCACG
The DNA here is from genome assembly GCF_056397425.1 of Arthrobacter sp. 05N33_2. Lineage (NCBI taxonomy): Bacteria > Bacillati > Actinomycetota > Actinomycetes > Micrococcales > Micrococcaceae > Arthrobacter > Arthrobacter sp. 05N33_2. The sequence continues at coordinate 11,015 of NZ_JBFTNJ010000052.1, forward strand.
CCGGAATGGACCCGTAGCGGCGCCCCTGGCCGCCTGGGCCGTTTGCCGCGGCCGGGTCGCCGTGGGCCCTGCCGGATCAGCCGACGCCTACCGCGCCCGGCCCGTGCGCCGGGCGGCGGAGGGCGCGGGCGCGGATCCGGAGGTCGTTGTCGTGCACCCGCCGGTCGACGCCGGGCACCGGCGTCGGAGTGCTTCTCGGCCGCGGAGCCGCCGGACTTGCCGGCGGCTCCGGGCACAGATCACTGATCAGCCCCATGCCGGCGTACTCGCGCACCGCGGTGATGCCGGCAACCGCTGCAGGCTTGTCCGCGAAGCCCTTTGACACGGCCAGTACGGCCCCGTCCGGTGCCCTGAGCCGAAACCTGAAGCAGGCATCGGCGTCAACGAAGAGTTCAAATGTGCCGGCCATGACGATCCTCCCGATTCGCGGGCTCCCCGTCCGGACATCATTGCCACAGGGTGAAGGGGAAAGCGTCGCTGCTGCCCGCTGGTTTGGTTTGTCCCTGAGGCTGAACGGATGATGTCAGCCCGTCATTAAAGTCTCGCTGCGGCCGTGGAACGCCCACAAGGCAAGTCACGTAAATCCCAGGTAAATAGAAGCCAACAGCCGTGCGCGGGCAACCGCCGTCTGGGTCCRCCGCGGGCAGGAACACTGCGGCCTCCGCGATACCCCTACAGGGGCGGCCAATGGTCGCGGCAGTAGTCACCGCGGCTGGCGCCGGGAGACCCTTGCGGGATGACGCGGTCCCAGGAGGGGGYGACGGCCTCGCTCCGCTCTGAAGGCTCGGCTGCCGCGGTGCGGCCTGCGTCGCCGGGAAACCAGGTCATGACTGAATCGTTGGACAACGTACCCCCCATTGTTCTTGGCTGGAGGCGCACCGGCTCGCATTACGGACCGCCATGCGCCTCACGCAAGACTAACCGGGAGCACTGACACCAAAACAGGGACTTTGGACCGTATCGGCGAAAGGCGGCGCGCGCCTACCCGTGACCGCCCGCAGGCCGCCGCCAACGGCTTCCCGGCGCCCAACAGCCCGGAGCGACGGGCAGAAGTGTTTCATCCATTGGAAATGGAAGTCGCAGCGGCGGAGAATCAGGGGCAGTCTTGGGGGCAGCCCGCGCTCCACAGACAGGAAAGAAGGATGCGATGTCCCTCAGCGTTGAGGAAATGAACAAAGAGCTCCCGTTGGCGAATGTGCTGCCGGGCGACGCCGTCCCGTACTACATGGCGTCGGGCGAAGGCGCCCGCTATGAGATCAACGGCCAGCTGGTCACGGTGATCGCCCGTGCGGCGGACACCGGCGGCATTTTCAGCGCCGCCTACATCTCCGGCGGCATGGGGGCCGAATCGCCGTTTGTGAGCCACGCGGTGGAACACAAAACGCTGTATGTCTTCGACGGCATCCTGCACATCTGGCTGCCGGGCGAAAGCCGCATCCTGACTCCCGGGGATTCCGTGGTGATCCCGCCGGGAACCCCGCACGCGTACCGGATGGCAAGCCACTACACCCGGTTCCTGAACTGGATGACCCCGGGCGGCGCCGAGGCCTACTACGAACGCGTCGGCACACCCATCGATTCGCACGTCCCGCCTGTCACCCCGGGCCGGAAGCCCAGCCTGCAGGAGTGCGCGGCGGTGGGCGCCGAATTCGGCATGACGTTCCCCGACGTCGAACGCGTGGCACCGTCTTTCCGGCAGGACGCCGGGCTGCCGGCGGCCCAGAGCCCGTACTTCCTCAGTGCCGGCGAGGGCGAGCGGATGGTCAGCTACCAGACCATGTTCACTTACCTGTCCCGGCCGGCGAACACGGGATCGAACTACTTCGCCGTCCACACCAAGGGCGCCAAGTCCCCCTACATTCCGCTGCACTTCCACGAACAGCACACGGAAAACTTCCTCTGCACCGAGGGCCGGATGTGGATCTACGCCAACGGCCGCGAAGTGCTGCTCACCAAGGGCGACTTCCTCCACGCCCCGGCCGGGACCATCCACTCCTTCGCCTTCGATTCCCACAACACCCAGATGGTCGGGTTCCTGACGCCGTCGGTCTTCAACGGCTTCTTCGAGTACTTCAACAAGCCCACGGAGGACTACATGTACACCGAGGGCGGCGAGCCCTACATGGACATGGAGGGCTTCGGCCGGGCCCAGGCCGAGATGGACCTGACCGTGGTGGGTCCCCCGCCGCAGCGCAGGGCTGCGCTGGACATCTAGCCGGACCGGGGCATCTGACCCGGTTTTCCGGTCCGGCTGCAGGTCCCACGCGAATGGCCCGGAACCCCCCGCGGAGGGTTCCGGGCCATTCGCGTCTGTGGATGGCTTGTCAGCGGTTCATGATGCGTGCAGAGCCTGGCGCACCAGCTCGCGCCCGTAGTCGTTGCCGTTCGGGGTGCGCAGCACCGTGTGCATGTGGAACGGGGCCGGGGTGTCGTTGCTGAGGAAGACGCCTGTGTGGTGGTCCAGTTCCATGACCAGCACGGGGCTTTGCAGTCGGAAGTAGAAGGCGTCCTGCGCCTCCCATCCGCCGATCCAGCAGAACCAGGTTTCGTCCCAGTGGGCCGCGATCTCCCGCCGGCGGGCGGTCCGCGGCCCGTCGGGGAGGAACGCGATGAAGTCTGCCACGAGCTCGTCCAGGATCGCGCGTGCCGCGGCGGGCATCGCGTTGACCGGGATGCCCTCGTAGGGAATCACGCGGTTGTCCTGGAAGCAGCCGGCCAGGTGCCGTTCGTCCCCGGGGTGCAGCCTGCCCTCCGGCATGGCCGGGTCCTGCATGTCCGCGAAAAGCGTGGCCTCGTCCCGCAGCGGCCCGGGCAGGGATTGCATCAGGCGCCGCGCCAGGGCGATCCGCTCCTTGAAAACGGCCACGCCCTGGTGCGGGCCGGCGTCGATGACGTCCGGTTCGGCGCCGAGGAACACCGGCGAGACCACCAGCTGGGTCCCGGCCACCAGGACGTTGAGCGCCACGTGGTGGCCGAAGAGCTGCCAGCCCCACGGGGCCGTCTCCGACGGGTCACCGTAGAGGGCGAAGTTGTAGCTGAACTCGTTCATCAGCTCCGGCAGCTCCACCAGGCCGCCCAGGAATCCATTGATCCGCATCAGGTTCCGGACCAGCCCGTAGCCGGCCGGACTCAGGCTCGCCGCAACGATAGCCAGGATTTGTTCGCGCACGCCCTGGTCCAGCTCGTCCAGGCGCAGGCCCGTGTCATGCTGCAGGAATTCCGGGTTGGCCCAGCTCTGCCATTCGTGCGCGTCCACCCCGTAGCGGAGCTGTTCGGCCTGGGCCGGCGTGAGTCGTGCCAGCAGGTCCCGGGCGGCGGCTGTCATGGCGGCCGCCGGCGCCTCCTCCCCCGCCGGCGCCGGTTCAAGGGGGTACAGCCCGGCCCGGWGGACRCCGTCGCTGGTCACCCCSGTGAARGGCTCGGGGTAYTGGGCGGCCCAGCCCTGGATCATGGGACCCGCGAAGGGATCGGTCTTTGCCGCCTCGGCATAGCCGCGGGCATCCAGGCCACGGATCTGCGCCACCCGCGGATGGTCGGGCGGGTAGAGATAGTCACGGAAGGACGGCACGGACACGTGTTCTCCTGTCGGGGTCTTCGGATGGTGTTGCCAGCGGCCAGCCGGCGGCCACGCCAATGGCCGCGGCGGCCCCCGCGGGGTCGGTCCCCCGCCAGGCGACGTGCTGGTCCGGGCGGACCAGCACCGCGGCGGCCTGCCAGTGCGTGGTCATCGGGGTTCCGTGCTGATCGGGTCCGACGTCGACGACGGACAGCGGGATTTTGTGGATCGCGGCGGCGGCCAGGACCGCCGCGTAGGCCTGTCCGGCGGCCGCGCCGCCCAGGCTGTCGCGGTCCACCAGGAGGGCGAAGCCGGTGTCCAGCAGGTCATAGAGCGACGTTGTCGCGTCGAGCCAGGCGTGCGGCAGCAGCGATCCCGGGCTGGCGGAGGGGACGTAGCTGACGGGGTCCTCGGCGGGGACGGGCAGTCCATCCGGGACCACCAGAGGCGAGGAGCCGTACGTGTAGCCCAGCACCAGTCCCAGCGAGTCGAACTCGCTTTGTTTGACGGCCAGCGCCTCCTTGGCGACCCGCCGGGCTGCCTCGCCGTCCGCATCCGCCCGGCCCAGGGCCGGGTCCGCGAAGTGGTAGGCCAGCGACTTCCCGTTGGCGGCGGCGTCGCGGATGGTCCGGGCCGCGACGGGCCGGCGCTCCAGCTCGTAGCTGCCGGGCAGGGCCGGGCCGGCCCAGCCCGCCAGGGCGGCGGCGATCTTCCAGGCCAGGTTGGCGGCGTCGCCGATGCACGTGTTGAACCCGTGCCCGCCCCAGGGCGGATTCAGGTGCGCCGCGTCCCCGACCAGGAACACGCCGTCGTGCCCGTATCCCGGGGCGAGCAGCATGCGGGCCGTCCAGGGGTCGGTGGCGATGACCTCGACGTCGACGTCGGCCCCGACGAGCGAACGGACCAGGCGTCCGGCGTCGGGTGATGCGCTGCCGTCCACGCCCTGGATGATGGCCCACCAGGTGCTGCCGAGGTCCAGCCGCCCCACCATGCCCGAAACCTCGGGTCCCAGGACCCAGTACTGGACGGCCGGGTCCAGGGTGATCGCGGCGGCGAGGGTGTCGGAACGGAACAGGACACTGATGTTGGAGAGCTCGGCGGAGCCCCCGGCGAGGCGGATGTTCAGCCGGCGGCGCACGGTGGAGGAACCGCCGTCGGCCGCGGCGACGAAGCTGCAGTCCACGGCCTTGCGCCGCCCGGTTGCGTCGGACACCGCCACGCGCGAGCCGAAGCGCGGCCGGCCCGGGCCCGGCGTGCCGCCGCCCTGGTTGATGTCCAGGTCTTCCACGCTCAGGCCGGTCAGCAGCGTGATGAGTGGGGATTCGGCGGCGGCCTCCCGCAGCACGGCCTCCATGACGGGCTGCGGGACCTGCTGCCCGCATTCCGGCTGGGGACCATACCGGCCAGGGACGAGCTGGAAGGCCTGGCGGAACCGGGTGACTTCGTGGCCGGTGAGGGCGGAGCAGAAGATGACGTCCTGGGCGTAGGAGACCGGCAGCGGCGCGGCGTCGCGGAGTTTGTCGGCAAGCCCGAGGCGGCGCAGGTGCGTCATGGTGCGGGCGTTCGTGGTCTTGGCGCGCGGCCGGTCCTGGTCAATGGTGGTCCTCGGCTCGATRACGAGGCTGTGGATGCCGCGGTGCGCCAGGTCCAGGGCCAGGAACAGCCCGCTGGGTCCTCCGCCGGCGATCAGCACCGGCACCCGCTCCGGCAGGTCGCCGAGGGCCGCGTTGTTGACGGCCGTCATCAGGCCCGTGCCCGCAGTGACGGGCCGCCCACGGGCGTGGTGAGCGTTCCCAGGGTGTCGATTTCCACTTCGACCGTGTCGCCGGGCTGCAGGAGCCACGGCGGGGTCCGGACGTAGCCGACCCCCTCCGGGGTTCCCGTGGCGATGACGTCACCGGGATGCAGGGTCATCGTCTGGCTGATCAGGGCGATGATGGCCGGGACGGAGAAGATCATGTCCCGGGTGTTGCCGTTCTGGACCTCGGTGCCGTTGACACGGGTCCGGACCTGCAATCCCTCGCGTAGGTCCCCGGCCTCGTCGCGGCTGACCAGCGGGCCGAGGGGGCCGCTGAAGTCGCCGTTCTTTCCCAGGGTCCATTGGACGGTGAGCTTTTGGGCCCGCCGCGCGGTGAGGTCGTTGAAGGTGGAGTAGCCGAAGACGGCTTCCGCGGCGGTGGCCTCGTCCGCGGATTCGACCCGCCGGCCCACGTAGGCGGCGACTTCGCCTTCCCAGTCCAGCCCGGCCTCGCCGGCGGGCACGGGCGCGGGGACATTGCCGACCGAAAGGGACGCGGTCCACCGGCCGAACAGCGTGGGGTATTCGGGCACGGAGAAGGAACCCTCGGCGGCGTGGGCGCGGTAGTTCAATCCCACGCAGATCACGCGGGCGGTGGGCGGGACCAGCGGGACTTCGGTGACGTCCGCCCGGTTCAGCGACGCGCCGCCGGCCGTTAGGGACAGGGACTTTTCCTGCCAGCCGGCGGCATCCGCCCAGAAATCCTGGACCGGAGCCAGTGGGTAGACCCGGCTGTCGGCCAGGGCCGCAACCCAGGCCGCGCCGTCGTGGGTGATGCCGATGTACTGCATGTGAAGGGCCTTTCAGGTTCCGCCCGGACGAGCGCGGTGAGGGAAGTGGTGATTGTGGAAAATTGGCACGGCAAAGCTGCCCTGGTCAGGCCGAGGCCTGCACTGGCTTCGCTGGGACGGGTCTGTCAGGGTAGGTGGGCCTGGCGGAGGAAGAAGTCGACGGTGGCATCCATGGCCTTCTGCGCGGCCGCCTGGCTGTGATCGGGCAGTACCCACATGTGGTCCGCGTCCTCGATCAGGAGCAGTTCGACGTCGGTACCGGCGGCTTCCAGCGCCGCCGCGAGGGACGTCGACTGGGCCGGCGGGACGAAGCGGTCGGCGGTCCCGTGGACCAGGAGGAAGGGCGGCGCCGCCGTGGTCACATGGCCCATGGGGCTGGCGGCAGCGGCCTTGCCGGGGGCCTCGGCCAGCACCGCTCCGATGAGCAGTTCTTCGCGTGAGGCGGGGTCGTCGGCGCGGGCGACGGCGTTGGGCAGGCTTTGTTCGGCCATCGTGGCCAGGTCCGCGGGCGCGTACCAGGCTGCCACGGCAGCGACCGCGGCGGCGCCGGTGTCGCCAGGAGTGAGCCCCACGAGGCTGGCGAGATGCCCGCCCGCGGAGTCGCCCCACGCGAAGATCCGGTCAGGATCCACGCGGAACTCCGCCGCATGGCTCCGAAGCCAGTCCACGGCGGCCTTCGCGTCCTCCAGCTGCGCCGGGAACCGGGCGGCCGTACTGAGCCGGTAGTCCGCGGAGACCACTACGAAGCCTGCGTCCGTGAGCCGCCGGAACGGGCTGAAGCCGAAGCCGTCCAGGACCGGGCCGAGGGAGGATCGCTCCCCCGTCCGCCAGCCGCCGCCGTGGAAGTGCACGATGGCGGGGAACAGTTTCGGGGCCGGCCCTTCGGCGGGGTGTTCTTCGGCGGCGGGGAGGTAGACGTCCAGCAGCAGGGGTTCGGCGCCCCCGGGGCAGGCGAACTCGATCCCTTCCAGGATCTGTTCTGCTGTCATCGTCGGCTCCATCTGCTGCTGGCCGGCCTCTCGAGGTGTTCCGGCGTCTGAATCAAGGGTGTCGGATACCGGGCCGTGCCGGCACCGGGCATTTCAATCATTGGAACGGCTTTGCCTCCACCAGGGCCCGGGCCAGGAAGGCGAGGCCGTCCTGCACGATCCTAAGCCCCGCGGAATGGTTGAGATAGCCGTGGACGGCACCGGCTTCGAGGCGGAAGTCGACGTCGGTTCCGGCACGCCGGAGTTCTGCCGCGAAAGCCTCTGCCGAGTGCCGCAGGTCGTCGTATTCGCATGCGATGATCGCCGCGGGCGGCAGCCCGGAGGGGTCCGCGTTGCCGGGCATGGCATAGGAGGACGCCATGGCGACAGGACCGCCGATGTAGTTCTCCACGAGGGCGCGGCAGTCATCGGCAGTGAAGCGCAGCAGCCGCGGAAGCCCCTCGAGCACGCCGGCTACGTCCGGCGCCGGGACGGAACCGGGCCCGGAACCGGCGCCGGATGCCGGACTGGAAGCGGTGCTGGAACCGGGGTTGGATCCGGTGCTGGGCGCTGGCAGGTCGGCGTGCAGGAACGGGTACGCGAGCAGCAGTTTGGCCGGCAGCGGCAGGCCGGCGTCCTTGAGGAAGAGCGCGGCCCCGACGGCGAGATTGCCGCCCGCGCTGGCGCCGCCCAGGCACACGCGGTCGGGGTCGGCGCCCAGCTCCGCGGYGTGCTCCACGGTCCAGAGCCAGGCGGCCAGGACGTCCTCGTGCGGGACGGGGAAGTGGACGCCGTCGCGGGCCAGCCGGTAGTCCACGGACACCACCACGCCGCCGCTGCGGGCGGCGACTTCCCGGGCGAGCTGGTCCGCTTCGCGCATCTCCGGCCCGCCGCCGGCAAATCCCCCGCCGTGCATCCACACGAGCGCGGGACCGTCATGGCCCGGGGCGCCGCCGTAGACCCTGACAGGGACGGTCCCGTTCGGACCGCGCGCCCCGGTTTCCCGGAAACGGACGGCTGGAGCCTGGTAGGGCACGGCACCGCCGCTGAAGGCCTCGAGCCGGTCCAGGCCGCCGGGCTGGCCCAGGAGGTCAGTGATCGAGCCCGCTCCGGCCAGGTGGTGCAGGGCGCCGGCCAGGTCCGGGTCCAGGCTCATGGCCGGGACCCGGTCGCGGTCCGGGCCCAGGGCAGCGGCGCCCCCAAGTCGACACTGTCAACCGTGCCGGTAGCGGCCCCCGCAGCGGCCCCGGACGCGCCGGCGCGTCCGGACCGGGGCAGGGACAGTCCATGGCCAAAGCGGAAGACGGGGTCCTCGGTGTCGAACGGCATGTCTTCCCGGGAGGCTTCGACGGCGGCCATGGACCGCGGGAGGTCGAACGGCAGACGGCCCTCCGGCACGGCACGCCCGGTGAGGATGTCCGCCAGGGCATCGGAGTCGGATCCGTAGTTGGCCAGCAGGGCCGCGGCGTGGTCGGCGATTTCGGGCAGGACGGCGGGCCGTTCCAGGTTGATGTCGATCACCGTGGGGACGGCCCGGCAGATGGCGGTGACGCGTTCGATCTCCTCCGGCGCGAAGGCCAGGTTGCCGCAGTGGAAGAAGGATTCGAAGCCCTCGCCGCGGACTTCGAACGGGGTCCCCAGCCGGAGGATGGCGAGGTCCGCGGCCTCCGGCGTCGGAACCGGGATGAAGCCCGGCCCCAGGTCCGCGGCCGTAATGCCTTCGAGGTAGACCCTGGCGCCGGCGGCGAGCGGCAGGACGGGGCCGCCGTCGACGTCCTTGTTGGCCAGGAGCGTGTAGGAGCGGCGCTGCATGGCCCGGCCCGCGGCGCGGAACTGCGGGGTCCCCACTGCGGAGTCGGAGGCGGCGGCGTCCACGAGGGGGTTCTCGAAGAGCCCGAGGAGGAACTTCTCCTCCAGCAGTTTGCGGACGGAGACGTCGAGCCGGTCTTCGCTGAGCTTGCCCGCCCGGACGGCGCCGGTCAGGAGGTCGACGCAGCTTTCGCCGCCGATCTGGTCCACGCCGGCGTCCAGCGCCTTGAGCAGCCGTTCCTGCGGTGTCAGGTGTTCCACGCCCCAGGCCCTGGCCGGGAACACCCTGCCAAAGATGTCGCCGTCGGTGAGGATGCCCCAGTCCGAGCAGACGATCCCGCCGAAGCCGAGTTCTTCGCGCAGGAGTTCCGTGAGGATGCGCTTGTTGAAGGCGAAGCCCACTTCCTCGTATTCCGTGCCGACCGGCATGCCGTAGTACGGCATGATCTGCCGTGTGCCGGCGGCGACGGCGGACCGGAAGGGCAGCAGGTGATAGTCGAAGTTGCCGCCGGGATAGACCTGTTCGCGGCCGTAGCTGAAGTGCGGGTCCTCGCCGTCGAGCTGGGGGCCGCCGCCGGGGAAATGCTTGGTCATGGTGGACACGGACGCTGTCCCGAACGCGTCGCCCTGGAAGCCGCGGACGTAGGCGCCCACCAGCTCCGCCGCGAGCTCGGCGCTCTCACCGAACGTGGCCGCGCCGCGGGACCAGCGCGGTTCGGTGAAGACGTCCACCTGCGGGTGCAGGGCGGCCCGGATGCCGACGGCGAGGTACTCCTGCCGGGCGATATCGGCGAACTCTTCCACGGCGTCGGGGTCTCCGACGGCGGCGAAGCCGAGCGCCTCGGGCCACTGCGAGAACGGCCCGGCCAGGGCCCCGGTGCCGGGGTTGTCGGTGTAGGCGTGGCGCGGGTCCGTGGAGAGCGTGACCGGGATGCCCCAGCCGGTGCCCAGGGCGAGACGTTGGATGCTGTTGTGCCATTCGGCGAGTTCCCTGGCCTGGGTTGCGGCGCCGATGATGTTGAAGTGGTTCATCCGGCGCCCGCCGATCAACTCCACGGCCGGGCCGGTGCCGAGCGCGAACGGCAGCGCGCCGTGGAACATCAGGCCCGCCTTGTCCTCGAGCGAGAGCCGTGAGAGCAGGTCCTGGACGCGTTGCCCGACCGGCAAAGTGGCGTCCTGGTACGGGTACCGGGCGGTGGCGGGGGTCATGGCTGGCTCAATTCGTTGGAGAGGAAGGTGATGGCTGTATCCAGGATGCTGTCGATCCGGTCTTCTGCGCCGAAGAAGCAGTGGTCGGCGCCCTCGATGACGACGACGTCGTTGCGGACGCCGGCGGCGCTGAGGGCCTGCGCGAGGAGCTCGCTCTGGGACAGGGGCACGAGGGCGTCGCTGTCGCCGTGGATCAGCAGGAACGGCGGCGCCCCGGCGCTGACGTGGCCGAGCGGACTCGCGGCCGCCAGCCGGTCCGGGTCGCTGGAGCCGCCAACGAGCATGGGTCCCGGTTCCATGCTCATGCCTGCCGGAACGGCGGCCACCATGGGTCCGGTGAGGAGGCCGGCCGGGAGCTGCATCGGGGGCATGAGGGGCAGCGAGGACACGCCGTAGAAGTCCACGACGGCGCTGACGGCGCTGGAGTGTCCCTGCGCCCCGAGTCCGCCCTCGAGGTCTTCGCGGCTGCCGGTCAGGCCCAGCAGCGCGGCCAGGTGGCCGCCGGCCGATTCGCCCCAGGCGCCAAAGCGTTCCGGATCGATCCGCAGCTCCTGTGCGTGCGCGCGGAGGTAGCGGACCGCCGCTTTCAGGTCATGCAGCTGGGCCGGGAAGGCGGCTTCGAGGGCCAGCCGGTAGTCGACGGTGGCGCAGGCGATCCCCGCCGCGTTGAGCCGGGAAAAGACGGAGTCCGCGGGGAACGTGGGCGGCAGCTCACGGCGATCCCCCAGCTGGAAGGCGCCGCCGTGGACCCACAGCACCAGCGGAACCGGCCGCGGCACCGGACCCCCGGCCGTCCGCGGAAGCCAGATGTCCATGCTCAGCGGCCGGAACCCGACGGTCCGGGCGTAGCTGACTTCGCGGTGTACCGCGGAGACCTCGGATACCTGCACGGCCGTGCCCGGGCCGTCGAAGGCAGGGAACGCCGGTAACGCTGGACCAGAAGGCGGGCCGTCCTTCCCTGCGGCGGCGTCGGGGCTTGCCTCGGTGTCAGTCGTTGGGGATTCGATTAAGGTCATGGTGCGCTCCTGGTGAGGTGGGGCAGGGATGCCGGGACGGCCGGGCCGTACGGGACGGAGAAGGTGTGCGTTCCGGGCCCGACGACGGCTCCCGCCCGGCCGGGCAGGCGGACTTCGGCGCTGGTGCCGGCCGGGACGACGGCGTTCAGGGTCAGCCCGCCGTCGTCGATCCGCCAGCTGGCCGAAACCAGGCCCTGGGGGCCGCGGTGGGATGTGCTGGCGGATGAGAGGCCGGCGCCCGGGCGCGGTTCGATGATGATTTGTTCGTAGGCCGCGCTCCCCGGCGCCTGCCGGAGTCCGGCGGTGTAGCGGTGCAGGAAGGACACCACGGCGCCCTTGCTGTAGTGGTTCAGGGACTGCTGCGCTGTGCCGTCCGGGCCGATGCCGTTCCAGGCTTCCCACATGGTGGTCGCGCCGCGGTCCACCATCACCAGCCAGGACGGTTCGGTGTCCTGCATGAGCAGCTCATAGGCCAGGTCAAGGTGGCCGTTGTCGGCAAGGACCGGCAACAGGTCTGCGGTGGCGAGGAACCCGGTGCCCAGGTGGGTGCCGGCGTCCCGGATGAGGCCGGCCAGTTGCGCCGCGACCGCCGCCCGGTGCTCGTCGGCGACAAGGCCGAAGGCGAGTGCCCGGACACAGTTTGCCTGGCTGGGGTCGAACAGTTGCCCGGTGTCATTGACGTATTCGCGGGCCCAGGCGTCGCGGACATTGGCGGACAACTCTGCCAGGGCGGCGGCCTCCGTGTCCTTGCCCAGGACGGCGGCGATCCCGGCCATGATGGCGGCGGAGTGCCGGTAGTAGGCGGTGGCCACGATGCCGTGGTCGGCGGACCTGGCCGCGAACAGGTCCGGTTCCGGCCCGTCGGGTTCGAGCCATTCACCCCAGTGGAAGCCGGTGTCCCAGAGGAACTGCTCGTGTGGTTCCGGCGTAGGTCGGGTGACGGCCCGGGCCGGGTGCCGGGCGCCTCCGGCCGCGCTGCTGATGAACCCGAGCCAGCGGTTCATGGCCTCCCAGTTCTGTTCCAGGATGGCCGTGTCACCCGTGGCCCGGTAGATCTCCCACGGCACCAGGACGATCGCGTCTCCCCAGCCGGCCGAGCCGTTGACAAAGGCCATGTGATCGGCCGCGGTGGCGTCCGGGCCCGCCGACGGCGAAATGTTAACGATCACTCCGTTGTCCCACTGATCAGCCCGGACATCATTGAGCCACTTTCGGGAGAAGCCGGCAACGTCGAAGAGGTAGGCCGCGGTGGGCACGAACACCTGCCAGTCGCCGGTCCAGCCGGCTTTCTCCCGCTGCGGGCAGTCCGTGGGGACCTCGCAGGCGTTGCCGCGGAAGCTCCACTCGACGATCCCGTGCAGCGTGTTGAGCCGGTCATCGCTGCAGCTGAACGTGCCCACGCGTTCGAGGTCGGTCTGCACCATCCGGCCCACGAGATCCCCCGGTTCCAGCGGGTCCGCCAGCCCGCGGACCGAAACGTACCGGAAGCCGTGCGTCGTGTGGCGCGGCTCGAAAATTTCGCCGGGCGCGCCGGAGGACACCACGGAGTCGATCTGCCCGGCGGACAGGAACTGGCCCGGGTTGCGGAAATCGTGCGGCCGCAGGTGCTCCTGCGTGACCTCGCCCGCGTCGTCCAGGGCTTCGCCGTACACCAGCGTCACGGCGTGGCCCGGGGCGCCGAGCCGGGTCAGGCGCACCCAGCCGTTGATGTTCTGGCCCAGGTCCACCACCTGGTGGCCGCTGGCCAGCCGGGTGATGGACACCGGGGCGATGTCCTCCACGGCGCGGGTGGGCGGTGCGACGGGACCCGTCAGTGTTTCGAAGCTGCCGTCACGGAGCACAGCGTGCCCGCGACGGCTTCCGGAGCGAACGCCTGCGGCACGGAAGTCGACACGCTGCCCGGCCATGAGGTCCGCGCTGACAATTTCGGACGGCTCCACCAGCCAGGTGTCATCGGTCCCGACCACCGTCCGACCCGCCGCGGATGCCAGCTCGATCTGTACCAGCAGCGCCGTCGTGGTTCCGTACATGTCGGCGTCGCGCGTGTACCCGAACGTGCCGCGGTACCAGCCGTCGGTGAGGACGCCCGTGACGGTGTTGCTGCCGGTCTGCAGCAGCGTTCCGACGTCGAACGTCTGGACTTGCAGGGTGCTGTGGTAGCTCGTGGAGCCCGGGGTGAGCTCCTGGTCGCCTACCCGGTGGCCGTTGATGAAGAGCTCGTAGATCCCGTGGGCGGTGGCGTACGCCCGGGCCGAGTCCGGGACCGCGTCCAGCTCGAACGTGGTGGACAGTGCGTAGCCCGGGCGCTCGCCGGCCGCGGGGATGGCGGCCTCGCGCGGGCCGATCCACTGTGCGGCCCAGTCGGCGGGGTGCAGCAGGCCCAGTTCGACCGGCATCGGGTCCGCCCACCTTGAGGCTGACTCGCTGCCGTCCGCGGCAAGGTCCCAGGTCCGCACCGTCCATTCAAAGTGGTCCCGGGAGCCCAGCGCCGGGCCGCCGTAGGGCACCAGGCGGTGGGTTCCCGATTCCACCCGGTCGGTGTCCCAGCCGTTGCTGGCGGTGATCTGGTAGGCGCTCTGCCGCACCGTCCCCTCCGGCGGGGTCCAGCTGAGCCGGGGACGGGTGGTGGTGATGCCGAAGGCCTCGCTGAGGTGCTCAACGCGCAGGTGTGTGGGCTGGTTCACGGCTGCCTACCTCGTCCCGTCGAGGGCGGGGACTGACGCCGCYGGCCTGACGGAGGCCGCGAGGGGTCCGGCGAGCGCGTCGCGCGCGTCGCCGGCGTGCCCGGCGGGCGCGATCCTGAAGGTTGTCTCCTCCCTGCACCAGCCGCGCCCGGCGTCCCAGTGCTGGAA
>NZ_JBFTNJ010000053.1:0-24814 GCF_056397425.1 Arthrobacter sp. 05N33_2
CGTGGAGGCGCGATCCCTTCTGCACCCTTACAATCTTGGACACGATGGGGCCGCCCTTGGTCTGAACCTGAAGCTCCACCCTAGCCTTCGGGAAGTCTGCGCCCCTTCCAAGCTCCATCCCATCGACGTACAGGTAGGCGCTGCTACCGGCGAGCCCCTTCACGCTGATGCCTCGCACCGCGATCTTCTTCACCAGCTTTGCCTTGTACGCGTCAAGTGCATCGAGCCGATGGACCCTATTGTGTTCGATCGCGTGCGTGGCGGAGTAGCGGAGCGCGAAGAGTGCGTTGAATCGTCCGAGTGCTTTCAGCGTCTCGCTCGGCTTCCTGGGGTTGCTTCCGAGGCGCTGCGGTTCGTCGATGATAAGAATTGGCCTGTTCGCGGCGATCACGTCGATCGGCCGGCGCGACTTGAAGGCGTCGAGTTCCTTGAACATCTTCAATCCGGCCGACTTGCCCTTGCCCGTATCCGCATCGGCCTTCTTGGCGTCACGGTTGAAGTTCTGGGCATTGATGATCATGACCTGGATGCCATCGTCGGACGAGAACGTCTCCACCTCTTCGAGGTGGTCTGAGTCGTAGACGAACGCCCGCACCTGGTGACCGTACTCGCTCAGGAAATGCTCAGCCGTGATGTCGAAAGACTTCTTGACGCCTTCGCGGATCGCAACGCTCGGCACGACAACGACGTACTTGGACCAGCCGTAGGCGCGATGCAGCTCCATGATCGTCTTGATGTAGACGTAGGTCTTTCCGGTACCAGTTTCCATCTCGACGTCTAGGTTCAGGGCTGCCGCTGGGCTGTTAACGAGATCCGGCGAGAGCATCAGACCGCTGGTCCGCTTCTGAACCTCGTGGATGTTCTCAAGCAACTGGGTCGGACTGAGGTGTAGTTCCGTGTTGCGGAGTCCGGGCCGAAGTTCCTTTGAAGCAAGTGACACGTCCGGAGACATTCCCGGCAGGGCGACTCGTGCGTTGGCGTCAGGAATCGGAATGGCGCCCGCCTTACCCGGATCGATCTTGTACCTGATGCCGTCGGCGAACGGCTGTCGGTGGATTGCTCTGAAGCAGTCGACGACGGACTTGACCGCTGCCGTCTGATACTCCTGGACCTTGAATTTCAGCTTCATGGTCAGATCGCCCGGACCTCAGTGTTGGGCGATACTTCACGGAAAATTTCGTCGGCGTTGATTCGGTCGGTGTCGCTCAGGAAGCTTGCGTCGCGGAAGACCGCTTTGAGCGGGTGCCGCTGTGCGACCGCTCGCACCAGGGACATGTCGACTTCGCCGTCTAGGCACGCGACTAGCGCATTGTCATCGACCGAGAAGACCTCGTGGCCCTCAACTGTCTCACGAGCGATCGGCAACGAGAGTTTGAGACCCCAGTCGAGCAGGACTTCAAACAGGACGTCCTCGTTCGTTCGTCCTTCCTTGATCGTCTCGACAAGGTCCAGGAGTGACCCCTGGCTCGCTGCGTCCGGGGTTGTGGCGACGTCGGCGAGGTTGCTCGAATCGACCCTGAATGCTCGGAATCCGATGTCCCCGTTCCAGTCCACGGACTTGCGTTCGGTGAGCGCCCGTTCCCCTGCTTTTGTGATCCGAATCTTTGTCAGTTCCGCGATGTTAAGCGGTTTTTCGGCCGTCTGGAGGTACTTGATCGCGTTCTTAATCGTGGTCTTGGCGGCACCAGTAGCCGACTTAAGGTTCTCCTCTAACGATTCCGGAAGCTGGACAAGAATCACCTGGCAATTGAGTCCCGTCCGAGCGCAGACATCGAAGACCGCCTCTGCTGTGCTTCCCGAGCCCGCGAAGAAGTCCATGACGATTCCGTCCCGCCCACCAAGGACGTACTCGAAGAGACGTGAGAGTTCGGCGTGGTCTTTTGGGTTATTGAAGACCTTCGCCCCCATCAATTCTCGGAGGTGCTTCACAGCAACCTGCGACTGCTTGTAGAAGTAAGTTCCTCTGACTTGAGTTGCGAGTTCCGCACTCGTATCAGGCTCTTCGTCATCACCGGAGACGCCGTCAGCATCTTCGCCAGCAATGGGACGCAAGTGGGCTTTACGAAACGGAGGCTCGGTGTGATCGGCACGGAACTCGACCAATCCGAGTTTGATCTGCCGCTGCATCTCCGATGGGTTGGCATAGCGCCACCCTCCATCCGGTATTTTGCATGGCAGATTGGTAACGGGGTGGAGAACCTCATAACGCGGCCCATCCCCGCCTGGCCAAGAGATGTCGCGGTCGCGCCACGGTCCGTGCTGATCAATTCTCTTGTATCGCGCCCACTTTTTCGAGGGGTTACTCTTCGGCAAGGAGGTGAACCACGCCGACAAGTCCTTCTCCACCGCCGAGTCATTGGCGCCGTGAAGCTGCCGGAGACGAAGGTACTCATCCCAAATTTCCCGGGCGCCAGGCTTCTCCTCCCGCCACGCGGTCTGCTGCTCACGGAGGTATGACTTCGACTTTGCGTAGACGAGCACGTACTCGTGTCCGCTGGAGAAGAACTTGGCGTCGTTCTTTCGACCTTTCTCCCAAACGAGCTGGGCAATGAAGTTCTGCTCGCCGAAGACCTCGTCCATGAGACGTCGCAGCGACGCCTGCTCCGAGTCGTCGATGCTGACGAGGATGACGCCGTCTTGCGTTAGGAATCGCTTCGCGAGGCGCAGCCGCGGGTAAATCATGCTCAGCCAGTCTGAGTGGAATCGACCGTTTGCCTCCGTGTTGGTCAGGAGACGTTCTCCCTCCTCGTTGAGCTGGTGCGATGCCTTGAGGTACTCGTCGCGTGATGACGCAAAGTCGTCTTTGTATACCAAATCACTGCCGGTGTTGTACGGAGGGTCGATGTAGATCAAACGGACTTTGCCGAGGTATGACTCTTGGAGCAGTTTCAACGCCTCGAGGTTGTCACCCTCGACAAAGAGGTTCTTGGTGGTGTGGAAGCTCACTGATTCGGCAGCTAGCGGACGCAGGGTTCTTGCGATCGGCGCGTTCGAAGCAAACTCGGCCGCAAGCTTCCCCGGCCAGTCGATGTGGTACCGCTCTCGCGAACTGTCGATGATGTGGTCGGCGAGTTCCTGACGTAGCGCTTCGAAGTCGATGGCCTTCTTTATGTTGCCCTCGGTGTCGACGGCCTCCGTAACGACAGAAGGAAACAGGTCGGCAAGCTTGTCGATGTTGGCGTCTGTCAGGTCCGGCGACGTCATGCGCAGTTTCTCCATAGTTACCTCTGTTGTTCCAGTTCTAATTGCTTTGTTTTGAGAGTGCGGCGCAGCTCGATCTTGCGGTTGAGTTGCGGCTCGGTGCGGAGCTTGCGCTCCAAGGCGGCTATCTCGCGTTCGAGCCTGTGCACGGCCTGTAGTCTAACGGCGAGCTCGGACACTTCCTCGCCCGGCCGGCTCGACACTGGGGTTATCGGGTCCAACAGTGCGGTGTAGAGGGCGTGCAGGGTGATCGCGGTCGGGAGGGGCTGCCGCTCCGTGTCGGCGGGCTGCCACCCGGTCGAGTAGTAGGCGCTGAGCTTGGGAGCGCCAACGCGAAGCTGCTTGTGTGCTGCGATCATGCGCACGGATCGATTGGCGCCATCGCCGCGGGCGATCTCGAATAGCACCGGGAACGGGATCGCTTTGTCGATCGCAGTCAGCACCGGCTGGGACACGTCGTCCATCTTAGCGTCGATCTGGAAGACCTGAATCTCTGGCACCACAGGGCTGCCGGGGAGGTTGATCGTGACTTCTGCGAGCTTGTAGGCCCAGGTGATGCGCTGGACCTCGGACACGAATCTCTCTCGGACGGTGTTGGTGACGATGCCGTGCTCGTAGAATTTCTCCTTCGGCACGCGGCTGCCAAACTTTGCCGCGACTGGCCACCGGTACAGCAGGTCAGTCATCGACGGGCACCGCCTGTGCGCGGTCGACGACGGCGATAAAAGCGATCAGTTCGAAGTCGTCCAGACCTGCGATGGTCTGGGTCAGGGCCGTGGTTTGGCCCCCGCTGAAGAGGCTGTCGATGTCCCGTTCCTCAGTGACGTCGATCATCGAGTGGATCGCATCCGTGAGCAGTGCGGAGTATTTGCCCATCTCGGCGCCCTCACTCGTAGCGGCGTTGAAGACGTGCACGACGTCGGTGACGGGTTCGTCGTAGGGGCGGGATCCCCCCCGGATGAGGTCCAGCAGGTGCTTGGCTTCGGTATGGTCGGCGAGGACGTTCCCGTCGTCGTCCAGGTACACGAGGTAATGCGGGTGGAGCCGGTTGCCACGGTTGATGTTCTCGTCGGTATTCAGGTTCCGCAGCACGAAAATCACGCCCGGCTTCAGCCCGCTGGCGGGGTCGGCGGGGATGACGGTGTGGAGGCCTTTCGGGGCCGTGGCAATATCGCCGTACTCCTTGATGTAGCCGAGCAGGTCCATCCGGAAGTCGTTGAGGCCAAGGTCGGTGATGGAGACACCGGTGCGGACGTCCTCCAACTCGATGACCTCGTCTTGGAGCTTGCGGAGCTGTTCTTTGCGGAACGCGGCGTCGGAGTCTTCGACGTTGAGGACGTTGTCGTTCGCGGTGCCCGCGAGGTCGGCAATGACCATGCGGTTCTCGACGCGCTCTTTGAGGTTGATGTACTCGTCAAGGGAGATGTCGGGCCAGAAGTTCACCAGCTGAATCCGCGCGTTGATGGAGCCGATGCGGTCGATACGCCCGAAGCGTTGGATAATTCGGACCGGGTTCCAGTGGATGTCGTAGTTGATCAGGTAATCGCAATCCTGAAGGTTCTGTCCCTCGCTGATCACGTCCGTGCCGATGAGCACGTCCAGCTCACGCTTTTCCTTCGGCATGGTCAGGTGACGCTGCTTCGAGCGCGGGGAGAACATCGCCATAACCTGCTGGTAGTCGAACCCCGTACCCAAGGTAGTCTTCGAGCCATGGCTTCCGCCCGTAATAACGGCCGTCTCCAGGCCGGCCTTTTGGAGGGCCGGGGCGAGTTCGCGGTAGAGATAGTTGGCAGTATCGGCAAAGGCCGAGAACACCAGCACCTTGCGGTTGCTCGGGTTGATCGGATGTGTCGACTTGTCGGTGACGAGCTTCAGGAGCTTCAGGAGCTTCAGGTCGTGGGCCGGGACGACCTTGCGCATCTCGTCGAGCAGCTCGCGCAGGGTCTCCCGGTCGTTCCACAGGTCGCGCTGCCAGGACTCTATGTCGAGGTCATCGAGGTCGATCTTGATCTTATCGCCGTACGAGAGCGCCTCGAAGTTCGCGTCGTCCTCGTCATCCACGTCTAAGTCGAGACCTGTTAGATCGGCGTTGAGCTCTGTGAGTGGGCCCGCGTGGGAGTCCAGGCGCTGCAGCGTCCGGTCTACGGAGTCCTCTATCTTCGCGAGCGTCAGCCGGAACGCCTCAACCGAACTCTCCAGCCGCTTGAGGAGGTTCACGGTCATGAGCTTCTTCAGGCCCCGCTCGCGCCCCTGCTGGCCGAGGTTGGAACGGGCGCTGCCTGCGGTGACGTTGTAGAGGTCCTCATACTTCCTGATCCTGCTCGGGAACAAGTAAGCCAGCGGCGTGTAAACGGCGAGAGTGAGGGCCTGGAGCTGCTCAAAGATTTCATTGAAGCTCGGTGCGTCCGCCAGGTCGGTCAGTGGTTCACGGATTGACATTGGGGCCAGCCGTTCGGGGAAGGCGCCAATCTGTGTGGTGTCGTAGAACGCCTGGATGTGCTTGCGTGACCGGGCGATCGTCACCGAATCGAGGAGTTCGAAAAAGTCGAAGTCGAGCATCTGAAGGATGCGCTCGCTCGTGCGGTCCTCCGGGGCGAGCTTGGACCACTCGTTGAAGACGCGCTGGGCGTCGCTGAAGACCTTCTCGACCGTCGTCGATATGTTCAAGTGCTGGGCAAGGTTCTCCGACTCACCCTCGTAGGCGAGCTGGAGCTGATTCTTCAGGTCGTTGAACCGGTTGTTTACGGGGGTTGCCGACAGCATCAGCACCTTGGTTTTCACGCCCTCGCGGATGACCCTTCGCATGAGCCGCTGGTAGCGGGACTCTTTCTCCTCGGCGTAGTCGGCGTTGCGGAAGTTGTGCGACTCGTCGATGACCACCAGGTCGTAGTTGCCCCAGTTGATCCGGTCCAGTCGCAAGCCGAGAGACTCGCCGCCGGTGCGCGAGAGGTCGGTATGGGCGAGGACGTCGTAGTTAAACCGGTCGGCGGCAAAGATGTTTGTCGTGAGGTTGGCGTTGTAGTTCGTCCAGTTCTCGGCGAGCTTCTTCGGACAGAGCACTAGCACGGACTTGTTGCGCAGCTCGTAGTACTTGATCACCGCTAAAGCGGTAAACGTTTTGCCGAGGCCGACGCTATCAGCGAGGATGCAGCCGTTGTAGGTCTCCAGCTTGTTGATGATCCCCGTCGCCGCGTCGCGCTGGAAGTTGTAGAGGCTCTGCCAGACCTTCGTGTCCTGGTAACCGGTGCGGTCGTTAGGCAACACGTCCTCGTTGATCTCATCCAGGAACTCTGCGAACAGGTTGTAGAGGATCAGGAAATATATGCGCGCGGGGGAGTTCTCTGCGTACACGCTGGCGATATGGTCGTAGACCGCCTCGGTGACGTCATCGAGCTGTTCCGCGTTGTTCCAGATCTGGTCGAACAGCTGCATGTACTGCGCGGTCATCGGGGCCTCGTCGATGCGCTGCACCATGTTCGAGACCGCGTTGCCGCGCTCGTAGCCAAGGTCGGCGGTGGTGAAACCCTGGAGAGGCGTGTATGCGGCATCGTTGTCCACGACAGCGAACTGCTGCATCGGGTTTCCAGTCGCGTTTGACCGGAACGTGACCTTGCGGCGCACCCAGTCGGCGCACTCCTTCGCGATTGCTCGCTGGGTGAGCTTGTTCCTGAGTCGAACCTCGAACTCGGATCCGTACAGGTTCGATTCGGCTCGACCGTCCGCGGGAATGAAGAACTCGCGCCGCTCTTTGGGGAGTTTGCCGGTCACTTGAGTCGTCAGGAACGAAGGCGAAGTGAAAATGAATTCGAGCTCATCGACCTGCTCGAGTTCTTTGCGAAGAGCCTCGAAGGCGAAGATCGAGAACGTCGAAGCGGCGATCCGCACCTTGGACCCGGTTGTGACCTTGGCCTTGAGGTCGTCACCGAGCAGGTCGTTGACGTTGTCGATTATCTTCACAGGCGCCCCGGCAGAATCTAGAACCTCTGCTAGTTCAGGGCTCACTCAGCCGAAACTTATCACGAAACTCTCTAACCTGGTTCACCTTACGGGACCGTCGAGGCGGACTATCATCGGCTCGATTGAGGCCGGCGTCTTCATTCGGTACTCCAAGGTCAGTGAGGGGCGGTGCTGCACAGACGGAGCTGGGGCTTGCCGTTCGAGGTTGGTGCTCAATTGAACCAGCGCTCGTAAGGCTCCGGGGAAGCGCTGCGAGGGCTGTGATCCTGTCGGGGATCCAATTCCTGAAGACCGCGGCAGTTAGCTGCGATAGTTTGTCTCCATGCGTTCAGTTCTTCCACAAACGCTTTACCCGCGGGCGTCTCCAGCTCAACTGAAAGTATCTGGTTGCAGATCTCGAATTCCGAAGCGTGGCGCATTTCTTCCTTGTTGCCGTGGCTACTCCTGACCATGTCGTACGCAGAACGCATAATGGCAGCCGTAGCAACAATTTGGCGCTGCTTGGAGGCTTCAGCACGCTGGTGACTGTTTGCGATCCAAGTTGCTAGAACAGCAGCCATGACACCGATGATGGCTGGGACAAGGGTCGTCAATATGACCTGTGCCCAGTCGAATTCGGTGATGCATGAGAGGGTATCTGCCTGAAGAGTGCATGTCCGGCAATGTGAACCCCCTTGAAGCCAGACTTGGACAAGACCTTGTTAGCGGCGATGGCAAGCGTCATCGATCTGCGCGCCGGGAAGCCACCGCAGACGAAGGCAATGTTCGCCAAGACTAAGCGTGGCACCTGCTACGGGAGCGGCTGTCTTTCGCCGACAACGACCCGACCTTCGCGAACGACGAGTCCCGCCGTCGTCGTTCGAGCCTGCCCTGCTGGCCCGGCGACGGGATCCCCGCTCCCTTCGCGCGGTTACATCTGGCGCAGGCGGCAACAAAGTTCTGCAGGCTGGTGGATCCGCCCTTGGGCCACGGATAGAAATGGTCGCCGTGCTCAGCCTTGGCCGGTGTGGTGTCTCGCAAACCAAAATGTCTCGAATCCCATGCCATGCAAGTCTTGATGACTAGACTCAGCTTCATGAATCTTCCGGACCCGCTGTTGCCACTGCCTGACGAGCCACTTGACCTACCTGAAGGCTTAGCCGCCGACGAGCGACTGAAAGCGGCCTTTGTTTCGGTATCCGATCACGTCAACCTTCATGCCATGGCCTGGCCGGCCAGGGATTTGGATGGGAAGCTCGTGGCGCCGCCCGCGGAACATGTGCTCCACGAGTTGGCCCACATCTATGAGCTTGTGGACGAAGAACGTCTCATGTCTAGTCCGAAACTGGGCGACGTCTACGTCGATTCAGTGCTTCCTAAGTGCGACTTGTGTGGCCAGGACGCCCGATACGACGCCATCGTGGAGATGAACGGAACGAAGGGTGGCGCGTACTTGTGCGATGGCCACTATTCGGAGCGTGGCTCGGGCACGCTGGGCGCTTCGGGGGATACATACCTCATGCTGACTGCCGAAGTCCCGGATTGGGTCCGGGTCGACTGTAACCGCCTGCTTGCCGCACAGGGTCGCGAGCCGCTGTTCTAGGAATCACAAGGGATGATCCTCCCATCGATCCCATCGATCCCATCGATGCCGGCGCCGCAGTCAAGGCAGCAGCCAAACACCTTAGCGTCAATCCCTCCCAGCTGGATCACGTCATCTGGGACCATATGCGACCCTCTCGCAAAAAATAGCTGCCCGCTCAGCGCTGCGTATTGCGCTGACCGTTGTCGGCGCTGAAGTGTGAATCGCAGCAATAAGCGGCGGCGTGTTGGCAGCGCTAAATCGTCAGCCCAAATGTCGGTTACCGATCGGCAATCGGGAGCGATAAGTCAGCGGTTCCGAGGAACGTTGAGGCGGACGTCGGCGGCTTGGACTTCATCGAGCACCCACCGCTGGTACTTCGGGTGGTCCGCGTATTTCTTGCGTAGATAATCCCGGACGATCTTCCCCTGTCGATCCTCGTTGATATAGCCGAGTTCCCGAGCGAGTTCGGCAGGTTCATATGTAGCCACAAGTCTGAGTGTAGGCCGTGGCCGGTTCATGTCAGAGCTGACCGTTAACCTCGAGCCGGCCCCGATCGCAGGAATGGCCTCGCACCGAAGCGGCGCGGGCTGGCCGAAGTGGGCGCCGAAGGTCCAATTCCCCCCAAAGTGCGGGACACTGGAAGTCCCGAACCACGAAAGCGGGCCACCTTGATTAGTCCAGCAGGATCCCGACGGCTTCACCCGGCCGACTCCATGGGACTGAACCGGACCGGCGGCGCCGGCCATCTCGATCCGCTGCTGTATCCATGGGACCCACCCGTGGCCTCCGGTGTCATGGACGGCGRTGAGTTCCGGCCGCTTGAGCTTTCAGCCGGGCTGGATGAAGCCCTCGCGCAAGCCGGCGCGGCACCGCTGGAAGCCCGTTCCCTGGTGGTCTCCATCGGCTCGAATTCAAGCGCTGAAGTGATGCGGCGGAAATTCGCCAGCTACCACCAGCCTGTCAGCGCGGTCCTGCCGCTGATCCGGGGGCAGCTCCACAACATCGCCGTTGGCCACTCCGCCCACGTGAGCAAGGCCGGCTACATCGCCGCCGCCCCGTATCCGCTGATGGCAGAGTGCACAGCGGTCTGGCTGTCGTGGCTGGACGATGTCCAACTGATGGCCCTCGACGAAACGGAGCCCAACTACCGGCGGATCCAGGTCGACGGCGAAGCCTGCCCGCTCGCGCCGGACCATGGGGAACGTCCGGAGGAGTTTTCGCTGTTCACCTCGCGCTGGGGCGTGCTGACCGACGGCAGCGGCGGGAAGCTTCCCTTCCTCGACCAGCCTGCCCTCTTCGGGCTCCTCGCCGGCAGCGGCACCGGGGACCTCCTGGAGGAGGGGAAGTCCGTGTTCGACGGGCCGCCGGAGCTTGTTGCCGAGCAACTGGCGATACCTTCGATCCAGGCATGGGCCAGGGAGTGGTTCAGCTCGGCCGGCCTCGCCGCACCTGTGGACTTCGACGGTCCTTGACCGGGTAGCCCCCCTCTGGAACGTCGCCTTCACTGGGCGGCGATGTTCCCGGCGATGTGCTGCGCAATGTACTCGGCATCGCGGCCCACGCCCGCCACGATGGACGAGCCGTGCCCGGTCAGCCACGGCAACCCGACGGCGTACAAGCCCTGGTGTTCGGTGACGCCCCGGTGGTGCCGTGGGTAGTTCCATTCGTCCAGCACCGGGATGTCCAAGATGCTGAAGTCCAGCCGGTAGCCCGTCGCCCAGAGGACCGACGTGACGTTGGCGGCTTCGAGGTTCAGCCGCGCCGGCTCCGAAGGAAGCCAGTCGTCCTTGCGCGGCGGCTCCGGCTCCGGTGCAGACATGCCGGTGGCGGCAATATAGCTGTCGAACATCGGCTTCATCCGCTCGTAGAACGCCGCCTCCACCTGGCCCAGGCGTTCCGGAAAATCATCACTGAAGACGAGGTCGCCGTCGTCGGCTGCTTCCAAATGGCCGTGCAGCCGGACGCCGCGGCGTCCGAGGTCCCGCAGGTGGATGTCGTGGCCGCCGTCGGCGCCGGACACCAGCGGGTTGCAGGCGAACCTCGCCGCGGGGGAGGGCAGCTGCCCCACGGTGAGGCCGTTCAGTCCGTAGTCGGGGCCGAATTGTGCAAGCTGCATCATCCAATAGAGGAGGTCCTGGCCGCGGTACCGGCGCGGTGCTTCCGGGCACGTGGACACCGCCAGATGGATTTCGCGGCCGACGGCGAGCAGTTCCTCGGCGATCTGGCCGCCGGACTGGCCGGTTCCGACGATGAGCACGGCACCGCCGGGCAGTTGGCCCGGGTTGCGGTAGCTGTCGGTATGAAGTTGCAGGATGTGGCTGGGCAGTTGCGCCGACAGTGCGGGGATTTTCGGCGTTTGGTAGCCGCCGGTAGCGAGCACCACGTTCCGGGCCTCCCAGCTGCCCTGGGTTGTCGCCACGTTGAAGCCGCCGCCATCCGCGGGCGCGATACGCGTGACATCCGCACCCGTTCGGACAGGAGCGTCGATGCTCTCCGCATAGTGCCGGAAATGGTCGATGAGGTCATCTCGCAGCATGAATGCTTCCGGGGCGGGGCCGTCATACGGCATGCCCGGCAGCGCGAGCGAGAAGTTCGGTGTGTTCAGGCAAAACGCGTCCCACCGGTCCTGCCACGCCCCGCCAAGCGTTTCGCGCCGTTCCAGCAACTGATGTTCGACGCCGCTCCGGTTCAGCCAGTAGCTCGTGACCAAGCCAGCCTGCCCGGCCCCGATGACAAGGGTGTTGACGCTTTGCGGAGCCGCATGTCGGGCGGCCGTCGGGTCTCCATGGTTCTTCTCCCGTAGCCAAGGTGCAGGGCTGGCTTTGTTGGCAGGATATGTCCGCAGGGCCACCGCCTACAGCAGATTCTGGGCAGTCCTTTCCTGCACCTGCAGCCGGAATCCCTAGAGAAGTACGGCCTGAACGCGGAACCGGTAAGAGGACACGAATTGCGCGTCCTCTTACCGTTGCCGGGTCGCAGGGGTTGGACTGCGTCGGGGGTGCCGAATTTCTAGTGGAAGAAGATCCGCGTTAGTGCTGGATGCCGAGGACTGAATGCGCGATCAGCATGTCTAGGCGGCGCACATCCACCTTCTTACCCGTCTTAATTTTGATATGCCCGGCGCGGGTCCAAAGCTCCAGCTCTGCATCGAGATCAAATCTCCCGGCGTTCTCTGATGACCACATGTTGATGTGGGAATAGGGCAGCGAGTACACCTCCACCTTCTTGCCAGTCAGGCCCTGGGCGTCGCGGACGATCATGCGCTTGGTTGTAAAGATGGCGCTATCCCGGAACGTCTTGTACGCGGCCACCGGCTGCTCGCCCGGCACCATTAGTTCCGCGACGTCGTTGGGAATCGGACATTCGTCGACGAACATCCACGTGGTCACTGCTGCTGCTTCCAAGGGGGTGGCTCCTTTTCGTGTGGTCAAGGCTCGGAGTTCAGTGTTACAAAGGCATGCCGGGCCGTCGTGACCTGCAATCGGCGTGTCGCGATGGCGCCCTTCATATTCAGGAAGGGTTCGCGAAATTTTCGGTGAGGTCCCCCTTGTCAGCGGATCCGGGACATCTGGGACAGGCAGGGCGACAACACATACCGATGCTCGACGTATCGCCTACAACTTAGGCAAACGGCTGCCGTTCCCCGACGGCGACCGCATCCTCAAGCGTTACGTACGTCCGCCGTCGTCGTTCCAGTCTTTCCCGCTGGCCTGGCGACGGGATGTGGGCGCCTTTCGCGCGGTTGCACCTGCTGCACGCGGCGACGAAGTTCCGCAGGCTGGTAGATCCGCCCTTGGACCACGGGTAGAAATGGTCACCGTGTTCCGCATGGCGGGAACAACGGCGGCGGAAGCCGGCCTCCAGCTCGCACTGGCCTTCTGCCCGCGACATGCCTTCGCGGCGCTGCTGGCGGCTGAAGCGCCGGACCGGATCGCGGCGCTTCACGTCCCTCGCCCGGATTACCGACGCGCTAATGGTCAGGACGACGGCGAGTACGCCAGGGAGCGCGACGACCGCCAGCACGCCGTCGAACATCCCTGTAAAGATGGCTGTGACGGTCGTGGGGGGTCGTACCGCAGTTGCGTTCCCGGAACGCGTCACGAGCGACAGGATGGCTCCGGCGAAGATCCACACCGTCAACGCTGCCATGGCGAACCGGAGTAATTGGCGCGTCCAGTAGATGCGTTTCAATTCAATCATTTGGTCTCCCCCATAAAGACTCCGGCAAATGAAGACGGGCGGCGTCCCGCTCGCTGAGACAGATCGTACCTTCGCTGGCGCTTCGGGGAGGCGGCGCCTCTCCAAGCGGGGCGTTTCGCCGAGGGTGTTCTGGTTCAGTGCCGACTGCGCTAGCTTTTTTCTATGGCCATGGGCAAGCAACGGTGCTCTGACCCCCTACAGGAATTTCTACTCAGAAGGAGGGGGAACGGTCATGAATCGACGAACCAAAATCTTCTTTGGTGTGATCGTTCTGTTGCTGGTTGTTGGCGGGGTGACATTATTTGCCTTCGACAACACAAAAAAGAACGGGGCCGCGGAGTACAACCCGCAGATCAACCCAGCAGATTTCACCACCGAAATCACCAACAAATACTTCGCGCTCCCTGTCGGCAAGAAACTGACTTACGAGACCGCCGAGCAAGGAAGAGTCACCGAGAGGATCGAGATCGAAATCTTGCCGGAGACGAGGACCATAGACGGTGTTGAGACGGTGGTCTATCTGGACAAGGAGTACAAGAACGGGCAGCTCGTGGAGGAAACCCGCGATTATCTGGCGCAACACAAAAACGGCGACGTGTGGTACTTCGGCGAGGACGTGGACAACTACTCGAATGGAATGTTGGTGAACCACTCCGGCAGCTTTTTGCATGGAAAAGACGGCGCAAAAGCCGGCATCTGGATGAAGGCCGAGCAGCGCGTCGGCGATTCCTACAGGCAGGAGTTCTACGTTGGTAATGCGGAAGACATGCGGGACACCGTAGCTACCGGCGAGACAGTCTCCACCAAGTCAGGCACGTACACCGACTGCGTCAAGGTCTACGACTGGACGCCGCTGGAAAAGAACTCCCGGGAGTATAAGTATCACTGCCCGCAGATCGGTGCGCTGGCCCTTACCGAGGACCTGGAGACCGGCAGCCGGTCAGAACTGGTGAGTGTTGTCCTGCCCTAGTTTTCCACCCTTTTGGGCCGGGGCTTAGAAACCTTCGGCTCCTTGGGCGGCAGTCCGGCCACGTGCTCGAATGCTTTCTTCACCCAGGCTTTGGCCCGCGCCTCGTCGCCGTCGCCCTCGGCGTTCCAGATCTCCGGCAATCCGGTGTAGCCGCCCATCGGACGCTCGGCCGGCCCGAACGGGACGGTCCGCTCGGTGCTTTCAAGCATTTCTTTGTCCGCCTCGCCCAGCTTCACACCGATGGTGGGCCCGAACAGGCCGGCGAACATGTTGCCGTTCACGAACGCCCCAAGGTTTCCGAACATCGGCTTGACGACCACCTCGGGATGGTCGGGAAGCACCGCGCGGAAATGCTCCTTGTCGGCATCGGACGCTTTCGGCATTTCCATGGATCTTCCTCCGGTAGTTGGCGGTCACGGACTGGTCTTCCTGCAGGATATGCCCGCGGCGGGGCACGGTACAGGCGGTCGGCCTGCAGTCGCTGCCACTTCGACCACCGGTTCCGACGCTCATCTTTTTGAGCTGGAGAGAAAGCTCGACTTTCCCTGACGGCGCCGACGGCAGCGGCAACGACCTCTGCGGAACAGGTCCTGGGTGCTGACGAACGTAGCTCCTGCGGCGGTCAGGCTGTTTAGGGATCAAAGGTCATGGGTCGTGAAAGTGTGCGGCTCCCGTCATACGACTTCCCGGAAACATTGCAGGGCGCGCCACCCTCGTTCTTCGCACCCTCGGGGTATGGCTGTATGTTCATGCCGGGGGACGTTCACCGTCGTGTGCGGTATGTGCGGGATGCCCCCGCATCATGTCAGCACCGTCGAAAGGTCTCAAGTGTCCCATCCCGCTTACAACCAGCCGCCCGAGTCCGGCTACCCGAGTGAGCAGCTCGAGGAGGCGCCAACAGCTGCCGCAGATAAGGCGTCCGGGCAGCTCCTGAAGCTGGTTGGCAAAGTGATCGACACGGGTGTCGGTCCCCTGACAGGCTCGATCACGTGGGCGGAGGATCGGCTGGCTCGCGTCCAAGGAGCCCGCTACGAGCCCAACGCCGACCCGACACGGAAAGTCAGGCCGTACGAGCGCGACGATATCGAGAAGGCGATCAGAAGGCTGATCATCGAGTCGGTCGAAGCGGCCAGTGTCAACGGTTTCGTGACCGGGCTCGGTGGTTTCATCGCCATGCCAGTGACCGTTCCCGCGAACATGGCGGGCGCACTCGTGATCAATGCACGTCTCGCCGGCGCAATCGCCTACCTGCGTGGGTACGACCCCAAGGATCCGCACGTTCGCACAGTGGCAACGCTCATCGCGGTGGGCTCGAACGCACAGCAGATCGTGAAGGCATTCGGCATCAAGGTTGGAGAGAAAGTGGCAATTCAGGCGATCAAGCAGCTCCCGATCGTGCTGATTCGCGAGATTAATAAGAAGGCCGGTTTCATGCTCCTGGCCAAGTACGGCTCGAAGCGTGCGGTCGTGACTTTGGCGAAGGGCATACCGTTGGTCGGTGGAGTGATCGGCGGCGCGGTGGATGCGACCATGACGAACGTGATAGGCCGCACCGCGAGAGCGATGTTCCCCGTCGAATGATCGATTGGCTTTCTGGCAGTCATTTCGGTCTTAGCGCCAGTCGATCCACCGCTCGGAAGTCTTGAGTGGAGTGGCCGGGCCGCGCGAGGCACTGCAAGTACTTGCCCGCCCGATTCGTTCTGAAGGCCCTGCTCCGGCGGGGCCTTCACTGTGACGACCGGTCGTCAGGTGAGATCTGCCACCGGCTCCGTGATCCGGGCGCGGCCGTCCTACTCAAAATGTAGGACCCCGGCCCGGCGGGGCAAGCCTGGCCTCTGCCAGTTGCTCGGCGTCCTTGAAGTCGCGGTCCTAGGCTTTCTTATCCTGGCCGACGCACCACCTGTAGGTCCCGTTCCACTTGGGCTCCACTACCGGGCCGGCCGCTTCGATCTGCTGACGGGTTGGTCTGACCTTGGACTCAAGCCTGACCACAGGGGGCGGGGCGTACTTCGCCCTCCGTGGCGGCCACTCGGGCTCCAGTGCCAGTGGCTGCGACCGCCTCCGGTTATACCTAGCGAGGGCCACGGTGGGGAGAATTATGCAGGCCAGCAACACGCCGAGCCAGAGCATCAGGAAGATCACGATCCCAATCAACATTCCCATGGCCCAGATTAACTTCTAAACCGTCCATTGCGGAAGGGTTCGGCTACGCCCGCCGGTGGACCCGTCCCCGCCGTGCGCGGCGGTAACGGATCCCCGGGACGCAGCGCCACCCCAATACGCGGCCACAGCCAAACCTGGAACGCACCTTCACCTTCCCCGGCGTGGAGGGTCACCAGCTCGAGAAGCGGGGCTGGCAGCCGTGGTCGATGACTTCCTGACTGCTGACCAGATGCCGATCCACACGATAGATAGCCAGGGCCTTTCGGCTTGGGCATGGGTACGCCAATCAGGCGGTGGTAAATGGTGTCCGGAATCTCCTGTATGGTTGATCCTGTTGTTGTGTTTATGCAGTTCGTAGTTCAGGCAGTACGCATGGTCGAAAGTCCATGTTCTTCTGAAGCAGCGGTTTTGAGCACCCCAAACAGGAGGACCCGAAAGTCGGGACAGTTCCTCCACCTTCACGAAGGACAAAAATAATGGCTACTGGTACCGTCAAATGGTTTAACGCTGAAAAGGGCTTCGGCTTCATTTCCCCCGATGACTCCTCACAGGACGTTTTCGCACACTACTCTGCGATCAACTCCTCCGGCTTCCGCTCCCTCGAAGAGAACCAGAAGGTCTCCTTCGAAACCGAGCAGGGCCCCAAGGGCCCTCAGGCCACCAACATCCAGGCTATCTAATTTCCTTTTAGATACCCGGGACCGTTAGGTTTCGAGCAGGGCCCGTCTTCGGACGGGCCCTGCTTTTGTTTAACCCACCTGTGCTCCCAAGAGCAGTACGACGACGGCGGTGCGGCACCGCCGTCGGAGTTCAGCTCCCGCGCAGCGGCCACGGACTCCACGAGCCGACTACATCCCGCAGCCGGATCTCAGCCTCCTCGAGTCGGGCGGCGGCGACGGGGCCCGGTTCGCCACTACCGCTTTCCGAACCCGAGCCGTCGAACGCGCTGAGTGCGTATTCGCTCCACTGCCGGCTGCCAACCGGGTAGCGTTCGGCGTATCCGCCGGCCGCGACCGAGAGCACCGCCCGCTCCATCCGGTCCGCTGTTGTCTCAGCCGTCTCGTCGCACGCGTCGCAGCCGCACAGGGGAAACGGGAAGTCGTGCAGCACGCCGGCGTGGACCACGACGCCCGGGTAGCCGGTCAGCACAAACGTCAATGGCGCCGCTCCGGAACGCCGCGGGGTGACCCGAACTGCATGCAACACGTCCCGGACCTCGATCAGCAGGTCCCTGGCGTGGACCGGATCCTCATGGACCTCGACGTCGTACGCGGTAGCCAGATGGTCGATCAGGGCCCGTGCCACGATGTGGAGTCCGGCGAAACGCTCGGGGTGGCTGTCCACGCTGTAGGAATCAGGATCGGGCCCCTCAACGCCCCACTGCCGGCCGTAGGCAATGGGTTCTCCACCGGGGGCGTAGTAGGTGGTCG
This sequence comes from Arthrobacter sp. 05N33_2, assembly GCF_056397425.1. NCBI lineage: Bacteria > Bacillati > Actinomycetota > Actinomycetes > Micrococcales > Micrococcaceae > Arthrobacter > Arthrobacter sp. 05N33_2. The sequence continues at coordinate 17,486 of NZ_JBFTNJ010000053.1, forward strand.
TCGGCAGGTCCGGCCGGACATAGCGGGGCTGTCCTGCCGTCGGTGGTACCGGAACGGGCCGCATTGCCGGAGACTCATCCACTTCCTCCCTGGCCCAGTCCAGAAGCGCGGAAACGAACCCGCGCACTGATTCTTCGTCCGCGCTGCGCACAGCCACCAGCAGACGGTCGACGTCGAACTGCCGCTGGCGGTTTCCCACCGTGGAAGGTGCACCTTCGTAGGCGGCCCAGTGCGCGTCCGGTCTCAGGCGGGCGATGGCGTTCCCGGCGAAAACGGCCGCCGCGGCACTGAGTGTGCTGTCGTTTTCAAAATAGGAGCCGAACGTGCGCAGGAACGAAATGAGCCGCTCAGGATCGGAGGCCAGTTCTTCGGACCGGACTCCGCGGCCGATGCAGAACTCGATGAACGGGGCATAGCCGCCCACATGCCTGACCTTGGCCGGTTCGCCCACCGCAGGTTGATACAGGGCCCTGCCCCGAGGCATTGGCTCCGGCATCCCGGACGGTTGCCCTTCGAACAAGTCCTCGGTTGGCGCCATACCGCGATCCTAGGGCACGGGGCAGCGCGATGGAGGGGGTTACTCAATTCCAGCGATGAAAGCTGCGCTCGGTGCGGTCCTGCCCGGCGGCTAGTCATCCCGGGGGATGAGGATCCACAATGCGATGTAGACGAACTCGCCCACGCCGAACAGGCCGAAGAACATGAACCCGAGCCGGACAAATGCCCGGGGGACTTCGAAACGGTCGGCCAAGGCAGCGCACACGCCTGCGAAGATTTTGCCGCGTCTGGGGCGAACCAAGGTTGCTGACATTTCGCTACCGTAGCACCAGGCGCCCGTCGAGTCAGCAGTGTCTTTCGCCCCTGCCGCCCGGTGCCACAGCACGCGCCGCTGCCGCCTCGCGCCGCAGCTGATCAGAGCTGCCCGCGCCGGGCCAGGTACGTGTTGAGCGCCGGGTTGTCGATGTCCTTGGCCAGCCACGGGATGGTCTCCGCGGCGGCGGCATCACCCAGGACCGCCCGGTGCGAGTGCGCCCGGACCACCAGTTCGCGCAGTGCGCCGCGGCTGGCCATGGTGCCCAGCCGGTCGGCGTAGTCCCCGGCGGCGGGGGAGCCGGCGTCGATCGCGACCTCGGCGGCCGTGTCCAGCAGCCGCGCCCGGTACCAGAGATACCAGGGCGTGGTGTCGAGCCCTCGCTTCAGCCAGGATTCGGCCGCGGCCTGGTCATTCAGCGCCATGCTGAGCCGGGCCTTGGCCCCGGCGGCCAGGGTCAGGTAGCAGTGGTCGCCGGCGACGTCGGCCATCACCCACGAGCGGTCGATCAGCGGAGCGGCGTCCTCCAGCCGGCCGGCGGCGAGGAACGTCTCGCCGCGGAGCCCGGCGACAAAGGGTTCGAACGCCGTCCAGTGCTCGGCTGCGATCAGTTCCTGGGCCCGGTCCAGGCATTCAGCCGCCGGCTCCAAATCCCCGCGCAGCAGATGCACCCGGCCGGTCAGGGCCGTACTGAACGCCAGTAGGCGGCGGCCGCCAACGGCGGTGGCGAGCCGGCTCGATTCGGCCAAAGCCGCCAGCGCCTCACCGTAGTGCGCGGTGTCCGAGGCCGCCATGCCCTGGATGGCCAGGATCCTGGAGCGTTCGTCGTCGAACCCGTCCGCCGCCCGGGCCGCCTGCTCCAGCCAGCCGGCCGCACGGTCCGGAATGCCCCGCTGCACGGACAGGTACCCCAGCTCCCGGTACGCGGCCGCCGCCACCCGCGACGCCGACCGCCCGGGACTCCGTGCCCCCGACGCCAGCGACTCCGGGTCCAACCCTTCCGACTTCAAAGCTCTGTGCAGGAGATCGGCCACCTCGGCGCCGCGGCCGCCGGCCTGATGGATCAGCGCCGCGGACAGTGTGACCAGGGATTCGGCGAGCAGATGATGGTCCCCGGTCCGTTGCGCGATCTCGGCTGCGAGGCGTAGCTGCTCCAGCCCGCGGTCCACCGAGCCTGCCGAGAGCGACGCCTCGGCGGCGTCGAGGTAGGACCGCACCGCGGCCGAACTGGCCGGCAGCCCCGGCTCCGCGGCCGGCGCAGCGTCGGACAGTGCCCGGCGCACCTCCGCCGGCACGCCGAGCCCGAGCTCCCGGCGGTAGAGCTCGCGGCACTTGTCGGCCTGCTCCCGCGCCCGCCGGTAGTCACCCAGGGCGAGCAAGGCCTTGATCAGCACGGCGTGGCAGTCGGCGTTGAAGGGGTCCAGGTGCAGCGCGCGGGTGGCGAGGTCGACGGCGTCGTCCGCCCTTCCGGCCGCCAGCGCGGCGAGCGATGCCTCGTAGAGCAGCGTCAGGACGGCGTTCTCGAGCCGGTGCCGCTGGTCCTCCAGCCAGGACTCGAACGCCGGGCATTCTTCGAAGGCGAGTCCCTCCAGGAGGTCGCCGTCGAAGGTGCGGGGGTCGGCGCCGCCGGCTGGCTGCAGGGCCGCCAGCACATCGCAGTTCCAGCCGGCCGGCAACACGAGCCGCAGCGGGTCGCCGCCGACCGAATCCGCGCCGAGGGTCCGGCGCAGCTCGGAGAGATTCCAGCGCAGGGCGCCGAGGGGGTCCTCGGCGTCGGGGAACAGGAGGGCCGCCGTCCGGGCCCGGCCGGTGCCGCCCGGTTGCAGCGCGAGGTAGGCCAGCACAGCCCACGCCTTGCGGCCCCGGGGCTGCCGGGGTGCGGTGCCAACGGACTCGATCCTGGGCGGACCGAGGAGCCGAATCCAAGTCTCGGCCATATGAGTCATGCTACGCCGCTGGTGGGGGAGCGGGAGGGGCAGACGGTGAGCGTGCGGCGGGAGAGCGACGGCGCCTGGCCGGCGCATGATCGGAGCCGAAGGGAGCCGGAAGCGGGCGGAAACCAAAGCGGAAAATGCTCACACGGTGGCTCACACGGTGGGTGCGGAAACTGGACATGTCCCCACAAAAGGACCGGAAACCTGAACCCCAGTCGCAAACTAAACCCGCACCGATCGCCCGGGATTCCGGCCCAACAACCTGATCCATCATCAGCCCCAACAACCAGCTCCATCACTCGCCCGAGGTGCTCTTCACATGGAATTTGCCGCTATCCTGCTCGCCGGACTCCTGGTCTTCGCAGCCGTCGCCACCATAGTCGCGGTCGTCCGCGACGGCCGGGGCCACACCCCTCCCATCCGGTCCACCCGCCCCTGGATGGCAGGCAACCTGCCCAGCGAACCGTACGCGTCCCTGCAGTCCCTGCGCTGACCGAAACCCGGCAGCCCCCCGCTAGTAACCGCACGGGCCTGACCCCCGCTTCCAGCATGGGAGGCGGGGGTCAGGCCCGACGTCGTGCGGTGCCTTTGTGGAGTTCAGCGCTTCGTGGCGGGGTGCTCGGGTGACCGCCGCGTCCGTTCACGGGGCCTGCGTAGCCCCGGTCTGAGGAGGCCGGTCTTTTAAAAGGACCGTCGCGGCGATTGCGGTCCCAAATGCGAAGAGGACCAACGGAGTTTGGAAAATCGCGCCCATGATGGCAAACCCTGCATCGGCTATTGGCTTTGACGCCGAAAATAGGCAGGCAGCGTCGATGGCCAATGCGGCCGCGTAGCCGACGAAGAAGCAGACGAGCAGCGCAGGAGTCTTGTAGCTCTTCGTAAATGCCCTAACCGCGAAGTCGTAGACCAGGTATTTGAGTCCGATGATGGAGGGTGCGAAGGTCAGAACGTAGAAAACGTCCACGTCCTCCGGAAATTCGGCGAGCGGAACGTTCGCGGTGCCTTCGTAATTGCCGGCTGAGTGGAACCAAAAGCCCGCCAGCTGGGCAGCGACAAGCAGGACAGCCGCGGCACCGTACCGCAGCAGTACCGTTCCACGCCGTGTCATTCGGATTGCCATGGCGTCAGTATGACAGTGCCCGTCAAGGGCTCCCCTCGAGGACTGGGCCATGGGCCGCCGTCGTGATCGCAGCCTAAATTTTCCCCGCTGAGACTGGCGCCATGAAGGTTCCGGGGACGTAGTTGGCGCTCTTGAATCTGAAGAGTGACGGATGTCAGATGGTCTCAGACAACCACCCCGGAGGAGGTCGCCATGACGGTCGCTTTCAACCACACCATCGTCTACGCAACGGATAAGCGGCGGTCGGCGAAGTTCCTGGCCAACGTGCTCGGACTGCCGGAACCCGAAGCCATGTGGTCCTTCATGACCGTGCCCCTGGACCACGGAGTGGCCCTCGATTTCGCCACGGCGGACCGGCCCATCGCCCCGCAGCACTACGCCTTCCTGGTCAGCGAGGAGGACTTCGACGGAATCTTCGCAAGGATCCAGGCCGAGGGCATCCCCTACTGGGCGGACCCGGGACGGTCCCGCCCACAGCAGATCAACCACAACGACGGCGGACGCGGCGTCTACTTCGCGGATCCTGACGGGCATTTCCTTGAGGCAATCACGCGTCCGTACGGATCGGGTGCTGCATGAGGTCCCAGGTTCGCCGTCACGGCCACCGGAACGCAAAAGGAGCCGGCCGGCCGCAAGCGGATCCGCGAGCAAGCACCGGCCTCCGCGGGACCGCCTAGACCGTTGCGCGGCACGAGGGCATCGGCGAGGATGAACGCGATTCACCGTGCTGCAAACAAGGAGTCGACGCGAATGACCAAATATTTGATCTCGTTTCCGAGTGCCGCCATGGTCTTCCCTGACGAAGAGCTGCAGGCTGTTTCGGATGCGTCGCACGCGGTGGTCCAGGAGGCGAAGGACGCCGGCGTCTGGGTGTTCGGCGGCGGCATTGATGAGGGCATCCCGCCCGTCATGGTCGACGGCGATGGGACCGTGAGCGAGGGCACTTACCCGCAGACGACGCAGCTCGAAGGCGGCTACTCGGTGCTGGAACTGCCCTCGTACGATGCGGCCTTGGAGTGGGCCGCGAAGATCGCGGCCGCCTGCCGTTGCGCGCAGGAGGTGCGCGCTTTCCAGTACGACCCCGCCAGCTAGGTGACTGCGCGGCGGGCGTGGCTTACACTGACCTCGGCTGGTGGGCGCCGGGGGAGGGCACGTGTCAAGACGACATCTTTGTGGGGCAGTAGTGATGGCTTTCGGGCTGGCCTTGGCCGGATGCTCTGGATCCACCCAGCCAGGCCTAGCCTTCACTTCGCCCACCGTGCGTGCGGCACCCTCAACCCCGAGTCCTCAGCCAAGCCCGTCCATCGCCCACGAAGGCAACGTGAAGGGAAACAGCGCGGTGAGCGTAACCGTGGCACCTGACATCTTCGACCAGCAGGGCGAGAGGTACGAGGAAGGACTGGGTGACGGATGGGAAACGTCACCCGGGTTCCTTGTCGAGACCGACAACCAGGACAAGGCCGCCGCGGCATTGTATGCCGCGGGAGAGCGCTTTTATTCGGTGGACCAGAACGGCAAGGAACTGAGCCCCGCCGAAATGACTGGCGACTACCCCCAGTACACGCCAAACTACGTCTCCGATGTCTATCTGACCGAACTTGGCCCCATGATTTGGACTGACACCAAAGGCGAACTCTCGATAGGCATGGCGGAAAGGATGCTGCTCATACTGGAGGCCGAACTCCGGTCCCAGGGGATCACGGCCCATGTGACTGCTCCACCGGCTGACCTCTCACTCGACGGCACGCCCATCTGGCGGCCTCCCACCGAGACCGCCGTGCACGCGGGGGCTGACGTGAAAGCGCCGACGAACGAATAGCGGCGGCGGGAGAACCTCGGGGCACCGTTCCTCGCCCCGGATAGGCGCGGAACACCGGCGTCGTCGGTCAAGTGTCTAGACACCCGCATTGGCGCGGGAGCATCCTAAACGTGTGCGCGTTTCGGGAGGAGAGCGGCCACGGGGCAGGGAGATCCCGCCCTGGCTGGGGAACCCTGGGGAACCGGTGGACCGTTGGCAGTCCCACCTTCCAGGCGTGCGGACACGATCGGCGAGGGAACCGGGGACCAGATCATGGACGAAACATCCGATACGCGGCAAAGGCTGTCCAACCGCATCGACCAGAAGCAACGGGACCTTCAGTCCTACCTCGGCCGGGAACGACCACGGCGCTCCCGGCTGGCCAGCATCAGCATCGTGGGCAGCGCGCTGGCCGCCGCGTTCACGGTCGGCCCCGCCGCCGGTGGCACGGGGTTCACTGAAGCGGTGGCGAACATCTTCAACCTGGCCGACGACTCGGTTGTTTGGCGCGGGCTGTGTCTGCTGGCGGTGATCTGCTCTGTTGCCGCGGCGCTGGCCACGAACTTTGCCACGTCCCGTTCCGTGGCGGACCGTGTGAGCGCAGCCGAGACCGCCAGCGCCCAGCTGGAGGGGCTGCAGGTCGCACTGAACTTCGGCCACATCGAGATCGACGAGGCCGTCAAGCTGTATCAGCAATACGCCACGCAGGTGGCCTTCGTGGAGGCGTCTCCGGCGGGGTGAACTGTTCTTTCAAGCAGCGGCGCAGCAAAGAGCAGAAGCGTTCGGGTCGCCCTGCAGCTACCCCTGCAATCCAGTCCCTGTTGTCAGCCCTCAAGAATCAGTTCGACTTCCACGTCCACCTCATCGCCGGCGTGGATGCCGGCTGCGGTTCTGATGGCCTTCTTGACGGGGAGGAGGTACGAGTTGGTCCTGCTGTCCGGGAAGAGCGACGTCGACCACCGCTGCCCGGCGATGCAGGCCCTCACCTTCACCGAACCGAAGCCCTTCCGGAATGGGGCGGTCTGGTCCTTGAGCTGCTCCGCCAGGTCCGGCGGCAAGGTGATGAAGTGCCAGCCTGCCTGCTCGGGGTAGTGCCACAGCTCGGCACGGAACGTGTACGACGTCGTCACGCTCTGAGTATGGCACCGGGAGCAAAGCCTCGTGATGTGCGCGTGTGACCCACTCCATAGAAGCCCGACGCCGGGCCGCCGGCCTTTGGGGGCGGCCAGGGCTGCCGAAATCCGCGCGGTTCCGGGAATGTGACGCCATGGAACCCCCTCAGGGGGCCGATTTGTGCAGGGTCCTCCCGGCGTGTAAAGTARTTCGAGTCGCCGCCGCTGATGCGGAAAGAAAGCGACCGACCCCCTTCTAAACAGCCTGAAAATGGTTCGCAAATTTGCGTGCTAAATAACGGCGGGGACCTTCTTGGATGAATGTAAATCGCAGAAATGCGAATTTGCAAAGACTTCCGAGATCGGGTAAGTTTGAAAAGTTGCTCCGGAGCGATCCCTGACTGATTGTTGGTTGTGGTGGTGCCGGGTGTGTCTGTTGTTTGAGAACTCAATAGTGTGCCAAGTTTGTTGATACCAATTTATTGTATTGAATTGGTTGAATTTGCCGGGCCCGCCACCCCGTGGTGTGGTCTGGTGTTATTTGGCTGGTTTCA